>NZ_LMEG01000042.1:0-1160 GCF_001426275.1 Ensifer sp. Root423 | reverse complement strand
CTCGATCAGCACTTCGCCGGCCCGCGGGCCTTCGAGCTGAACCGTCATGACCTCGAGCGGCTTGCCTGCCTGAACGGCAACGGCGGCGCGTACATCCACTGTGGTATCCTTTTCGTTGATGCTTCAATCGCGTGCAAGGGCCAACCGAACCACGGTCAGCCCACCTGGGTTCGGTCGCTTAAAAACGGACCTACGAAGCCTTCTGCAACTCCGGCAGAGCGTCGAAGAGATCGGCAACCAGGCCGTAGTCGGCGACCTGGAAGATCGGCGCCTCTTCGTCCTTATTGATGGCGACGATGACCTTCGAGTCCTTCATGCCGGCGAGGTGCTGGATGGCACCGGAAATGCCGCAGGCGATGTAGAGATCGGGCGCAACGACCTTGCCGGTCTGGCCGACCTGCCAGTCGTTCGGAGCGTAACCGGCGTCGACCGCAGCGCGCGAAGCGCCGACGGCAGCGCCGAGCTTGTCGGCAACCGGCAGGATCACTTGCCTGAACTTTTCCGACGAGCCGAGCGCACGACCGCCCGAGATGATGATCTTGGCAGACGTCAGCTCCGGGCGGTCGGACGACGACAGCGCGTCGGCGACGAAGGAGGAAACGCCCGGGTTGGCGGCAGCCGAGACGCTCTCGATCGCGGCCGAACCGCCTTCAGGGGCGGAAGCGAAGGAAGCGGTGCGCACGGTGATGACGCGCTTGGCTTCGGTCGTCTGCACCGTCTGGATGGCGTTGCCGGCATAGATCGGACGTTTGAAGGTGTCGGAAGAGACGACCTCGATGATTTCCGAGACCTGAGAGACGTCGAGCAGGGCTGCGACGCGCGGCATGACGTTCTTGCCGACCGAGGTGGCGGCGCTCACGATGGTGTCGTAGTTGCCGGCGAGCGAGACGATCAGGGCCGCCAGCGGCTCTGCCAGGTTGTTGGCAAGCGAGGCGTCGTCGGCAACGAGCACCTTGGCAACGCCTGCAAGCTTGGCGGCCTGTTCGGCTGCAACCTTGGCGCCGGCGCCGGCGACCAGCACATGCACATCGGCTCCAGTCCCACTGGCGATTTTCGAGGCCGCGCTCAGCGCCTTGGCGGTCTGGTCGGAAAGGTGGTTGCTGTCGTGGTCAGCCAGAAGAAGAATGGCCATGATAAAATCTCCCTTCCTTAAATCAGAG
>NZ_LMEG01000041.1:0-1403 GCF_001426275.1 Ensifer sp. Root423 | reverse complement strand
CATAGTCGTCTCCGAATTCGTCCCCGCGCCGCGATCGGCGCCCCTGTTCAACGAGGGCGGAAATGCCGCCCGGCGCGCTGTCTTGGTAAAGCATTTGCAGGTCGAGGCAATCCGCCCCGATTTCACTTTCGATTTCAATGTTTAACGCCGCCGCATGTTCCCGCGAATCCTAGCGGAATCAAGCGACATGCAGCAAATCCGAGGCGAACCCGCGGACACGCGGGCACCACGGGCCTAACCGGCAGCCTTCGCCGCCTTCTTGGCTGCCTTCACCGCCTCGTACCGCTCGCGCAGCAGCCGTGCCCGGCCAGGCTTGATCTCCTGGCGTGCGCGGCCAAAGGCGACGGCGTCGGCCGGCACATCCTCGGTGATGACGCTGCCGGAGGCGACCAGGGCGCCGTTGCCGATCGTCACCGGCGCAACCAGAGACGAGTTCGAGCCGATAAAGGCATTTTCGCCGATCCGCGTCTCGTGCTTGTTCACACCATCGTAATTGCAGGTGATCGTGCCGGCGCCGATGTTGGTGCCTGCGCCGACGAACGCATCGCCGATATACGTCAGGTGATTGACCTTGGCGCCGGCGCCGATCTCAGCCTTCTTGACCTCGCAGAAATTGCCGACCTTGGAGTTTTCGCCGAGATCGGCACCCGGGCGACGGACCGACCGTCGCGCCGGCGCGCACCGTCGCACCCTCGACATGCGAGAAGGCATGAATGATCGCGCCGCTCTCGACGCGCACGCCCGGGCCGAAGACGACATTCGGCTCGACCAGGACATCCTGCTCCAGCGCGGTATCCCAGGCGAGAAACACGGTTTCCGGCGCGATCATCGATACGCCCGACAGCATCAGCTCGTGGCGGCGGCGCTGCTGCCAAAGCCGCTCGATGAAGGCGAGCTCGGCGCGCGTGTTGCAGCCAGTCAGTTCTTCTTCGGGGGCCTCGACGGCAATCGCCTGCCCACCGATCTCGCGGACGATCTCCACGAGGTCGGTCAGGTAATACTCGCCCTTGACGTTGGCGTTACCGATGCGGCCGAGAAGATCGAGTGCCTTGCGACCGTCGATCGCCATCAGGCCGCCGTTGCAATAGGTGATGCGGCGCTCTTCTTCCGTTGCGTCCTTGTGCTCGCGAATGGCGASCAGCGCGCCGTCCTTKACGATCAGGCGGCCGTAGCCCGACGGGTCTGCCGCCTCGAAGCCGATCACCACCACATCGTTGCCGGCCGCAAGTCCCTCGCGAGCGGCCCGAAGTGGTTCAGGCTGGATCAGCGGCGTGTCGCCGAAAACGACGAGAATGTCGTCGAACCCCTTTGCGATGGCGTCGCGGGCAGCAAGCACCGCATGGCCGGTGCCGAGCCGTTCCTTCTGCAGATAGGACGAAACCGACACGCCGCCGATGTCGGCG
>NZ_LMEG01000040.1:0-1043 GCF_001426275.1 Ensifer sp. Root423 | reverse complement strand
CACGGCCTTTATCGCCGCCGTTATCAATCTCGTCTTCGGCGTCATCCTCGCCTGGGTATTGGTGCGCTACCGGTTCCCCGGCAAGCGGGTGATCGACGCCATGGTCGACCTGCCCTTTGCGCTGCCGACCGCGGTTGCCGGCATTGCGCTGACGACGCTCTATGCCCCGAACGGCTGGATCGGCCAGTTCCTGGAGCCGCTTGGCCTCAAGATCGCCTTCACTCCGGCCGGCATCGTCATCGCCCTGATCTTCGTCGGCCTGCCCTTTGTGGTCAGGACCGTGCAGCCGATCATGGAGGAGATCGACAAGGAAGTGGAGGAAGCTGCAGCCACCCTTGGCGCCAGCCGCTTCCAGACGATCAGCCGGGTGCTTTTGCCGGGGCTCTTGCCAGCCGGCCTCACCGGCTTTGCGCTCGCCTTTGCCCGTGGTGTCGGCGAATACGGCTCGGTGATCTTCATCGCCGGCAACCTGCCTTACGTCTCCGAGATCGCCCCGCTGCTGATCGTCATCCGGCTCGAAGAGTTCAACTATGCGGCTGCGACAGCGATTGCCGCTGTCATGCTGGCGATCTCGTTTGCCATGCTGCTCCTCATCAACTCGATCCAGGCCTGGAGCCGGCGGAGATATGTCTATGTCGCATGACCTGACCGCCGCCTCAGCACCCAGTCCCGGCCTCAGTCCGGCCTCCGGCCCTCGCGCCGCCCTGCCGGAACTGGCCGCCGCCACCTCCGAAAGCCGCTTTGCCCGACTGACGCTGACGATCACGGCGCTCGCCTTCGTCGCACTGTTTTTGCTTTTGCCGCTCGCCGCCGTCTTTACCGAGGCGCTGCGCAAGGGTGTGACGGAATTCGTGCTGGCCCTTGGCGATGCCGAAACCTTTTCCGCCATCCGCCTGACGCTGATCGTCGCCGCCATCGCCGTGCCGCTCAACCTCGTCTTCGGCGTGGCCGCCGCCTGGGCGATCGCCAAGTTCGAGTTCAAGGGCAAGGCCTTCCTGACGACGCTGATCGACCTGCCGTTCTCGGTCTCGCCGGTGATCTCC
>NZ_LMEG01000039.1:0-1225 GCF_001426275.1 Ensifer sp. Root423 | reverse complement strand
CACAGGGATTTGCGCTGGACGCGGGGTGGAGCAGCCCGGTAGCTCGTCAGGCTCATAACCTGAAGGCCGCAGGTTCAAATCCTGCCCCCGCAACCAAATTCTACAGCTACTTAGCTTTGAAAAGGCGTCCTCCGGGGCGCCTTTTTTGCGTTCCGGGCTACATTCCGGGCAACGATTCCGCATGTGGCCGCCACTGCGGAAACGGGGCGCTGTTGAGTGCGGCAGTCGCCATGAACCGCCGCCCCTTGCAGGAGGCTGGTTCGAGCCGCAGATGCGCTTCTTACGGTAATTGCTCGTCGTGAACGGCTCGGCCCGGTATCGCGCAGGATGAGGGCGGCCTTGGCGGGTGTTGGCGGAAAATGCCCCGCGTTCATCTGGTGCTGGAGCTTGCGCGATTTGACAGCGCAAGCTCTTGATCCTGTTAGCGTATCACTCATTTTCGCGGCTTTCTAAGCTGTTCGCGGATCCACTGGTGCACGTCCGGGATCCACCAGACCTTCCTGCGTTTCGAGAATGGCACTGGAAGGGGGAACAGCCCCTTCTTGATATAGCGGTAGAGCGACCGTGGAGAGAGCGTAGTCATGCGGCATACCTCGCGCCTAGTATAGAAGCCAACCGTGTCATTGAAAATCATCGCCGTAACTCCAAACAAACGACCTCCTCCGCCTCTGCGACGGGGACTGAGATCCGTGGGACAATGCATGGGTTTCATCTAACGGACGGCACCGTAGCACAGGGAAGTGGCGCTGTCTATACTATAGCAAAGCCGGATATACTGACACTAAGACGGCCCGGTGTCAACAATATACTTTGAATCCTTGGTGCCCTGTGGCCGGTCCGAAGCGGCCCAGTCGCGACTCAAAGGCCATGCCAAAAGGAGTCAATGGCATTGACAAAACCTCGGAAGTAACATAATGATCATGTGGTGAGCGAAATGGTTCGTCCACGAGATTAAATGTAGAAAATGCATGCGCGACTCGCTATCGCGACGCCTTCCACACCAGAAGCCGTCCGCCCTGCACATTCGAAGAATTAAGTCTTACACCAAGGTTGTCGATAGTCACGTGTCGAGTCCTTGAAAGTAACTCTCTGCGGCGGCGGCCTCGGGCGTCGAACAAGCGACGGTTATCAAGCGTCATCGTGAACTGGTCCTTAGGCGACACGCAAATCTGGTCCGCCAAGGGTGTTTAGTTACTCTCCATACCGGCTGCCGTCGTGGACTTCT
>NZ_LMEG01000038.1:0-2587 GCF_001426275.1 Ensifer sp. Root423 | reverse complement strand
ACGACATCTGGATGTTCGACGAAGATCTCGATCGACTGAACCAGTCCCTCGGCGTTGAAGAACAGCTGTGCCTCTTCAAGCGGCATGAAGATGATTGTTGAATCATATTCCGACATGCCGATCTCGTAGATCGCCGAGACGGTATAGGCCTTCACACGCGGGTTCATGCCGAGCGGCGTCACGTCGCCGTTGGGCGAGGTCAGCGTAATCGTTCCGCCGACCGTTATGCCAAGCTGTTCGGCCATGCGCGAACCGATAGCCACGCCAGAGCCGGAGGCAAAGCCGACGAGATCGCCGGACTGGATGTGGTCAGAAACCGACTTCATCTTGCTCAAGTCGTCGGCGCGGATGCCGCGCACCAGCGCGCCGGTCGAACTGTCACCGACCCCTTGCGCCAGAACCTGTCCTTCGACCATCGGGATCGCCATGGTGACGCCTTTGACGCCCGAGAATTTAGTCGCAAGCTCGGCATAATTNACCGATAGCCACGCCAGAGCCGGAGGCAAAGCCGACGAGATCGCCGGACTGGATGTGGTCAGAAACCGACTTCATCTTGCTCAAGTCGTCGGCGCGGATGCCGCGCACCAGCGCGCCGGTCGAACTGTCACCGACCCCTTGCGCCAGAACCTGGCCTTCGACCATCGGGATCGCCATGGTGACGCCTTTGACGCCCGAGAATTTAGTCGCAAGCTCGGCATAATTGTTGAGCGGACCGTCGATCGGCTGGACGATCATGTGGCCGTTGATGCCGAGGATGCGGGAGATGAGTTCGGTGCGGAAGCCGTTCATGACGGCCATGACGATGATCAGCGTCGCCACGCCGAGCATGATGCCGATGAAGGAGAAGCCGGCGATGACAGAGATGAAGGCTTCCTTGCGCCTGGAGCGCAGGTAGCGCCACGCCACCAAACGCTCGAAGGCGGAAAAGGGTCGGCTGGAGGACTTTTCAGGCCGCTCTGCGGCCTGCACCTGATTTTCAGTCACGGCGGTCATCCTGCCTTCCCTCGNGGTCGGCTGGAGGACTTTTCAGGCCGCTCTGCGGCCTGCACCTGATTTTCAGTCACGGCGGTCATCCTGCCTTCCCTCGCCTCGTCACTTCGTTGCGACCAGCTTGTCGATCACCGCTTCGACGATCATCGACGGCGGTCTAGATTTACGTCGAGAGACTTGTACGTGCGCCAGCGAAAGGCAGGCTGACGTGGCGGCGTCCGAGTGGTCGTCGCGTCCGCCCTCCGGCACACTCACTTCATCTCGACGACCTTGCCGTCTTCGATCGTCACCCGCCGATCCATCAGTCCGGCGAGCTCGTGATTGTGCGTCGCGATCAATGCCGCGAGGCCCGACTGCCGTGCCAGCGCTTCCAGCGCCTCGAAGACATAACCGGCGGTCTCCGGATCGAGATTGCCTGTCGGTTCGTCGGCAAGGAGAACGAGCGGCGCGTTGGCAACGGCACGCGCAATCGCAACGCGCTGCTGCTCGCCGCCGGAAAGTTCCGCCGGGCGGTGATCGGCGCGGTGGCCGATGCGCATATAGTCGAGCAACGCCCCAGCCCGCTCCGCGGCTTCCGCCTTGGGCAGACCGGCGATCAACTGCGGCATCATGATGTTTTCGAGCGCCGAGAACTCAGGCAACAGGTGGTGGAACTGGTAGACGAAACCGATCTCGTTGCGACGGATCGCCGTGCGCCGATCGTCATTGAGCCCGCCGCAGGACACCCCGTTGACCAGCACCTCGCCGCTATCGGGGCGTTCCAGCAGACCCGCCACATGCAGCAGCGTCGATTTTCCGGTCCCTGACGGCGCGACCAGCGCCACAGTCTCGCCGCTTCTCAGCGTGAAGTCCGCACCCTTGAGGATGGAAAGGAACGTCTCGCCTTCCCCATAGTGTCGTTCGACGCCGGAAAGCTGCAGTGCCACGCGCGCATTCATTGAGGTGATGTCCTTGTCATTCGTAACGCAGGGCCTGCACCGGATCGAGGCGCGAGGCGCGCCAGGCCGGAAAGATCGTGGCGAGGAAGGAAAGGGTCAGCGCCATGACGATGACGAGTGCAGTCTCGTCTGCGTTCATGTCGGCCGGAAGCTGGCTGAGGAAATAAAGCTCTGGGCTAAACAGCGTCGTTCCGGAGATCCAGGAGAAGAACTGTCGGATGGATTCGATGTTGAGGCAGACGACGACGCCGAGCGCCACGCCCGCGACCGTTCCGGCGACGCCGATTGCAGCCCCCGTCATGAAGAAGATGCGCATCACCGAGCCGGAGGTCGCGCCCATGGTCCTTAAGATCGCGATGTCGCTGCCCTTGTCCTTCACCAACATGATCAGGCCGGAGATGATGTTGAGCGCCGCGACCAGCACGATTAGCGTCAGGATCATGAACATCACGTTGCGCTCCACCTGGAGCGCGGAGAAGAAGGTCTTGTTGCGGTCGCGCCAGTCGGTGATGAAGATCTGCCGTCCGGCCGCGTCCTCGATCGGCTGGCGCAACTCCTCAACGACATCTGGATGTTCGACGAAGATCTCGATCGACTGAACCAGTCCCTCGGCGTTGAAGAACAGCTGTGCCTCTTCAAGCGGCATGAAGATGATTGTT
>NZ_LMEG01000037.1:0-10177 GCF_001426275.1 Ensifer sp. Root423 | reverse complement strand
AGAAGTCCACGACGGCAGCCGGTATGGAGAGTAACTAAACACCCTTGGCGGACCAGATTTGCGTGTCGCCTAAGGACCAGTTCACGATGACGCTTGATATATGTAATCGGGGGGGCTGAAGGGGGTCTCGATGACCTTGACAGAGCCAGAGTTCCTAGGCCGTAATTTTTCGAGAATGCGGTATACTGGCTGAGCGAGTTCGGCTTCGATGGCTGCGGCTCGATGCCGTCCAGGCTTGGGGCGTGGACGTACGCGCGCCCGTATCCTCCCACCACAGCGCAGTGCCCCCAACGTCAGTAACATCCCCGGGTGAGGCAATAGGCGGGGTCAAATCTTCACTTCGCTTGACACCTCTCGTCGTTGGAGACGAGGAGCACAGGCGTGATCTGATCCCTTATCGACTGCCGCACAGGCCGACCAGGTTTTCATTCAGTTGGAACGACGATTTTCCTTACTCCATCCATAAGATCGCAACCGGCGAAACCGGCGGTCACTACCGGCCCGATGCTGAGGCGCCGTCGCGCAAACCGACCGCCCTATGGCAGTCTTCGCGCATTTCGGGGTCCTGGTTACGATACACCCGTCTCTTCTGAGGATCCGCGGTCGGAGATGGCGGAGCACGAACGTGCCCGCCTCATCGACGATCTCGTGCTTATGCCGAGGGCGGTTAAGGACAGCCGGCTGGAAAACCAGCATCCATATCCCGCGCTAAAGAAGGGAATCTGGTGGCTCGAAATGCACCTCTTGGAGGCAATATTTTTCTGCTCATCTTGTTTTTCGTCGCAGGCATTCTCGTGCAGCGGGCGATGGGACAGGACACGATTACCCGAATGAAGCTCTGCTCGCTCAAACGTCCGCAGCACCATATCGCTCCCAGCATACAACGGACCGGCCGCTCGTTCTGCCGCCATCGGGAACCTTTGGCGACGGCAGCGATTGATATTCGTTGACCCGGTCTGGCGGGTCGAAGGGATGATGACCTTCGAGCCGAGGACCGCATTGACGGAAATGGCAATGGAGAAACGTGATGGCCGAGCAGCTTGATGAACGAGGCGAACCCAGGAAACGACCCACGGCGCTAACCGGACGAGGTTCTCGGCGCGGGAAACCCGTCAGGCGGGAATGGGTGTCCGTGTTTTCCTGGTGCTTGCCGCAAGTCTTTTCCTGGCGCTGCTCGCATGGGGATTTGTAGAATGGAGCCAGCCCGACGCCAGTCAAACAGGATCGGTAGAGCCCTCACACCAGGCTCCGATGGAAAAGCCGCGGAGCACTGAACAACTTCCGAGCACCGAGAGCCCGTAAGGCACGGTTCCGACAGACCGCACCCCCACCCGGCAGTGAGGCTCGGGCGCGCCAAGGGAGAATTAACCCCAAACGATGCCAACAGGTAAATGGGACGAGGCCGCGCGGTTCCGCTCATAGTTGGATAGCCTTGAAGTGTCTGCGCCCCGGCCCGGGAGGGGGCCGGGCGAATCTTGCGGTTGCGGCGGAGGACGCGGACGTTGTGCCGGATAAGGTCATCGCGTCGTTGGATGCGGTCAAAGTCCTTCGAAGCTATGACGCGGTACTCGCCGTCAAGCTCGATCGAACGCGCAACTTCTCGGAACCAAGCACAGTGCACCTTGTTCTCCTCATGAAACGAGGAGCAAGGACATGAATCCTCACCGCCGCGATCCGGGCGAGCGATTGCCGCCTGTACCACCGCCGAACGAGGGGCCGCGCCCGATCAGGGAGCCCGACTCCGAAGACATGCCGGATGAGAAGAGAACGCCAAATCCGGACGAGGTCCGGGAACCGCCCATTCACACCCATCACGGCTTTCGCACCGCGTCAAATGTCTTAATTCAGTCCATACGGGCTCTCGTCATGGATGGCCGCCAATAAATCGTGCAACCAGGCATCGAGGCCCTGAGACCTGCGCCTTGTCCCGGCTAGCGCGATAGCGCGCTCAAGCGTACGCTCAACGAGCAGGTCGGCGGCCTCGGGAGGCGCTCCGGCCATCAGGAGCCGCGCCCTGTAGCGCAGCCCCGGTATAAGTTCACAGATCGATTGATCGGTTAGTCCGACATATAGCGGCGCAAAGTTTGACAGATTTTGGAGGTGTTGCTCAAAGACAGCATTTACGAGATCCGACGCGCCTGCACACTTGCTTAACCGTGCGGCCGACCGGAACCGTTCGGGCACGCTCATGTCGTCGTAACCACTAAAAAAGACCACGGGTACCGATCTGAGCGCGAGTTCGTCCCCCACGGGAAAGATCAGCTCGCCATTGAGGTTGATATCCAGAACAGCAACTTGAACGTCGAAAGCCTGAGCAAGGCTCTTCAACGTTTCTTTTACTGTGGGCGTCGGGCCAATTATTGTCGCACCGGCCTTTTCGAGCCAAAGTGCGATATCATTTGCGACAAAAAATTCGTCCTCAGCAACTAACACCCGCAATTGCTGCAGGTCCGGCATCACAAGCCATCCTTTTGCATTCTGACCACCTCAGTGTTTCCGGCGCGAGGGCCTGCTGATCGATTTCGTCGCCTGCCGCTTGTCCAGGGCTCGTTGCAGCCTAATGGCAAGGATCAGCAATCGATCCGGTACGTCATCAACTGGCACCTCATAGCTCTCGACCGGTCGGGACGCCACACCGCCTACCAGCAACTCCTCGTTTTCATCCTCGGCTTTTTTTCCCGGTGCCATCGTCTCAAACCTTGGTTATCCGAATGCCGCTCTTTCGGTCGTCCTCGCCGCCTATGGCGGCGCTTAAGAAGGATACGCTGTCGACAGCGAGAAGCCAAGCTTCCAAGCCCCAGGACATCCTGCCCTGGCAAATGAGTCACGAAAAGTCAGCGAGCGTACCGGGCATCCGATGAATCCGAACGCCGCTCGCCGCTGTGGTCAGGGGCGCTCGAACGAATGCGGCTGTGCGACCTTATCAGGTGGGTTGCCCAGGGGCACGGTCACCGTCTTTGTCGTTGAGCGGACCCGTAAGTTGTTCTGAACGTGGGAAACTCCGGAGAACAATTCGGCACAATCTTCAGCCCGGTGTTTGGCCTGCCTGCTCGTTACTTCCCACGCAAGCGTCACCTCGCCGCTAGCAACCGCTACGTCGGAAGACATCGAGTCCCGACGGTCGCCGTAGCGGCATCCAATTGCTTCCTCGCGTTCATCCTCCTTGTCTAGCAGCTCTTCCGAGAGCTCCCACCTTCAAGACGCTGAAGCAGGTGCTCATGACGCCAGGACTTTAAAGCCGCTGCTGTGACCTCTCGCGTCGAAGAGACATCGTCACCGACCTTTGGCGTCAGGCGGTATGCAGCCGCTCCGGGAGCGCATTGGAACCAAATGCTCTAAAACGGGTTTGAGGGAACAACTAGGAGAGCTGATCATGAAGAGAACCGTCATGGCGAGCTTGCTGGCGAGCCTGTCTTGCGGCGGCGGCGCAGTTGCGCAAACTGCAACAGTCATCGTACCGGGCGAAGCTCAAACCTACCTACTTGAGCAGAGCAGCCCTTCGGACGTGTATCAAGGCGACATCGCTGTAGCCACCCGTCTGCCTGATACCGTCGAAATCCAAACGTTTCCTGATCAGCCGGACAATGGATATGTCGTTCAAACGACCAAGGGGTGATGATCAATCAGCCCCCGCTCGGCAGGTACGGGAGCAAACCGACGAAAACGACTTTATCGCTGTGTAAGGAGACCGCAAAATGCTTGGAACCGTACTTCTAGTCATTCTCATCCTGCTGCTCATCGGCGCTTTTCCGGCCTGGCCCCATTCATCCGGCTGGGGTTACGGTCCGTCTGGCGTTCTGGGTGTGGTGGTGGTCGTTCTTGTGATCCTCCTTCTGATGGGACGGATCTGATTGAGCCGGCGGGAAAGTCCGCAGGTAGGCGATGGCGCCGACCTCATCTACGTCTCCGACACTGAACCGGGTTACACCCGGTTTCGTTCCTCAAGCGGCTTTGTCTATCGGCGTCCGAACGGTGAACAGCTAAAAGATTCCCGCGTTCTTGCCCGTATCCAAGCGCTTGGCTTGCCCCCAGCTTACGAGAACGTCTGGATCTGCATGCAGGCAAACGGTCATCTGCAGGCGACAGGTTATGATGCGCGTGGTCGAAAGCAATATCGATATCACCAAGCATGGCAGGAGATGCGAAGCAACGCCAAATACAGCCAGCTTCCAGCTTTTGCTAAAACGCTCCCCCGCCTGCGACGCCGGATCCGCAAGCATATGGAGGGGCCTGTGGACGACCCTTTCACCGTACTTGCTGCTCTTGCGGCGCTGCTCGACCACGCGCCCCTTCGCATCGGAAACTCGACATACGTGAAGGAGAACGGGAGCTATGGCGCCGCAACGCTTCTCAAGCGCCACCTCAAGATTACCGACGATAGCATCGAGCTCAACTTCAAGGGCAAGGGCGGGAAACGTATCCGAAGACGGCTGAGAAATCCGCGACTGCAACGCTTACTTGAGGGAATCGCCGAACTCCCGGGCCGCCAGCTCTTCGTATCCGTGGGGCAAGATGGAAAACCCGAGCCAATCGAGTCGGGGCGCTTTAACCGCTATCTCGCAGAGATCAGCGGGGCGCCAATTTCGGCCAAAACGTTCAGAACTTGGGCTGGGAGCGTTGCCGCATATTCTGCCGCTCGCCAAGCATTCGCTCAGGGTCGACGCCCGACGATCAAAGAAATGTGCAACGCGGCGGCAGAGGCGCTGCACAACACGCCGGCCGTTTGCCGTAAGAGCTACGTGCATCCGGCAGTCCTCGCTCTTGCGCAAGCCGAGCAGAAAATCCCGCGGGTAAGGCCAAACGCAAAAGCCGTACCCGGACTTCGCGCCGACGAAATGCAGTTCCTGCGCTTTCTTAATTGGCTCGCCCGGCACGCACAGGGTTAGGGCTGTCCATTGTGCCTAAGTCTGCGGATAATAGCAGCATCCTCAGATTTCCAAAGCTCGCCGCAGAGTGTGGTCGATCAGCTTCTGCACCAGAAAGCCCATTTTGCGGTACCCTCTGTTCGCGATACCGGTGAGTGCATCTTCTTGGCTCGCAATATCGCAAGCCGCGGCAGTACCTCCCCCTCTTCTGCTGCACCTTCGGACCGCCGTCAGCCAACGCCGGTTTGTCGGCTAGGCTCCTCTACCCCAGTCGCGACCTTCGAGGCCAGTGAGGATGCTCTCGATCAATATCGCTCAACGACGACAATATCCGGACTGCGTGCGTGCTAACGTCGACGACGACGAGGCGACGAAACTTCGCTGCCAACCGCCCTTTCGGTAGATGGTTCCTCATTCGGGGAAGCCGCGGCGCAAATCGCTGGAACGAAACTGTGGTTTGTATGTTCGGCTGGCCGAGGAGTGCACGGAGATGCGCATGGACACGTCGGCGCGAGATGTCAGCCGCACAACACACCGGATTCCGATGCACACGGCGTCGTCTAGCCGGAGAAACCGTTTGGCTCGGTCAAAGCTGATGACTGAGTGAGCTCGGCTTTAGATCGACGGCATCACAGTCGGCCAACGAATGCTCAGCGCTTGTAACCGGAAAACGCAAGAAGCGTGTCCGCCTACAATCTCATCGGGCAAGGTTCACCCAATGCACGGACCGCGCCGACGGAAGGTAGATGGGATCTCGGCTCGCCGGCACCTCTTCGATAAAGGAGGTTGAAAAATGCCCATGCTATTACGTTTTCTCATCTGGCATTTGTCGTCTGGATTTGCACTGGGAGCCCTCACCGCACTGGTAATCGCCGTTAGCTTCCCGCACGCGCTCGGTCATGATCGTGCGATCGAGCCCGTTGCTCTTTTCCTTCAGATATATGCCTTCGGGGCGTCGTTTGCTCTCGGCAGCCTCGGCACCGCGCTCATGGGAAAGATCGATTGATTTCGTGGCGCCGAGCCGAGTATCGTCGCGTTTAGCGACGCCCAGTCCTGGTTCGAGTATTTTCCGAACCGGCGATTGTAGTTTCGACGCTGATGCTTGTGTTGCAGTGGATATTCTTGCGCCATCGCGGCTCGCCCAAAACAAAGAAGGTCGACGCGGCAAACCATCAGATCACAAAAGACTAGCTGTTACGCGGGTGGGGGCGAAGGGCGCATCGGCCCTCCGCCTAGTATATCGTAAGTTAAGCTGCAGCCTTAATATTTGCAGCGGACAAAGCCAACTTGCTCAAAGCCTTGTCAGTCGCACCCTCTTCCTGAAGGGTCTGATCGAGCAAGGCGACGGCGGCGTCCAACCCAAGCTGCTTGGCCCAGGTCTTCAGGGTACCATATCTCGCAATCTCATAGTGTTCGACCGCCTGGGCCGCAGATATCAGCCCGGCGTCAAGGGCCGGACTTCCTTTGAACTCCTCGATGATTTCTTCGCCTTCGGCAATCAGGCCTTGAATAGCTTCACAGGTTTTACCCTGTGCGCGCTTGCCGATGATCTCGAAGACCTGTTGCAAACGCTCCACGTGGCCTTCCGTTTCATCGCGATGCTTTTCGAAAGCGGCCTTGCTATCAGGGGATTGCGCAGCCCGCGCCATTTTAGGCAGTGCCTTTAGTATCTGCCGTTCGGCGTAGTAAATGTCCTTCAACGTTTCGTGAAACAGCATGTCTAAAGTCTTCTCCGGCATGGCAACCTCCTTCGCCTTGGTGGGAGCGGTTCTAACACCGTCCGGCTTCAAAGGTTCCGCAGTGGAACAAAATGCACGAGTCGCTCTTTGAGGGGTTTACGCAAACCTCAAAGCCGGGTGATCCGCCAAACAAAGGATACGTCGGCGATCACGGGGACCAAGTCGAAGGAGAAGTCGTCGCGGCAGTTCGCATGGCTCTTCGCGCGATAGAGGAGCGCATAACACTCTGCGAAAAATGGCTGACGATGCGCGCGGCAGTGACCGTACTGCCGCCGCGAGAGCCAGTAAATCGGCGGGCGGAAGAGAGAGCAGGGATGCCGCGGCTTTGCGGCATGGATTGGACCAGGAGTTTGCACCGATCCGGCGTGATCACAACTTAAAGGCGCCTGGAACAATACTCACGGCTGCGGGTTCAATGCCCAGATGATTCGTTTCGGCCGTCGGGGAGAAACATATGCTAAAGTGGGCTATTATATTTTTTGTAATCTCGGTCGTAGCAGGCTTGCTTGGCTTCTCGGGTGTTTCTGCAGCAAGTGCTGGTATAGCGAAGATCCTCTTTTACGTCGCTCTGGCGATATTCGTGCTGTTTCTCGTCCTTGCCTTCATGGCAGGAAGCATTGCCTTCTAGCGCGAAGGTTCTGCGCCGAGGACGGCGCAGACCTTGTCCTGAGACCTGAAGATTGTGAATTTGGCTGTTACTCGGCGCGATCCGGCTATTTTTCGTCAAAGCCCACGGAGTATCATGGCCCGGCGCCTGACGATGGCCTATCCTTGGACCCGTCACGCAGTTGTTTTGCGCTTGCAACGCCGCTGCTTTTCCGTCCGCCTGCGAAGGAGCGCATTGCCCTTCGCTTCATTTTTTTGTCTTCAACGCATCGGATGGACGCTCCGGTTCTCAGTTGTTTTCGCCCACAGCGTCGCGATCGGAATCTGGTCCGTCTTTCGCTGGGAGATACCCCTTTGCTCTCGTCCGGGCCTTCCCGACGAGGAGACTGGTCGGTGGTGCCCGAGGCGCACCGTTTTGCTCATATGCAACTCCTCTCCTCCCACCCAACCAGAAAGCGGCGCACAGGTTCCGTGCCACGGCCTCCCGTGGGACAAATCAGGTTTCACGACGAGAAGCGCGGTCTCCCCGCCTCAACAGAAACTGCGCCCGCTTGCCGGACACTTTCGAAAAAACCGCTGCGCTGAAGTGAAGGACCGATTCCCGCAGGGAAGCCTCTGTAACTCGTCCAGCATCCTCAGTTGATAATCTGAACGACACTACGAGTGCCAGTGTCCAGCACCGCGCGGTTGCCGACTACGACGTAGCGATACTTGATGTCTGGCCTCCGATGTTGAACTCACGTTCCGGCGTCGCCGCTTAGCTATTGGCCCTACGGCGAGTAGGCTGCCGGCCTTAAGATCCTCCTGATCACCAGTCGCGACCAAATCGCTTGCAAGGACCCTGCTTTTCGTCGGCCATCAGATCATCAGCATTTGACAAGTCCCATCCTTACTCCAATTCAGGAAGATGAGCTTGAGTGAAGTCGTGCGCGGCAAGGCGCATCGGGCAACAGCACGGGTTAAACGGTTCTTCGGCGAGAAACGGCGGCGCCCAAGCAGCCCCGTATCCTCGATGCGTAGCTTCTGGGGGCTGTTGCTCGCTTACTGGCTCTCTAATCGCTGGAGAGACGCTTGGGGCCTGACCATTCTCATCCTGCTGCTTACCGGATTGTCGGCTCAGGCAAGCGTATGGTTCGCGCTGACCTCAGGCGAATTGGTCAATCGGATCGCGAATTTCCACCACCCTACGGTACCGACAACGCCTGCGTCGCTTCTAAAGACCGCAGCGACGCTTGCTGCGATCGCGATCACAAGGGACGCGGGGTTTACTGCGGTCCGTCACTTCCTTTCGACCAGCCTACACCGAAAATGGCGCCAGTGGTTGGATGAACGCTTCAATCAGGCACTTCTCGATTCCAGTCACACCCACTTCCACTTGCAACAAAATGGCTTTGGTGGAGCGGGTGAAGGGAACACGTCATCGCCGGACAACATCGATCAGCGGGTGCAGGAAGCAATAAAGGGCATGACCGGCGGTGCAATCGGTCTGGGCATCGGCATCGCCGGGGTGGTGCTATCGCTCGCGTTCGTTGGCGGTAAGCTGATCGAAACGTCGAGCCCGATCCGAGGGCTTGACGTTCTTGGGGGCTACGGCAGCGCCTTCCTGACGCTGCTGGCGATTGCGATCTACGTGCCCCTCAACACATTCATTGCGGCCAAGCTGGGAGGTATCCTTCAGGGGCTGTCTATCCGCATTCAATCGGCGGAAGGCAGTTATCGCAGCGAACTCAACCAGTTCTTGCGCCGCAGTTTTCACGTTGCGGTTATCAGAGGGGAGCCCGCGCAAAAGGCGCTCAATGTGCGCCGGTATCAAGATATTGACCACACATGGGCGAGGCTCAATCGGATTACTGCCGGCTATATGGGCTTTGAGCTGGTGCATAGTTTCATCGGCTCACGCATCGTGGCCTACGCGCCGGGCCTGCTTCCCTATGTCGACAAGACCATCAGCCTACAAGACTATGTCACCGGTGCCGAACTAGCGACGGCCCTCATCAACGATTGCTCATGGTTTATTCATGCGATGCCTGACATCGCGACACTGCGGGCGGACGCGCGGCGCATAACAGAGCTTGCGGAAGCGATAGAAACGGTGCAGCGACCACAAGACTACTATGCTCAAAGTGGACCCGCCGCGTTTGAATATACCATAGCGGAAGCCGTAGAAGGCGGCTTGACCATCCATTCGGTCGAGCTCCTCCATACTGGTGAGGACGAGCCCTTTTTGACCGCCATCGAACTCAATTTCGCTCCGGGCGAGTGGACTTTGGTGATGGGTGAATCGGGGAGTGGAAAGACCTCACTTCTCAAGGCGATAAACGGTCTTTGGCCGCACGGTCGGGGCAAGATCACGTTGCCGGACGGTTTGCGAACTCTCTTTGCGGCCCAGGAGGTCAAACTACAGGGCGTTTGCCTGAAGGATCTCGTCTGTCTTCCGGATGACGCCCGTGAGCATAAGGACGCTGCGGTTTCCACGGCGCTTGAAGAAGCGGGGCTCCATGAAATTTCTGGGGAGCTCTTTGATGAAGGACGCGAGGGGCAGCAGTGGGACAAGCTGTTGTCCGGGGGTGAAAAGCAGAAGCTTGTTCTTGCGAAAGTCCTGTTGCTGAAGCCGGGTTTGCTCTTCCTTGACGAGGCAACAAGCGCTCTTGATGGGCAGGCGGTGCAAGCGTTTTATCAAGCGATCAAAGAGATTTGCCCGGAGGCGACGGTTATTGCCATTATGCACGATACCTCCTCGATCCAATCGGAGGGCGGAATTGATTTCTTCGATAGCGTGCTGGTGATTGAAGGAGGCATTGCTGAAAAGATGTCTATTTCGGCGTGGCGTTCTGCGCAGACGAACGCCCCACTTCGGTGATGCGGCAAGGTGCGCGGCGGCAATCAAGGTGAGATTCAGCGTCAATCAGGATGAGACTCGGCGGCGGGGGTGTGACGAAGGGAGGGCGTAGCCCGACCGGAGTTACA
>NZ_LMEG01000036.1:0-10590 GCF_001426275.1 Ensifer sp. Root423 | reverse complement strand
CGCAATCAATCCCATCCGCAATCTCCCAGGTCATCAAAACCCGGGGAGAGTGACATTCCAACTTTGCAGGATCAGGACACTTTAACTTTGCGGCTACATGCAAAGATCACATAAGATAGATTATGGAACTAATGTATATGCCGGAAAGCATGGATTGCGGCTGAACGTTGCCTTGGCGAGCTTGACCCGGCCTTTCCAGCCTGCTTAGCGTTCCCGAACCAAACACCTCATTTTCAAGGCCAGATGTGATGAGCGAATTGCGCGTTCTTTCAGATGCTTTCATTCCGGAACTGCCAAACCGCTACAAAGGCAAAGTTCGCGAAAACTACGACCTGCCCGATGGCCACCGCATCATCATCGCGACGGACCGCCTCAGCGCCTTCGACGTCATCCTGACGTCGATCCCGAACAAGGGTCACGTGCTGACGCAGACGGCGCGCTACTGGTTCGAGGAAACCGCCGACATCTGCCCGAACCATGTGGTCAGCTATCCGGACCCCAATGTCGTCATCGGCAAGCGGCTCGACATCCTGCCGGTCGAGGTCGTCGTGCGCGGTTATCTCGCCGGAACGACCAGCACCTCGATCCTGACGAAATACCGCAACGGCGAGCGCGAGATGTACGGCATCACCCTGCCGGACGGAATGCGCGACAATGAGAAGCTTCCCCAGGCAATTATCACGCCCACCAGCAAGGCTTTCGACGGCGGCCATGACGAGCCGCTTTCGGTCGAAGCGATCCTCGAGCAAGGACTGCTGACGAAGGAACAGCTCGATACCGTCTGGCAATATGCGCTTGCGCTGTTTGCCCGCGGTCAAGAGCGCGCCGCCGAACGCGGCCTGATCCTCGTCGACACCAAATACGAGTTTGGAACCGACGAAAACGGCACGATCATTCTCGCCGACGAGATCCACACACCCGACAGCAGCCGCTACTGGATCGCCGACAGCTACCAGGAAAGCTTCGAGCGCGGCGAACGTCCCAGGAGTTTCGACAAGGATTTCGTCCGTGCCTGGGTCACTGCGCGCTGCGATCCCTACAAGGATCCGATCCCGGAAATTCCACTTGATCTCATCGAGCAGACCTCGGCAGTCTATATCGAAGCCTTCGAAAAGATCACCGGCCAGCGCTTCGTTCCGGATCTGTCGGGTGCGACGGTTCTGGATCGCATTCGCGCCAACCTGACGGCATATTTCTCGAAATAAATCAGTATATTAGAGATTTATTCTAATCTGATTTAGGCGCCGAGCGTAGGATCATCGACATCGAATTCGAGCCGCATCAGGTCGTATGCCGGTTCGATATGATCAGGCGTCTCGCCTTGCACCGTGTCGTAATCCAGCGGCACGTGCATGTGTGTCAGCACCGCCCGCTTCGGCTTGAGGCGCTCGATCCAGCCGAGCGATTGCACCAGCGACAGATGGCTCGGGTGGAACTTGTACTGCAGCGTATCGATCACCAGCAGATCGAGGTCGCCGAGCTTGGCAATGGTCTCGGCCGGAAAATCGCTGACATCGCTGCAATAGGCAAAGTCGCCGATGCGGAAGCCCAGAGAATGAATATTGCCGTGAAACTGCATCAGCGGCCGGAACGCGATCGGCCCGCCGGCGCCTGATATCACCACCGGCGACAGATCATCGGCAATGATGTGCGGCTCGACGATCGGTGGATAGCCGCTGCCTGGCGGTGATTCCAGGCAATAACCAAACCCCTCGCGAATACGGCCCATCGTATAGGCATCGGCCCAGATCGGCACCCGTCTGCGGTTTTCGATGACGTAACCGCGCAAGTCGTCGATCCCGTGCAGATGGTCGGCATGGGAATGGGTATAGATCACCGCATCGATGTGGCGCACGTCCGTTGCGACCATCTGCGCACGAAAATCCGGCCCGGTGTCGATGACGACGGTCGTCTTGCCGCCGTCGGGCGCGATTTGCTCGACGAGCAAGGCCGCGCGCATGCGCCGGTTTTTCGGATTGTCAGGATTGCAGGCGCCCCAGTCCCCGGTAATGCGCGGCACGCCTGGTGACGAGCCGCAGCCGAGGATGGTGAAAGTGCGCCGGAACGCCACGTCAGAGCCTCGGCATCTTGGAGAAGACGCGGAAGGCATTCTCCGTGGTGATCCTTGCAATCTCCTCAGTGGTCACGCCGATCGTCTCGGCAAGCACGGCTGCCGTATGGGCAACGTAAGCCGGCTCGTTGCGCTTGCCGCGGAACGGCTTCGGCGCGAGGTACGGCGCGTCGGTTTCGACGATCATCCGGTCATGCGGCACGGTCTTGGCGATTTCACGCAGCTCTTCGGATTTCGGGAAAGTCAGGATGCCCGAAAAGGACACGTAGCCGCCGAGCTCCACGCCGACACGGGCGAGCTCCGGACCGGAAGAGAAGCAGTGCAGAAGGAAAGGGAAGGCCCCCTTCCCGGTTTCCTCGGTCAGGATCGCCGCCATGTCCTCATCGGCCGAGCGGCTGTGAATGACGAGCGGCAGGCCGGTCTCGCGGGCCGCCGCAATGTGACGACGCAGGCCCTCGACCTGGGCCTCGCGCGGCGCATTGTCATAGAAGTAATCAAGACCCGCCTCGCCGATCGCCACCACCTTCGGATGGGCCGAAAGCCGCACGAGATCCTCGGTGGTGATATCAAGCTCCTCGTCGGCGTTGTGCGGATGGGTGCCGACGGAACAGAAGACGTTCGGATAGGCCTCGGCGATCGCAAGGATCGTCTCGAACCGCTTCACGCGGGTCGAGATCGTGATCATCTGCCCGACACCGGCCTCGCGCGCCCGCGCGACGATTGCGTCGCGCTCCGCTTCGAAATCGGGGAAGTCCAGATGGCAATGGGTATCGATCAGCATGCTCAAGATGCCTTACTGCGCTTCGGGTGCCACATAGCGCGGGAAGACCGGCTTCGGCGCCTCGAGCGGCGTGCCCGAGGCGAGACGTCCGGCCTCGCCGAGCGCTGCGAAGTCGCGCTTGTCGGCGGGTGCAGCCACCAGGTCGAGCAGCTTCGCCGAGGATTCCGGCATGAACGGCTGAAGCAGGATTGCGATCTGGCGCACGACTTCGGCCGTCACGTAAAGCACTGTGCCCATGCGCGCTGGATCGGTCTTTTTCAGCGCCCAGGGCTCCTGGCCGGCGAAGTAGCGGTCGGTCTCGGAGACGACGGCGATGATCGCCGCCAGCGCCCGGTGGATCATCTGCTTACCCATCTCGTCGCGCGTGATCTCGTGCAGCGCGTCGGCGGCGGCCAGCATCGCTTTGTCTTCGTCGGTCAGGGGGCCGCACACGGGCACCTGGCCGTCGCAGTTCTTGACGATCATCGACAGCGAGCGGCTCGCCAGGTTGCCGATGCCGTTGGCAAGGTCGGAATTGATGCGGGTCGCGATCCCTTCCTCGCTATAGCTGCCGTCCTGGCCGAACGACACCTCGCGCAGGAAGAAATAGCGGATCTGGTCGAGACCGAAATGCTCGACGAGGTTGAACGGGTCGACGACGTTGCCGAGCGACTTCGACATCTTCTCGCCCTTGTTGAGCAGGAAGCCGTGCGCGAAGACGCGCTTGGGCAGCGGCAGGCCGGCCGACATCAGGAACGCCGGCCAATAGACCGCGTGGAAGCGGATAATGTCCTTGCCGATCACATGGATGTTCGCTGGCCAGAACTTGGCGCGCGGGCCCTTGGGATCGTCGAGATAACCGGTCGCGGTGATGTAGTTCGTCAGCGCGTCGACCCAGACATACATGACATGCGCCGGATCGTTCGGCACCTTGATGCCCCAGTCGAAGGTGGTGCGCGAAACCGAGAGGTCCTTGAGGCCGGACTTCACGAAGGAGATCACTTCGTTGCGGCGCTCGGCCGGGCCGATGAAATCCGGATTCTCTTCGTAGTGCTTCAGCAGCTTGTCCTGGTATTCGGACAGCTTGAAGAAGTAGCTCTGCTCCTCGACCCACTCGACCGGCGTCCCCTGCGGGCCGTAGCGCACGCCGTCGGCGCGCAGCTCGGTCTCGTTCTCCTGATAATAGGCTTCGTCGCGCACCGAATACCAGCCGGCGTAGGAGTCCTTGTAGAGGTCGCCCGCCTCGCCCATGCGGATCCAGATGTCCTGCGACGCCTGATGGTGGCGCTGCTCGGTCGTGCGGATGAAATCGTCGTTGGACGCGTTCAGGGCCACGGCCATCTTCTGGAATTCGGCCGAATTGCGGTCGGCAAGTTCCTGCGGCGTCACGCCTTCCTTGCGCGCCGTCTGCTGCATCTTCTGCCCGTGCTCGTCCGTGCCGGTCAGGAAGAAAACCTCACGTCCGTCGAGGCGCTGGTAGCGCGCCATGGCATCCGTCGCGATCAGTTCATAGGCATGGCCGATGTGCGGCTTGCCGTTCGGGTAGGAAATCGCTGTCGTGATGTAGAAGGGGGACGTGTCTCTCATAGGCGGATTCGATCTATCTCGGATTAAGCTACGCACGCTCTTAGCGCATACGCTGTTAGGAAGAAACATGCGATCCATGAAAAGCCCGGCCGAAGCGGCCGCCGCCACCGCCCTCCTCCTTGCGCGCCCCGCGTGCAAGATTTAGAACAAACAGGAAACAAATGAAGGGGTGAGTCGTGCTGGATCAACTTGGCAGCCAATTTGAAACCGCGTCGGCCGGCTATGCCGCCGCGCACGGGATCGAGCGCGACCCCGACTGGTTCATTTTGAAGATGCAGGAGGAAATGGGGGAACTGACCCAGGCCTGGAACAAGCTGAGCGGTCGCGGGCGGTCCCAGGGGAAATCGCCGGACGACCTCCGGGCACAGATGGCCGACGAGACCGCAGACCTTCTTGGGCACGTCCTGCTCTTCGCGCAACACCACAAGCTGGACCTCCAGGCGGCGATCGAGCGAAAATGGCGTTTTCAGCCGGCGCTATAGCGCCGCTTTCATATCGTCGAGCAGCGACAGAATGGTCTGCTTTCGGTCGAGATTATAGGCATCGCTGACCGTCAGTCGCTCGGTCACGGAGGCTGACAGTCGGGCGAAGCGTTCGGCGCGCATGATATCGCCCGAAACGGCCGCCTCCCGCGCCTCGCGCATGATGCGATCGCTGGCAAGGGCCTGGAAGAAATCGAAGATCGTTTCGCTGTCCTTGCCGGCGAGGGCATCGGCGAGCTTGTGCATGTTTTTCCGGACAGACGGTCCCTGCCCTGCAAGGATGCCCTCGAAGGTTGCCGCGATTTCCAGTCCGCCATAGTTGATCAGCTTCAGCGCCTCGGCGACGCTGCCGCTGGCGGCTGCGATGATGCGCCCGGCATTCTCGCCCTCGAGATCGAAACCGAGATGGGCCAATGCCTGGCCGAGCGGTGCTGCGTCGAGCGGCTTCAGTCGCAGCGGCAGGCAGCGCGAGCGGATCGTCGGCAGCAGTTTTCCGGGTGCATGCGTCAGCACCAGGAACAGCGAGCGGCGCGGCGGTTCCTCGAGGATCTTCAGGATGGCGTTGGCCGCATTGCGATTGAGATCGTCGGCCGGATCGATGATGACGATGCGCCAATTGCCCGTGCCGGAGGTCTGGCTGAAGAACTTGCCCGCGCGCCGGACCTCGTCGACGGTGATCGCCCCCTTCGCCCTTCCCGTCTTTTCATCGATCGGGCGGGCCAGGTGCAGGAGATTGTGTGAGGCGCCGGAGGCAAGCTGCCTGCCGATCGCAGAGGTCGGGTCCGGGTCGGCAAGCGTTTCAGGCGCATCGGCCGGTTCAGGATTTTTTAGGATGTGATGGGCAAAGCGGAAGGCAAGCGTCGCCTTGCCGATCCCTTCCGGCCCTTCGATCAGGATCGCGTGGTGCCCCTTGCCGGAGCGATAGCTCTGCGCCAGGAAGGCTTCCGCCTGCTCATGGCCGAACAGGCGATTGTTCTCAGCGGGCGCAATGGCGCCATCAAGGACCCCGGCTCTTTCGCTCATGACACGGCTTCCTCGGCGGACGTGTCCGTGCCGTCGCCATGCGGCAGAAGTGCTTCGACAAGCGAAAGCACCTCGGCGGCGATGGCCTCAACCGGCTGCGTCGCATCCACCACCCGGCACCGCTCGGAATCGCGTCTGGCAATGTCGAGAAAGGCGTCGCGCCGCTTCTCGTGGGTCTCTAGCTGTTCCTTTTCGAAACGATCGGGATTGTCGTCGCCGGCGCGGCGTTGCGCCCGCTCGAGGCCGACGCTGGCGGGCAGGTCGAAGATCACGGTGCGGTCCGGCACGACACCGTCGATTGCTACCCGCTCCAGGCTTTCGACGAAGCTTTGTTCGAGATTGCCGGTGATGCCCTGGTAGACGCGCGAAGAATCCATGAAGCGGTCGCAAAGCACGATAATGCCCTTGTCGAGCGATGGCCGGATGACCTCCTCGACATGGTCGCTGCGGGCTGCGGCAAAGAGAATCGCCTCCATCCGCACTCCGAAGGATTCCGCAGCCCCCGAAAGCAGCACGTGACGCACCGCCTCGGCGCCGGGAGAACCACCCGGCTCGCGCGTCGTCAGTACCTCGTAGCCGCGGGCGCGCAGGGAATCGGCTAGCAGGCGGAGCTGCGTCGACTTGCCGGCACCTTCCCCGCCTTCGAATGTTACGAATAGACCTTTTTTCAGCGACACCATGCTTTCCCGTATCGGCATGCGATTTGGCCCTGTTTAGCCGATTGGTCCTCCGGGCGAAACCGTCAGGTGACGATTTGGAGAGGCATTCCAGTGAGCGCGGCTCAGAGCCAGAAGAAAAGCAGTTCCTGCAGGGCGTCGACCGCGCGGCTCGTCAGGGTTCCCTGCCCCACCGCGCCGGCCGTCTTGACCGGGACCTCGCGCAACAGTTTCTCGCCGTTCCACAGCTTGACGACGCCGACTTCCGTGCCGGCCGTCACCGGCGCCCGCAAGGGCCACTTGTAGACGATGCGCGCCGTCAGCCGCTCGGGATTGTTGACCGGCAGCAGCACGTCGACCGGACCACCGGCCACCAACGCGACGTGAGACGCGTCGCCGCCATAGACGGCCGCCTCGCCGATCGATTCTCCGTCGGCGAAGATCCGCTTCTTCTCGAAGGCGGTCATCGCCCAGTCGAGAACCTTGCGGCTCTCCTCGATGCGTTCCTTGTCGGTTTCAAGGCCGCCCATCGCGAGATAAACGCGGCGGTCACCGCGTTGCAGCGACGCGGCGAGCGAAAAGCCGAAACCTTCGGCAAAGCCCGTTGCCAGGCCGTCCACGCCGATATTGGCGGAGATCAGCGGGTTCTTGTTGCGTTGGAGGATCTTGTTCCATTCGAATTCCGGCTGCGAATAGAGCCGGTAGAGATCGGGATGCGCTTCGTGCAGGTGGCGGACGAGCGTCACCAGTTCGCTCATTGTGATCTTGTTGCCGGGATCGGGCAGCCCGGTCGCGTTGCGGAAGGTCGCGACCGGCATGCCGAGTTCGCGCGCGCGCGCCGTCATGCGCTCGGCAAATGCACCTTCGCTGCCGGTCATGCCCTCGGCGAGAATGATGCAGGCGTCGTTGGCCAGCTGAACGGCCACGCCCTGCAGGAGATCGGCGACCCGGATGCGCGACTTCAGAGCGGCAAACATCGTCGAGGTGCCGGCCGGCGCGCCGCCGGTCCGCCACGCATGCTCCGATACGTCGTAGAGGGTTTCGGGCGAGACTTCGCCCTTGCCGAGCGCCTCGGCGACGACCTCCATGGTCATCAGCTTGGCAAGCGAGGCTGGCGGGATCGGGTCGTTTTCGGCACGCGAGAAAAGCACCGTGCCGGTTTCTGCATCGACCAGCAGGATCTGCTTTGCCTTGGTGTCGAAGGCGGGTGCCGGCGTTTGCGCGAATGCGGCGCCGGCAAACAACGCAAGGCCAAGGAAAGCGGCCGAAAGCATCTTCATGCGCATGGGAAACTCCGGTTTCCCCTCGGGCATAGCAGCGTGGTCATTTTGGCACAACGCCGAGAACTGTTAACGGGCCGAACCGTTCGTTTTCTGGCGCTTGGCGTAGTCGACGATGACTTGCGGCGTTAGCTGCTTCTTGTCGACCATGATCGCTTCGAAGGGCGATTCGGCGTCGCTGACGCGAACTTCGTAATAGGCAGCCGCATAGGCCATGTTGCCGTCGGGCATCGGAATGTACTCCGGCCGCTCGCGCGGGATCGGGCCGATTTCCGGCAGCATGACGAATTCGTTGAACGACGCCGGCTGCTGGGCAAACTGCGGCACGGGCGCGGCCATCGCGGTGACCGGTTCGCTGACGTCGAGCGACGCCTTGGCCGGCACGGTGATGGTGCCGAGGCTTTGCTTGCGGAACGGTTCGTTCGAGGCAACCATCACGCCGGTTGCAATCTGCCCTTCGGGCATGATGCTCGGGCCGCGCTGGCCCTTCTCGACATAGGACGCCATGAGGTAAGGCATGTCGTTACCTTCGAGCGGTGCGCGGCCGACATATTGCACCTTCACCTGTGCGCTGCCCTTGCGCTTGATGTCGAGCAGGTCTGCCGTTTTCGAGGAAACGTCGATGATGCGGCCGTATTCGTAGGGGCCGCGATCGTTGACGCGCACGATGACCGAGGTGCCGTTTTCCATGTTGGTGACGCGGGCGTAGCTCGGCAGCGGAAACGTCGGATGGGCGGCCGACAGATGCGCCTTGTCGTAGACTTCGCCGTTGGCGGTCAGGCGTCCGTGGAAGGCGGAGCCGTACCAGGATGCCATACCCGTCTTGTTATAGCCGAAGTCTTCCTTGGGCTGGTACCACTTGCCCTTGACCTGATAGGCCTTGCCGACCTGAAAGCGTCCGCCGCCCTTCGGGATTTTGTTGCCGGTGGCAACGCGCGGGCTCGCCTTTACGCCATAGACGGATTCAGGAAAGTACTCCTTGCTCCGCGCAGTTTTCTTGACATTCGACGTGGAGCCGCAGGCGGCAAGCGTTACGCACAGTGCCGGGATCGCCGCAAGGCGCAGTCCCTTGACCAGATATGCCGCATTTTTATTGGAGGTCATCTGTCCCACAACATCGATCGATAAAGCCGTACTCGAAACCTGCCGCTTACCCCCAGCGGAAATCTCGACGTCCCGAAACGGAACAGGTGTGTATTCATGACATCATCAAGGCAAAAATGCGAACTCATCCACAGGCCGGCTCCGCATTTCGTGAGTTATGGTTTACGGCTGGTTAACGTGATCGGGCCCGGCGCCTGCTCTTCAAAGCGGTCGAGAAAATCTTGCAGCGACGCATGTTAATTCTTGCAAAGCGCCAAGGCTTCGCGCAATAACGCCGTGCCCGGCACGCAGTCGCGCGGTGCTTCAGGCAAGGACAGGTGGCCGAGTGGTTTAAGGCTCTGGTCTTGAAAACCAGCGTACGGGAAACCGTACCGTGGGTTCGAATCCCACCCTGTCCGCCATTTCCCTTTTCTCCACCCATTAGTTGTCGAACCGACGAGATGGGACTACCTTACGAAGCGAAATGACGGTGCCAAGTCCTTTGGGGAGCGGGATCGACATGCGCGTTAAAGATGTAATGACGACGTCGGTCGTCAAGCTGTCCCCTGACAACAGCGTCAGGCAGGCAGCCCGGATCATGCTCGACAATCATGTCAGTGGCCTTCCCGTGGTCGACGGTGATGGAGCCCTGGTGGGCGTCATCAGCGAAGGCGACCTCATTCGCCGGAGCGAGCTTGGCGGCGGCATTCCGGTCGCCGACCCGGCCGGGGCCGCGGACGAGCGGGCGAGCGCCTATGTGCGCCGATCCTCCTGGAGGGTCGGTGATGCCATGACGGCCAATCCCGTGACCATCGATGAGGATGCCTCGGTCGCGCGCGTCGCGTCTCTGATGCGGGAGCGCGGCATCAAGCGTGTACCGGTGCTTAGAAACGGCCTTGTTGTCGGTATCGTCAGTCGCGCCGATCTGCTGCAGGCGATCTTGTCCGCAAAGCAAGACGAGACGGCGGCCGGCGACGAAGCCATCCGGCGCAGTATCCTGGTGCGCATCGGCGAAAATACCGGTCTTGAAGGCCTGGACATAAAGGTCGCCGTGACCGACGGCATCGTGCACCTCTGGGGCAACGTGGATACCGCCGATTGCCGTAAGGCGGCCCGCATCCTCGCTGAGAACGTGCGCGGCGTTCGCGGCGTGGTCGAGCACTACGCCGAGCCCTATCCGCAATAAGATATGCGTCGAGACCGCCGCGGCATGTGTCCGCGGCGCTGCAAGCGTATTCCTGCTGCTGTCGTTCCAACTTCAAGCGTTCCACCATCCTGCCCGCCGAAAAAACAGCAACGACCGTAGCGAATTCGAGAGACTGCGATGGCTTGCGCGACGGCAAGCTGGAGGGAATTTCAGCATAGGTCCTTTTGACCGGGAGGCTCAGATGGTTTCGCCTGAAACAGCATCGATGAAAGAGACGGCATCCGGAAAATCAGCAGCACCGTTGTCGGCCGACGAACTCCGCCTGATGGACGCCTATTGGCGCGCTTCGAACTATCTGTCGGTCGGGCAGATCTATCTGCTCGACAATCCGCTTCTGCGCGAACCGCTGAAGCGCGAGCACATCAAGCCGCGCCTGCTCGGCCATTGGGGCACGTCGCCGGGCCTCAACATGCTCTACGTGCATCTCAATCGCGTCATCAA
>NZ_LMEG01000035.1:0-11848 GCF_001426275.1 Ensifer sp. Root423 | reverse complement strand
AACGCAAACACGTCAGGAACGGGATGCTGTCACCCGTCGAGTTCGAGAAGCAGCAGAAAATCTAACCCGAGGGTGTCTACGAAACTCGGGGCTATTCACGTCGCCAGCCTTGTCAATAGGACACCGGGCGGAGTTGAGCCGGGCCTATGAACTCACGTGTGGGCTGAAGAAGGGACTGGGCTTGGGCATGTGAGGCATGTCGGCGATGTGAGGTACCCAGAACCGCTGAGCCAGATTTAAGAAAGAATGCCCAGTATTTCACGGCGCTGTTCGAGGTGTTTCGCGGGGTTCTGTTCCTTCAGCTTTACGAGGTTGAGGACCTTCCAGCGGACAGCCGGAAGCTCCGCTGCCTGTGGAAGGCCGATCGCGTCGAAATCGGGCTCGCCGTCATGGAGCGTTAGAAGGAACCGCATGGCGTTTTCATCCAGCCTTGCGAGAATATCGCCGGTCAATCGGTTCCTCACCCCTTCCAACTCGTTAAGGCTGACTGCTTCCGATGTCATGCCCTCGAACTCTTTTACGAAAGCCTCGTCGAGCTTCACGAGCGACGGACGCACCAATTCGTGCGGCGGTCGGCCGGAGCTTGCGACATAAACGAGGAACGTGTGAAACAACGCATCTGTCACACCTTCATTCTCGTACAGCAGCTTCACGTCGAACAAGTCACGTGGATGCTGGCGGTCGACAGCTGCATGCAGCTTGCCGCCGAAAAGGTCCTCGAACGAAACGACCTGCATTTCCGCAAAGCCGAATTCGTCTTCGACCGCTTCGCTCACGCGTCGTAGTTCAGGCGGGTGGACCGTCCCTCTGGCGACCGGCGAGGTCTCGATCTTGATTTCGGCGCCTCCTTGCCGGACGAGGACGCGCGTGTCGTTGTTGCCTCCGCCGGCTATCCTCTGCACCGTGACACCCCGGAGGTTTCGCAGTAGGTCGTCGCGGATTTGCTCGAGTGTGGTGTCGATACCTTTCAGCGTCGTCTCGCGATCCTCGATCGGGAGATAGGTCAGATCAATATCGACTGATAGTCGTGGCATGTCGCGGTAGAAGAGGTTGATCGCCGTGCCACCTTTAAGGGCGAAGGTTTCCTGACGTGCAATGAAAGGAAGGGTCCTCACCAGGAGTTCCACTTGCCGCATATATTGCTCACGCGCCACGGGGCGTCTCCTTTGGCATCAGCTCGTCTGGAATGGTGATTCGGTAAGCCGGGTGAAGCCGACCACCTGGGGTGAGTGCTCGGTCGCCCGTGCCGAGATCGATCGCTGACATGTCGATGTGCCTGCGCCAGGCGTGCCCGTGCTTGTCTGCATAAACGAAGAAGAGGCGCTTGGTCTTTACACTTCGGCACTCCGCCAGAAGTCTTGTCAGCAGCTTCGGGCGCAGATTGGCCAGGCTCTCGAACGTCATGTCGACGGTGTGGAAGCTTTCGCTCTTTGGCAGCTCATCGAGCATTTCGATGATCGCGCGTTCGGGAGACGACATCGGGATCGGCCAGCGCCAGGGGCTCAGGGCGAGCTCGCCGTCGGCATCGTCCGATAGATTGAAATCAGAATGTTCAACGCCGAGGGCCGCGTCTCCAAACAAATTGGCGCTTCTGGTCAGGATCCGCGCATCGGTATGCAGTTTCGACAGCCACAACGGAATGTCGGAGCCGTAGAGGCAAAGAACGAACTCGCCGCTGAGCGAGAGATAGTGACTGTGGCCCCGCAGGGAGAGAGCACTTGCCCCGCCAACGTGGAATTTGTGCCGCATCAGCCATATGGCCGAAAGCAAAGGGATCTTCCATCCCGTAACGGCATCCGGGTTCGTGTCTGGCGAAAATGGACGTCTATAGAGGCCCGTCAATGCTGGTTCCAACCAACCGCGTTTGACGTAGCCCGAAACCGATTGTCGCGAGATGGCGTGACGAGCCATCCACGCAGTGTCCACCAGGAATCCAGGTGGGACGGCTTGGAGAAGCTGCTTTAGCTGTGTCTCGCTTTGTCCACTCATGTTTGACATTGTAGCGCGTCTGTAAAGTTATCGCCACTGCTACTTTAATGAAAGCTGCAAATGTCAATTGAAAATTGACAAAAATCGGCTCATCCAAAGTGGGTCGTCCGTTTTTTTTCTCTCGGTTTTTGATAGCCGCAATCAACGCGCCCGGGAATCGTTGGCCTGTTGTCTTCTCGTCCCGTTGCCACCACGAGATCGGATCGCGATAACTGTCGCAGCGATCACCGACGCCTCTCAACCGAGCTCGCATTCGGGATTGCCGGCTCTCTCTACGTTCGGGCGGTCACGCGCGCTCCACGGCTCGCGCTTGTGCAGCACTTCGCCATGGCGACAGGCCCAACCACGAGAGAACGGGCCCCGGACGTTGCCTTTTTGGCAATCGACCTTGCGAATATCTGTGCTTCTTCGGCAAGGGAAACTCTGAATAATTGGCCGTGCAAGCAACTCTTCAGAGATCCGCAAGATGGCCTATGTCATTACCGAACCCTGCATCGACGTGAAGGATGGCGACTGCACCGCCGCCTGCCCTGTGGACTGCATTTACGAGGGTGGCCGCACCTTCTACATCCACCCCGACGAATGCATAAATTGCGGGCTCTGTCTTTCGATCTGCCCCGTCGATGCCATTGTCTGGGATCAGGAGATACCAAACAACCAGCGCCACTTCATCGCTGTGAACAAGGAGTTCTTCGGGTCCGATGTCACGGGGATGGGGTCGCCCGGCGGCTGGAACAAGGAGTGCTCCACGACGCAGGACCATCCTTTCGTTGCCGCCTTCGAAAAGGCAGCCGCGATCGCTTAGCAAGTCCGCCCCCTATAGGAGACCAGCGGGTGACGCCTACCGCCTTGTCGCCGCGCTCACCAGCTGGCGTAATAGGCCCTTGTTGCCGCGGCCAGTTTGGTCACGCGTCCGCGCTCGGCGGTCAGCCGCGGAAGGTCAGCGCGCGCCTGCTGCAGGAGTTCGGCCCGGGCAGCCTCGAAATCGACCCGGGTCAACCGTCCATCGCACATGATCTCCTGTCCACCGACATAGAGCGCCTTTGCATGCGCGGCCGTCATCCGGGTAAGCAGCACCTCCGCTTCATCCAGGTCGTCCATCAGGCTGTCGGCAACCAGCGCAGCATAGTCCACGAGCACCAGGTCTTCGTTCGCCGGGGCGTTCACCACCTTGGCGCCGACATGGATCGCGGCATCGAAGACACGTCCCGCCGTAAAGGTTCGCGTCAGGTCGCGGCCGCCATGCAGCAGATGGGCAAGGCGCAATTCGCGCCAGAGATCCTGGTCATCGTCAAAGCCCGTTCCGTCGAGGCCGAACGCGAAAGCGGGGCCGCTTGGCGGAATGGTGGCGACCGGCGCCACGCCTGAACGCAGGCGCAAATTCGCCGAAGGGTTCGAAACGAGCTGCACGCCGCGCGCAGCCAGCAGCTCCAACTCGTCCGGTCGCAGCTGGACGCCGTGGGCGACGGCGAGGCGGGGCGAAAGGAAGCCGATCTCGTCGAGGTATCGGACAACCCCTTGCGGAAAGCGCCGATCCAGCCATTGCCTCTGCCTCGGGCTTTCAAGGAGATGCATGTGAATGCGCCGGCCGGTTGCGTGAGAGGCCTCGGCGATCGCTTCGAGCAGTGCATTGGAACACCATTGCGGCCCGATCGGACCATACTGCACATCGATCAACGGACTTGTGTTGGCCGCAGCGACCGCGTCGGCTGCCGAGATCTGCACCGATGGCGACGCATAGCTCGGGATCGAGCCGCTGAGATCGTCCCAGTCTGCCGGATCAAGATATGGCCGCAATCGCTGAGGCCCGCCGTCATAGGCCCACGGATCGTAGTCGAGAAGCGGGCAGGAAAGCGCAAGCCTTATGCCTGCATCGCACGCCGCGCGCATGACCGCGCCTGCCTCGTCGACGAGACGGTCGATGTTCAAAGAATTATGGCAATGCATGGTCGCGCCGACGCCCGTTTGGGCCAACCTTGAGAAGGCCACCAGCGCTTCCAGATAGGGCTCGGTTCGCGGTCGAAGCCGAAGTCCCGGGATCCACACTTCCAGGGCATCGTCCGCGTTGCCAAAATCGAGCGTGCGGATGCCATAACCATGGTCATGGGCGTTGACGGGCGGCGGCATAAGCAGAGCACCGGCCGGGATCGTCGTCCATGAGGCGCCCTCAGGCAAATGATCCAACAGATTTTGCGTGCGCCCTGCGGCCTCGTGGCCCGGCCGCAAGAGAAGTCGCCCGGGAACGGATGCTGTATTCACGGATGGATCGCTTCCATGATCTGGTCGCTGAACCTCTGCAGTTCCGCGCCGACAAATTCGATGACGGCTTCCGCCGCATGCGTGCGCTGCCGGCGTCGCTGCACCAGAATCCCGACATGCAGGTTCTGAAGGCGCGAGCCGGAAAGCGGTATGGCGACGAGATCGCCCGACCTGATCTCGGCGAGGAAACCGATCGGCGTGAAGAAAGCCACGCCCTGCCCGGACAGGATGAAAGGTTTGAGCATCATCTGGCTGTTCGAGAGAACAAAAGGCCGCCCGGTCCGCTCGAAGACCGAGAGTTCGATTTCGATGAGCGAGCGGATCGGTTGCGTGTCGAGTTGCAGGAGAAGGTCGTACTGGGCGCATTCGGCAAGCGAAACCTGCCGCTGTTTGGCCAGCGGATGTTCCCGTCCGACGAAGGCCATCAGCGGCATCGGCACGCGAAAGAGCATCTCGGTATCGTCCGGCCGGGCCAGATCGAAGGTCAGGCCCATATCGACATCGCCCTCGGCGACCAGGCTGCTGATATTGCCGTGGCCGGCGGTGTGGATGTGAAAGCTCACGCCGGGATGGATACTGTGGAACGCGTTGACCATGTCCGGCAGGAACTGGATTGCCAGGCTATCGAGGCAGGACATCTGCACGCGACCGGTCTTTTTCCCCTGCAGGGCGCCGAGGTCGCTGCGCAGCAGTTCGAAATTTTCCAGCGTCACCCGGGCGTGGCGCAGCACGTTTTCCCCGGCAACAGTCAGCCTCAGACCATTCGAGAGCCGCTCGAAGAGCGCGATCCCAAGCTCGTCCTCCAGTTTCTTGATCTGCCGGCTGACCGCCGAGGATGCGACATGAAGCTCCTCGGAGGCCTTGCGAATGGACCCGGACCGAGCGACCGAGACGAAGTATTTCAGGATGCTGGCGTGCATTCGATTGGACCCCTCCTCCCCTAGGCCCCGACCTATAACACGCTCACCGTCCCCTCCAAACGGGCGCGCGCTTCTCCTGAAAAGCGCGCACACCTTCCAGCGCATCCTCGCTGTTCAGCGCCTTCACAAGCGCGGGCGTGCGTAATCCCTGGGCTTCCGCCGGAGACAGGTGCCCGGTGCGATTGACCGTCTGCTTGATGGCGCGCAGCGAGAGCGGCGCACAGGCGACGATTTCCTTCACCCAGCGGGAGACGGCCGCGTCGAGTTCGCCCGGTTCGGCAAGTTCGTTGACGATACCAAAGGCGTACATCTCGGCGGCCGAGAACCGCCGCCCGGTCAACAGCACACCCATGGCAAGGTTGTGCGGGATCCTGCGCTGAAGAAGCACCATGCCGCCATCGAGCGGCAGGCGCCCGACGCGAGCCTCGGGCAGGCCGAAGGCCGCCTCCGTCGAAGCTATGACGATATCGCAGCCGAGAACCATCTCGAATCCACCACCGAGCGCATAGCCATTGACCCTCGCGATGACAGGAACATCCAGAGAGCGGCGAAAGGCCAGTCCTCCAAAGCCGTTCGGCCGGCTTTCGGTCCAGTAATCAAGGCCGGTCTTTTCAGCCCCCTTCAGATCCGCCCCGGCGCAGAACGCCCGTTCGCCGGCGCCCGTCAAGACGACGCAGCTGATGTCGTCGCGTGCTTCGATCTCCTCCCAGATCGCATCCAGTTCGCGCTCGGTTGCGGCATCCACCGCGTTCATCCGCTCGGGACGGTTGAGAGTGACGCTTGCGACGCGATCCTCTACCACGAAGGTGACGCTCATGCCGCATCTCCCTGACGAACCGAAAGCCCCGAAAGGATCTCGTCATTGTGCTCGCCGAGCGTCGGCGGCGCGATGCGAACCGTCACGGTCGCCGCCGACATGTCGATCGGCGAACCAACCAGCCGGATCGGACCGGCCTTCGTCTCTCCCGCGTCCAGGATCATGCCGTTGATCGTCGTCTGCTCGTCGTTAAGGGCTTCGGGAAGCGAGCGTACCGGTGCGCAGAGAATGTCCACCTGTTCCAAGCGGCCGAGCCAATGGGCGCTGCTGTTTTTTGCGAACGCCTCGCGGAAGATTTGCTGCAAATCCGGACGGCGCTGCATCTGCGCGTCGAAATCGACAAATTGCGGCTGGAGGGACAGGTCCTCGATCTCAAGGGCATTGCAGATGTCGCGCAGCGGATTCTGCTTGAAGGCACCGACCATGACGATGGCGCCGTCGGTCGTCTCGAACACGCCCGTCAGCGGGAAGGCGCCCCAGTTCAGGTCCTTTTCCCGCATCATGTGCGTGGTGCCTTCCTGCATCTGCATGGCGAGCATCGAACTGTAGAGGCTGACCGCCACTTGCTGGCCGTGCCCGGTCTTTTCGCGATGCAGCAAGGCAAGCAGAATGCCCTGCACGAGGTGCATGCCGGCCGAGTAGTCTGCAAGCGGCGTCGCGTAGATCGACAGCGGATGGCTCGCGTCGGACTTGCGCCGCATGACGCCCGAAAGCGCCTGCGCCAGGATGTCCTGCCCGCCCTTGTGCCGGTAGGGGCCTTCAAGGCCGAAGCCCGTGCCGACGGCGTAGATCAGCCGTGGGTTTGTCCGCTTCAGCTCTTCATAGCCGAAACCCATGCGCTCCATGACGTCAGGACGGAAATTGTTGACGACCACGTCGGCAGTGTCGATCAGCGCGCGGACGGCTGCCCGCGCCTCGTCCTGCTTGAGGTCGAGTGCAAGGCTCTTCTTGTTGCGGTTGAGCGAGGAGAAAACCGGATTGTTGAGGCCATCCGGGTCGGAGCCCAGCGACCAGCGCGAGAGGTCGCCGATCTTGGCCTTTTCGACCTTGATGACCTCGGCGCCGTAGTCGGCCAGCATCTGCGTGCAGCACGGGCCAAGCATGACCTGGGTAAAGTCGACGACGCGGATACCGTCGAGGGGAAGAGACGTCATTCTGCGGCCTCCAGATAGGTTGCATTTTCGGATGGTACGTCGCCGGGATCGGCACCCTGCGCCCGCAGCTGCTTCTGGATCGCCTTGACGTCGGCGTCTCGCACCTTGACGCCGGCATTGAGCGCGACGGTGGCGGCAACTCCGGCCGCCTCGCCCATCGCCATGCAGGGCGGGATCTCGCGGCTCGATTTTTGCGCCTGAATGGTCGCGGAATAATGCCGGCCTGCGACGATCAACTGATCGACCTCCTTGGGCAGCATGGCCCTATAGGGCGTGTAGTAGTCGCGGCCACGGCACACTGTGTCGGTGAAGTGCTGGCGGTTCATCACGTCGTCCTTGGTGACGACATATTCGCCCTGGAGCAGTCGCGACTGGCGCACGCCCGTCTGCGGCGCAAAGTCGATCACATGGGCATTTTCGAAGCCCGGCAGGTTGGCGCGGGCGAAGTCGAGCAGGCGGGCAATGCGGCCACGGCCCTCGAGTTCCGCATAGGTTAAGTCTTCGACACGGAGGCCAGAGAGCTTCGGCATGTGCGGGCAGTTGAGCCAGATGACGCCCGGCAGCGGGGTCTTCAGCCACCAGAACGACCAGCAACCGCCAATCAGACGCTTGGCCTCGTGGTCGATTGCCTTGAACTTTTCGGGTTCCTCAAATTCGAAGCGCTCGGCGGCTTCAGTGTCGATGCCCCCCCAGCGGGAAACCGTCGTCAGGATGAAATTGCCGTCCGTATGCTGGGCGCCGGCATCGGCCGCAACGTCGAGGTCGCCCGAGGCGTCGATGACGACGTCGCCCATGATGGCCTCGCGGCCGGATTTCGTCTGGCAAACCACACCCTTGATCGTGCCGTTCTCGAGGATCGCCGAGGAGAACCAGCTATGGGTCCTGAGCTTCACGCCGGATTCGCGCAGGATGTCATAGGAGACGCGCTTGAAGGCGTCCGGATCGAAGGCGGCCGCATAGCAGATCGGGTGCGGCGCAGACGGCGTGTGGAAGTCGAACAGGCCCCAGCGCGCCCATCTTTGCCAGGCTTCCGGCGTATCGCGAATATCGAGCTGGCGGTCGCCATCCGTCGGCGTGACGCAAAGGCCGAGCGTCTTCATCCGTTCGATCATTTCCATGCAGATGCCACGCACGGTGATTTCGACGCCGTTGACCATGTCGTCGAGCACCAGAACCATACCGCCTGCGGCAAGGCCACCGACATAGGGATAGCGTTCGATAAGCGTGACGCTGGCTCCGGTGCGTGCCGCCGAAACCGCGGCGGAGATCCCAGCCGGTCCACCGCCGACGACGACGACGTCCGAGCGGTCGACGATCCGGGCATTGCGCAGGGGTTCTCTGATTGTTTCCATGGTCGTTTCCTCCATAGGGGACGTGTCCGGCAAAATGTGAGGAGCTCACAGCCAGTGACTTCGTCGGTTGACCGGACCCGGTTATCCAGGTCCGGCAGCAAAGGGTTTGGGGCTCAGTGGTCTGTCGTCGGTTTCCAGCGGACGATCTTCGATTCCGCGTAGGAGACGGCAAAGAAGAGAACCACGGCAAGCGAGGCCGCAATCACCACCGTCGCGTAAAGCAGCGGCGAGCGGAAATTGTAGGTCGCCTCGATGATCAGCGCACCGAGACCGTAGCTGGAGCCGATCCATTCGGCGACGATCGCGCCCATCACGCTGCTGGTTGCCGCAATCTTCAGCGCGGCGAACAGAAAGGGCAGCGAGCCCGGCAGGCGAACCTTCCAGAAGATTTCGGAATTGCTGGCAGACAGGATGCGCATCAGGTCGAGCATTGCGGGGCTCGCCGATTTCAGTCCCTGCACCATGTTGACCAGCGTCGGGAAGAAGCAGATCAGGCCGGCGATGATGATCTTCGGCGCGATGCCGTTGCCGACAAGCAGCACCAGGATCGGGGCAAGCGCGATGATCGGGATCGACTTGATGATGACGGCGATCGGATAGAAGGCGCGTTCCGCGAGCGGGCTATAGACGAACCAGACCGCCAGAAGGACGGCGATGACATTGCCGAAGATAAAACCGAGAACGGCCTCCATGAGCGTCGGCCAGAAGTTCGTCCAGAGCACGCCGGCGTTTTCGCCGAAGGCCTTGATGACGTCGACCGGTCCGGGCGCCATGAAGGTCGGCACCGAAAAACCCCAGACGACGAGTTGCCACAAAAGGATGCAGCCAAGGATCGCGAGTGTCGCCGGAAGATGTCGCAGGATCGCAGCGGCAAGACCATCGAGTATCCGGAACCGGTTGCCGTCGGTCAAAGCGCGGCCTTCCGCCTGTGAAGGAAGGGCATTCGCCATCAGCATTCTCCCAAAAGTTTGCGCAGGTGGGCGGTCACCTGGATGAACTCGACCGTGTCGCGCATCGCGAGAGTTCGCGGATAGGGCAAGTCGACTTTCATGAATTCTTTGACGCGGCCGGGATGGGCGGCGAGCATCAGCACATGTTGACCGAGGAAGACGGCCTCGGGGATCGAATGGGTGACGAAGAGGATCGTCGTGCCGGTTTCCTGCCAGAGGCGCAGCAGTTCTTCGTTCAGCTTGTCGCGCGTGATCTCGTCGAGCGCGCCGAAAGGCTCGTCCATCAAGAGAATACGCGGGCGGGTCACCAGTGCCCGGGCGATCGCCACGCGCTGGCGCTGGCCGCCCGACAATTCGTGCGGCATCGCCTTCTCGCGCCCCTTCAAGCCCACGAGGGCGAGAAGCTCTTCCGGATCGGCATAGGTCGCGCCCGGTTCGCGTTTCCCCACCAGCAGCGGGAGACGCACATTGTCGATAACATTGCGCCACGGCAGCAGCGTCGCTTCCTGGAAGACGAAGGCGAAATCGCGTCCCTCGCGCGCCTTGCGCGGTGTCTGGCCATGGACGGACACCGAACCGTCGGTGATGTGCACGAGATCCGCGACGGTACGCAGCAAAGTCGACTTGCCGCATCCGGATGGGCCGAGCATGGTCACGAGCGAGCCGGCCGGTATCTCGACCGAGACATCGGAGAGTGCGGTGAAGCCTGAATCATCCGCGCCAAAGCGAATGTGAAGGTTCTTCACCGACACCGCGGCGTTGCCGAGCGAAGCCTGGCCGGGTCTGATAAGCGTTTCCAACATCGCCTTATCCTACGCTCTTGCGGACATCGGCTGTCGCATCCAGGATTGCCATTGTGTAGACGGCGTCGACGTTGGGAACCGGACCTGTGAACTGGCCGAGGTCCGCATAGGTCTTGATTTGCTCCGCCCAGTTTGCCTGGTCCATGCCTCCCCAACCCTCGCTCGCGGTGGTTTCGTTGAACACGAACTTCATCAGCGGTCCGATGGCCTCCAGCTCGCTCGCCTTGTCGAGGTTGGGGTAGGTATCAAGCAGGATGTCGACGGCCTCTTCCTGATGGTCGCGGGCATAACCCCACCCGCGCGCCGAACCGGATACGAAGGCTGCGAGCTGGTCCGCGTGATTTTGCAACTGGTCGTCGGTGGTATAGTAGACGTTGGCATAAAGCCGGATACCGCCATCCCAGAGCGTCAGATCGACCCGGTCATCCCCAAGCACCTTCAGGGCGTTGACGTTCGTCAGCCAGCCACAGACCGCATCGGCCTGGCCGGTCACGAGCTGGTTCATGTCCGAGCCCATGTTGACGATCTTGACCTGGTCTTCCGATATGCCGTTCTTGGCGAGAAGCGCGCGCAGAAGAATGACCGAGGTCGGGATCGCGGCGATCGTCTTGCCAATCATGTCCTGAGGCTTGGCGATCGGATTTGCCTTGCGAGAGAAATAGGCGAAAGGATGTTTTTGGTAGCCGGCGGCGAATGCCTTGATCGGTGCGCCAGCCGAACGAGCCAGCATGACTGACGGGCTGGAGGAAATCTGACCGATGGTCGACTGGCCAACGGCAACACCCGCAACACCATCGACATTCGGTCCGCCGGGCACGATTTCGAGCTCTATGCTCTTCTCGGCGTAGTAACCCTTCTTGCGGGCCACGAGCTCTCCGAGAAGCCCGTTCGATGGCAGCCAACCGAGCTGCATGCGTATCGTCGCGGAATCGGCCGCAAGGCCTGGTGAAACATTGATGAGGCTATGAGTTGCGGCAATCGCGCCCATTGCGGCCGCATTCGAAAGGAAACCTCGGCGGTTCATCATAAAACGAGACATATCGTTCCCCTTGCTTGTTATGGGAGCGATGATGATGGAATTTGGCATCTCATAAAGCACAATTTTTAGCAGTTGGCATTGCCGATACGGCAACGCTCGGGTCGGAATTTAGGTTTGCCGTTTTGGCAATGGCGGGGTCGAAAGATTGTTCTTTCTGCCGGATCCATCGCATCCGATAAGCAGAGACATGATCAAAGTGTGAGCGCCGCGGAGGATAGATATGGTGCAGAAAAACCTGATCGATGGGGAATGGATCGCCGGTAGCGAAGCGTTCCGCAACATCAACCCGTCCGATACCAACGACGTGGTCGGCGAATACGCCCGCGCGTCGGCGGACGATGCGCGCGCAGCGATCGCTGCCGCCAAGGCGGCGTTTCCGGCCTGGTCGCGCTCCGGTATTCTCGAGCGCCACGCGATCCTGAGGAAGACCGCCGACGAGATCCTTGCCCGCAAGGACGAACTCGGGAAGCTCTTGTCGCGTGAGGAAGGCAAGACCTTGGCCGAAGGCATCGGCGAGACGGTGCGCGCCGGCCAGATCTTCGACTTCTTCGCCGGCGAGTGCCTG
>NZ_LMEG01000034.1:324725-328275 GCF_001426275.1 Ensifer sp. Root423 | reverse complement strand
ATTTGGTTGCGGGGGCAGGATTTGAACCTGCGGCCTTCAGGTTATGAGCCTGACGAGCTACCGGGCTGCTCCACCCCGCGTCCAGCGCAAATCCCTKTGGGATTTGGCGCGGTAGCGTAAACCGCTTGGCGGTTTATGCTTTTTCCGGTCCGGGTTTTGCGAAGCAAAATCCCGTTGTGTGTTTCGATTTTACCTACGCAAAAAGGCCGCTTGGTGGCGGCCCTTGCGTTTCGGCTTGGCCGAGTTTTGTGTCGAGAAGATTTCCGGATTTTATCTTGCGCTTTGCAGACCTGGCAGCGACCTACTCTCCCGCGTCTTAAGACGAAGTACCATCGGCGCTGGGGCGTTTCACGGCCGTGTTCGGAATGGGANCCTACGCAAAAAGGCCGCTTGGTGGCGGCCCTTGCGTTTCGGCTTGGCCGAGTTTTGTGTCGAGAAGATTTCCGGATTTTCTTGCGCTTTGCAGACCTGGCAGCGACCTACTCTCCCGCGTCTTAAGACGAAGTACCATCGGCGCTGGGGCGTTTCACGGCCGTGTTCGGAATGGGAACGGGTGCAGCCACCCCGCCAGAACCACCAGGTCGGCAAAGCGCAAGATTTGCGTCTAGCGGACGCAAACCGGATGAGAAGCTGGTGAGGTCGGCGTAAACCGCTTGCGGTTTATCGCCTTCACTCGTTTTGTTTTGAACACGTCGCTCATCTGGAGATGAGCATGAGCAATGGGAACGATCAAGCCAATCGAACGATTAGTACTGGTAAGCTTCATGCGTTGCCGCACTTCCACACCCAGCCTATCAACGTGGTCGTCTTCCACGGTTCTCAAGGGAATACTCGTTTTCAGGTTGGTTTCCCGCTTAGATGCCTTCAGCGGTTATCCATTCCATATATAGCTACCCTGCTATGCCCTTGGCAGGACAACAGGTCCACCAGAGATATGTCCATCCCGGTCCTCTCGTACTAGGGACAGATCCTGTCAATATTCCTACACCCACGGCAGATAGGGACCGAACTGTCTCACGACGTTCTGAACCCAGCTCACGTACCGCTTTAATTGGCGAACAGCCAAACCCTTGGGACCTGCTCCAGCCCCAGGATGCGATGAGCCGACATCGAGGTGCCAAACAACCCCGTCGATATGGACTCTTGGGGGTCATCAGCCTGTTATCCCCGGCGTACCTTTTATCCGTTGAGCGATGGCCCTTCCACGCGGGACCACCGGATCACTATGACCGACTTTCGTCTCTGCTCGACTTGTCAGTCTCGCAGTCAGGCGGGCTTATGCCATTGCACTCGACGACCGATTTCCGACCGGTCTGAGCCCACCATCGCGCGCCTCCGTTACTCTTTCGGAGGCGACCGCCCCAGTCAAACTACCCACCATACACTGTCCCGGATCCGGATAACGGACCGCGGTTAGACATCCATGACGATAAGGGTGGTATTTCAAGGATGGCTCCACAAGAACTGGCGTCCCTGCTTCAAAGCCTACCACCTATCCTACACATGCCGACACGAATGCCAGTGTAAAGCTATAGTAAAGGTGCACGGGGTCTTTCCGTCTGACCGCAGGAACCCCGCATCTTCACGGGGAATTCAATTTCACTGAGTCTATGCTGGAGACAGCGGGGAAGTCGTTACGCCATTCGTGCAGGTCGGAACTTACCCGACAAGGAATTTCGCTACCTTAGGACCGTTATAGTTACGGCCGCCGTTTACTGGGGCTTCGATTCAGAGCTTGCACCCCTCCTCTTAACCTTCCAGCACCGGGCAGGCGTCAGACCCTATACGTCGTCTTGCGACTTCGCAGAGCCCTGTGTTTTTGATAAACAGTCGCTACCCCCTGGTCTGTGCCACCCCAACAGACTTGCGTCCCTTGGGGTCACGCTTCTTCCGAAGTTACGCGTGCAATTTGCCGAGTTCCTTCAGCATAGTTCTCTCAAGCGCCTTGGTATACTCTACCTGACCACCTGTGTCGGTTTCGGGTACGGTCTATACGGTGGAGCTATTTCCTGGAACCGCGTCCCCGCCCACACAATCCAATAAGTGTGAACAAGTTAAGCGATCCGTCACTACCACCAGGCCCACGAATATTAACGTGGTTCCCATCGACTACGCGTGTCCGCCTCGTCTTAGGGGCCGGCTAACCCTGCTCAGATTAACTTTAAGCAGGAACCCTTGGTCTTTCGGCGAGAGGGTCTCTCACCCTCTTTATCGTTACTCATGTCAACATTCGCACTTCCGATACCTCCAGGACCCCTCACGRGTATCCCTTCACAGGCTTACGGAACGCTCCGCTACCACACGTCTTGCGACGTATCCTCAGCTTCGGTGCATGGCTTTAGCCCCGTTACATTTTCGGCGCAAAGACCCTTATTTAGACCAGTGAGCTGTTACGCTTTCTTTAAATGATGGCTGCTTCTAAGCCAACATCCTGGTTGTTTTGGGATCCTCACATCCTTTCCCACTTAGCCATGACTTGGGGACCTTAGCTGGAGGTCAGGGTTGTTGCCCTTTTCACGACGGACGTTAGCACCCGCCGTGTGTCTGCCGACTAGTACTCCTCGGTATTCGGAGTTTGGTTAGGATCAGTAAGACGGTGAGTCCCCATAGCCCATCCAGTGCTCTACCCCCGAGGGTATTCGGTCGACGCACTACCTAAATAGTTTTCGCGGAGAACCAGCTATTTCCGAGTTTGATTGGCCTTTCACCCCTAACCACAAGTCATCCCAATCTATTGCAACAGATGCGGGTTCGGTCCTCCAGTTGGTGTTACCCAACCTTCAACCTGCTCATGGCTAGATCACTCGGTTTCGGGTCTAATGCGACGAACTGAACGCCCTGTTCAGACTCGCTTTCGCTGCGCCTTCACCTATCGGCTTAAGCTTGCTCGTCACACTAAGTCGTTGACCCATTATACAAAAGGTACGCTGTCACCCTTGCGGGCTCCAACTGTTTGTAGGCATCCGGTTTCAGGTTCTATTTCACTCCCCTTGTCGGGGTGCTTTTCACCTTTCCCTCACGGTACTTGTTCGCTATCGGTCATGCACGAGTACTTAGGCTTGGAGAGTGGTCTCCCCATGTTCAGACAGGATTTCACGTGTCCCGCCTTACTCAAGGACAATGAGTGTTCTACGTGTAAGGGGCTATCACCCTCTACGGCCGACCTTTCCATGTCGTTCCACTTTATTCCTCATTGCCACTGGCCTGGTCCGCGTTCGCTCGCCACTACTTGCGGAGTCTCGGTTGATGTCCTTTCCTGCAGGTACTTAGATGTTTCAGTTCCCTGCGTTCGCTTCTTACCCCTATGTATTCAGGATAAGATACCTTTAAACAATGCTTGGAAACCTAAGCCGTACTTGCGCACGACTTAAATTTTCCAAGCATTTAAGGTGGGTTCCCCCATTCGGAGATCCATGGATCAAAGCTTATTCGCAGCTCCCCACGGCTTATCGCAGCGTATCACGTCCTTCATCGCCTGTGCATGCCAAGGCATCCACCAAATGCCCTTTTGACACTTGATCGTTCTCATTGCCAATGCTCATCCTTAGCC
>NZ_LMEG01000034.1:0-320000 GCF_001426275.1 Ensifer sp. Root423 | reverse complement strand
GAAGGCGGCAAGCGAAGCCGGCATTCCCGAGACGCCGGATTTCAACCGCGGCAGCAACGAAGGCTCCGGTTATTTCGATGTCAACCAGCGTTCCGGCATCCGCTGGAACACCGCAAAGGCATTCCTGCGCCCGGCGCACAAGCGCGGCAACCTCACAGTTCTGACCAAGGCGCATGTGCGCAAGCTGATCATCGAGGGCGATCGCATCGCCGGCGTTGAATTCCAGCATGACGGCACAGTCAAGCGCGCCGGCGCAACCCGCGAAACTGTGCTCTCCGCCGGCGCGATCGGCTCACCCCATATCCTCGAACTCTCCGGCATCGGCCGTGGTGACGTGCTGCAGGCAAACGGCATCGAGCTTCGCCACGAACGCGCCGGCGTCGGCGAAAACCTGCAGGATCATCTGCAGCTCCGCATGGCCTACAAGGTCACCGGCGTGCCGACGCTCAACGAAAAGGCAAACTCGCTGTTCGGCAAGGCGTCGATCGGGCTCGAATATCTGCTGAAGCGTTCCGGGCCGATGGCAATGGCGCCGAGCCAGCTCGGCATCTTCACCCGCTCCGGGCCGGAAAAGGAAACCCCGGATCTGCAGTATCACGTGCAGCCGGTGTCGCTCGACAAGTTCGGCGAGCCGGTTCATTCCTTCCCGGCAATCACCGCCAGCGTCTGCAATCTGCGCCCGGAAAGCCGCGGATCGGTACATCTGAAGGGTCCGGATTTTGCCGCCGCGCCGGACATCAGGCCGCGCTACCTGACGGCGGAGGCCGACCGCGATGTCGCGGTCAGCGCCATCCGGTTGACGCGGCAAATCGTCAAGCAACCCTCGTTCGCCCGCTTCAACCCGGTCGAGTTCAAGCCGGGCCCGTCCTACGAGACCGAGGAGGACCTGAAGCGCGCGGCCGGCGATATCGGCACGACGATCTTCCATCCGGTTGGGACCTGCCGCATGGGCGCCGATCCGGAGAGCGTCGTCGATCCGGAACTGCGCCTGCGCGGTCTGAAGGGATTGCGCATCGCCGACGCCTCGGTCATGCCGACGATCACCTCGGGCAACACCAATTCGCCGACGATCATGATCGCCGAAAAGGCGGCGACGATGATCCTGGCAGTCAATCGCTAGGTGTCAGCGGCAAGGGCGGGCTGCACTCGGGCGTCCGCCGAAGATGCTGATTCCACGCCGGATTCGGCCAGCTAGCGGTGTCGGATAACGGTAAACTGGCCGAAAAGCGACGCGAAAAGCTTAAATCTCAGGCGTTGAGCCCCTATATCAGGTCCTGATGGCTCGGTTTGAGCCCAAGCAAGATTTAGGGGTTGTGATGGCAATGCAGCGATTTGGGCGTTTTGGACGAACTCTGGCAATGATGGCGATCGGCATGGTCGTTGCGCTGACCGTTGTGGACGTCGCCGAAGCGCGGCGTTCGGGCGGCGGCTTCGGTAGCCGCGGCACCCGCACCTTCTCGCAGCCGCCGGTCACCCGTACCGCGCCGACCAACGCGGCACCGATCGACCGTTCGATGACGCCGCGCCAGGACGCAGGCCCGGCCGCAACCAATCCGGCAGCCGGCCAGACGCGCCCGAACGCCACCCAGCCGAACGCCCGTCCGGGCTTCCTCAGCGGCTTCGGCGGTTCGCTGCTCGGTGGCCTGATGGTTGGCGGCCTCATCGGCATGCTGATGGGCGGCGGTTTCGGCGGTGCTGCCGGCTTCCTCGGCCTGATCGTGCAGATGCTCCTGATCGGTGGCCTGATCATGCTCGCCATGCGCTTCTTTAACCGCAACCGCCAGCAGACAGCCTATGCCGGCCCGTCCGAGCGCTCGTCGGGCCAGCAGCCATCGAACGGCATGCCGTCGTTCAAGATCCCGAGCATCGGCGGCGGCCAGGCAAGCGGTCAGGCGCAGGCTCGACCCCAGGCAGCCCCTCAGGCGGCGCCCGTCACCGACGGCCCGGCCGATGAAATCGGCGTCCAGGGGTCTGACCTCGAGCAGTTCGAAAAGATGCTGAAAGACGTGCAGGCGGCTTACGCCGCGGAAGACTACGGCACGCTGCGTCGCCTGACGACGCCGGAAGCCATGTCGTACCTAGCCGAAGAGCTCAGCGACAACGCCACGAGCGGCGTCAAGAACGATGTGCGCGACGTGCACCTCGTTCAGGGCGACGTCGCCGAAGCCTGGTCGGAAAACGGAACCGAATTTGCGACCGTCGCCATGCGCTACGAGAGCATCGACGTCATGCGCGACCGCACCACCGGCAAGGTGATCAGCGGCGATCCGGACAATCTCACGGAAGCCGTCGAGCTCTGGACTTTCGTGCGCAAGCCGGGTTCCGAATGGCAGGTTTCGGCGATCCAGGGCGTCAGCCACGACTGACGCGCAGCAAAGCCTATAAAAAAGGCCCGGTCGGCATCTCCGCACCGGGCCTTTCCGTTTTCAGGCTTGTCCAATCACACGGCCGCGGGGGCCCCAGTCGGCGGCGCGAGGATGCCGGTGATCAGATCTCGCAGCCAGCGATGGGCGGGGTCGCCGTCGCGCCGCCGGTGCCAGATCTGCCGGAAGGCGAAGGGCGGGATCGCGAAGGGTGGCGCGAAGATGGCGAGCGGCCCGATCTCCCCGTCGCGGGGCAGGATCCGGCGCGCAACCGTAAGCACGAGATCGGTTCCGGGAACGAGACCCGGCGCCGCACTCCAATGAGGCAGGGCCAGCGCAATGCGGCGCTTGTGTCCAATAGCCGAAAGCGCAAGGTCGATCTCGTTGCCGGTATCGCCACGCAGGGAGACGAGAATATGCGGCCGCTGCAGATAGGCCGAAAGTTCCATCGTCTTTTCGCCGCCGAGGCTCGCGCGATCGGCCAGGCAGGCGAAGTGCTCCTCGAACAGCAATGATGTCCTCAGATCCTCGGCAAGCGTCGGGAAAACCCCGAGCGCCAGATCGATTTCGCCGTCGACGGCCTGTGCCATCATCACTTCGCGGCTTGCCTGGCTGACGAGGAGATCGACGTTCGGCGCCTGCCGGCGCAGCACGGTCATCAGTTGCGGCAGCAGCACAAGCGCAGCGTAGTCGGACATCGCCAGCCGGAAGACGTGGGGCTCGCGCGCCGGATCGAACGGATGAGACCCCATGAGCAGACGCATATGCGCGAGCGCTTCGGCAAGCTGCGGCGCGATCTCCAGCGCCCGCACCGTCGGCTCGAGCTGGCCGCCATGGCGAACCAGCAAGGGATCGTCGAACAGAGCGCGCAACCGCGCCAGCGCATGGCTGACGGCAGGCTGGCTCTTGTTCAACCGCAGAGCCGCGCGCGAGACGTGGCGCTCCGCCAGGAGCGCGTCGAGCACCACGAGCAGGTTCAGGTCGATTGCGCCGAGATTATTCATCATACGAATATAGCACGTGAAAAATTGGAATTTCCATTCCCAAGATAGATGATGGAGGATCGCCGCAACAAAAAGGAAAAACAATGCCCAATCTCTCCTCCCTCCTGTTGCTTGCCGTGGCGATCTTCGCCGGCGCCGTCGTCCCCCTCCAGGCCGGCGCCAATGCCAACCTTGGCCGCCTCCTCGGCCATCCGCTCTGGGCGACGGTCGTCTCGCTCGGCGTCAGTCTCGCGCTCATCCTGCCGATGCTGATTGCCTTCCGGGCGCCGTTGCCCAGCCTGGCTGTGGCATTCAAGGGTCCGTGGTGGATCTGGATCGGCGGCCTCGCCGGCGTGATCTACATCACCGCGGCTCTCCTCCTTGCGCCGAAGCTCGGCGCGGCAAGCTTCATTGTCGCCGTCATCGCCGGCCAGATGGCCATTTCCATGTTGATCGATCACTACGGCCTGATGGGTTTCCCGCAAAAGCCGGTCAATGCGGCGCGGCTGACCGGCCTGTTCTTCATCGTCGGCGGCATGGTGATCACCCAGATCGCCAATGTCACGCCGGCCTTGGCCAACGCGCCGCGATAGCACAGAGCCGCATCTCGGCAGCGGCAGCCATGACGATCAAGGCTGCCGCTTGTCACCTGAGAAGCACCCATGGTAAATGGCTGACCATGTCGAGCGAACCCCATTTGATGGCCTGATTTGCCCCGCAAGGCGGGGTTTGCATCTGTGAGCCCAGAACCGTCCGCCTCTTGCGCGGGCTTATCCTGTTCGCGTTCGATCTCATCAAACCTGCCCAATACAGCAGACCCGAGATCGATTGCGTCTCATCGGGCTCTCCTATGGACAAATCCAATCTTTGGGGCGTTGCCGCCTTCCGGCGCATCAGCCTCGTCCTCACCGTCGATTCCTTCTGCTCCTGGATGCTCGTCGCCGCGCTGCCGCTCGTCGTTGCACGCCGCTTCGGCGCCGGTGCGGAACTGGTCGGCAGTCTTGCCTTGCGTCTGCTGCCGAGCCTCCTGCTTGCGCCGATCGTCGCCTCGCTCCTACGGCGCAGCGGCCCGCAGCTTCCGGTGCTGTGCTGCCTGTCGGTGACCGCCATCGCCATTCCCGGCCTTGCGTTCGCGCCGGACGCAATGACATTGCACGTGATCGTCCTGGTCATCGGCGCTGCGGACGCGGTGGTCACGCCGGGTCTGTTGATGCTGCGCGCCGCCGTCGTTCCAGCCGGCCGCAACATGGAGGCCAACACCGCCTTCCAGGCGATCGACCGCTTCGCCAAGATTTTCGGTCCGCCGGCGGCGGGTCTGGCAGCTGCCTCCACCTCGATCGTGACAACCCTTCTTGCGCTGTCCCTTGCCCAGATCGGGGCAGCCCTTCTGCTGGTGCTTCAACCACGCGACAAGCCGGGGCAAGAGAACGCGGCACCCTCGCACGCATCGGGCTTCGGACGGGAAACCCTTGCGATGTTTCGCGAAAACCCCTTGCTCTGGGCTTTGCTGCTCCCGGCCTTCGGCTACATGGTCTCGCTCGGGACACTGCAGCCGTTCCTGTTCTGGCTCAGTCGTGACCAGTTTCATCTCGGCCCGGAGATGTGGACCTTGCTTCTGGCGGCACAGGGCGCCGGCGCCCTGATTGGTGCTGTCGTCTCGCACCGATTGGCGGGAGCTTTGACCAGTACGCAGGCGCTGCTTCGCGCCTATCTTCTCTCCAGCCTGCTCGAAGGCCTTTCGTCCTTCGCGCTGATTTTTGCCCCCAACTCCCTGGTGGCCAGCGGACTGCTGATCGTCGGCGGCATACCGGAGATGATCGCTTTCGCTACCTACTTTACCCTCCTGCAACGCTGCCTGTCCCTGGAGCGCCAGGCAGTGTTTTACGCCGTGAGCTTGCCACTCATGGATGCCTGCTTGATCGCCGGCATCGTCTCGGGAGCCTTCTATACCAGCAATCTCGTGACCCTCGGGCAGTTCTGGCTCTTTGCCAGCGCCTGCGTCGTGCTTCCGGTTCTGCCGTTCCTCGCGTGGCGCGGGTCGGCGACCGACCGTCAGAGCAGTGTCTCGCGGCAAAAAGATCAACGCCAGCCGTAACTTACGGCTGGCGTGTTTCGCTTTGACTGGCCATACTCGCACCGGGCTATAAAGGGGTATTGCATGCAGGACCGGTTGTTCATCGATGGCAAATGGGAAAAACCGCGGCGCGGCGGCACGCTCGACGTGATCGATCCGGCGACGGAGGAGATCATCCATCGTGCGCCTGCGGCAACCTACGAAGACGTGGACAGGGCCGCAAAAGCGGCCCGCATCGCCTTCGACAGCGGCCCCTGGCCAAAACTTTCGGGCAACGAGCGCGCCGCCTATCTGCGTGCAATCGCCGCCAAGATCGAGGAAAAGCGCCACTCGCTGGCCCGGCTCGAAGTCGCCGACAACGGCAAGCCGCTGCCGGAAGCATTGTGGGACATCGACGATGCCGCAGGCTGCTTCCGCTATTATGCCGGTCTCGCCGAGGAACTGGACACCAGCCCTGAGGAGGCGATCGCCGTCGGCGACAGCCGCTTCACGTCACGCGCCGTGCGCGAACCGCTCGGCGTCGTCGGCGCGATCACCCCGTGGAACTATCCGTTGCTGATGGTGTCGTGGAAGGTGGCGCCGGCGCTGGCCGCCGGCTGCACCATCGTGCTCAAACCGTCGGAGCTGACACCGCTGACAGCACTTGAGCTCGGCGTCATCGCCGAGGAAGTCGGGCTGCCGGCCGGCGTGCTCAACATCCTCACCGGCACCGGCCAGGACGCCGGCCAGCCGCTGACCGAGCATCCGCTGGTCGACAAGCTTGCCTTCACCGGCTCCGTCGTCACCGGCCGCAAGGTGATGATGGCCGGTGCCCAGGACATCAAGAATGTCAGCCTCGAACTCGGCGGCAAGTCACCCTTCGTCGTCTTTGCCGACAGCGACATCGACAAGGCCGTCGAATGGATCATGTTCGGCATCTTCTGGAACCAGGGCCAGGTCTGCTCGGCGACCTCGCGCGTGCTCGTCGAGGAGTCAATCTACGAGACCGTCGTCAAGCGCCTCTGCGAAGAAGCGGCGAAGATCACCATCGGCAATGGTCTGGAAGACGGCACCCTGCTCGGGCCGATCGTCTCGAAGGGGCAGTACGACAAGATCATGGGCGCGATCGACCGCGCCCGCCAGGACGGCGCCACGGTGGCTGCCGGCGGCGGCCGCCCGGCCGGCCTCAACAGCGGCTACTTCATCGAACCGACGGTGCTGACCGATATGCGCGAAGACAGTTACGTCTGGCGCGAGGAGATCTTTGGTCCGGTCGTCTGCGTCAAGCCGTTTGGCGAAGAGGCCGACGCGATCCGCATGGCCAACGACAGCCGCTTCGGTCTTGCAGCCGCCGTCATGTCGGCCGACAGGGACCGCTGCGAGCGCGTCGCCCGCGCTTTTCGCGCTGGCATCGTCTGGATCAACTGCTCGCAGCCGACCTTCGCCGAAGCACCCTGGGGTGGCTACAAGCAATCGGGCATCGGCCGTGAGCTCGGCCGCTGGGGCCTCTCCAATTATCTGGAGACCAAGCAGATCACCAGTTTCGACGCCGACGAGCCCTGGGGCTGGTACATCAAGGGATAGCGCCGATCGGGGCGTGGAGGTCAGCGTCAAATTCCCTTCATGCGGCTGTGAAATAAGCCGACTAACGATGGCATCACGCAAAGTTGTCGTCGAACACACGCAATCCGGAGGGTCAGATGAACAGGTCGAACGACGAGATCGAAACGCAGGACTGGCTGGAAGCAGAACTGGCCGACACGCTCGACGAGGACTACGAACTCGAGCTTTCCGAACCGGCGCTGTCGGAAGAGATCCGCAAGATCTACCGCAAGAACCACCCGCCATCGATCCCGCGCATCGATTACTTCCGCTCGCTGCTGAAGTTGCAGTCGGAGCTGATCAAACTTCAGGACTGGGTGGTCCATCACAAGGAAAAGGTGGTGGTGATCTTCGAGGGCCGCGATTCCGCTGGCAAAGGCGGCGTCATCAAGCGCATCACCCAGAGGCTCAATCCCCGCGTCGTGCGTGTCGTCGCGCTGCCGGCACCGTCCGACCGCGAAAAGACGCAATGGTATTTCCAGCGCTACGTGCCGCACCTGCCGGCCGGCGGCGAGATCGTGCTCTTCGACCGCTCCTGGTACAACCGCTCCGGCGTCGAGCGCGTCATGGGCTTCGCCACCGAGGACCAGGTCGAGCAGTTCTTCGACGACGTGCCGGAATTCGAGCGCATGCTGGTTCGCTCCGGCATCCGGCTGGTGAAGTACTGGTTCTCGATCACCGACGAGGAGCAGCAGATGCGCTTCCTGGTGCGCATTCACGACCCGTTGAAGCAGTGGAAGCTGTCGCCGATGGATCTGCAGTCGCGGGTGCGCTGGGAAGGTTACACCAAGGCCAAGGAGGAGACCTTCGCCCGAACCAACATCCCGGAAGCGCCCTGGCATATCGTCGAAGGCAACGACAAGAAGCGCGCCCGTCTGAACTGCATCGACCACCTGTTGAGGCAGATCCCCTACGAGGACGTGCCGCACGAGGAAATCTCCCTACCGGAACGCGTCTTCAACCCGGATTACGAGCGCAAGGTTCTGCCGCCGGAACTCTACGTGCCGTCGAAATACTGACGCACGCGGGCAACTGCCCGCGTCTGCAGCCGTTGAAAGCAAGGCGGCATCCGCCCGCCTCGCTTGCAATATCCCCGCGAAAATCAGAGATTGCCGTGAAACGCCAGTTTCATGGACATCGCATGAGCCCGAAAGAACGTTCCTTCCTCACCCGTGTTCGCCAAGTGCTGCCGGAACTGCATCCGGCCGAGCGGCGGCTGGGCGACTTCCTCTGCGATTTTCCAGGCGAGGTCGCCAGCTACTCAGCCCAGGAACTGGCGGCGCTCGCACATGTGTCGAAGGCGACGGTCTCTCGCTTCATCCAGCGGCTCGGCTACGACAATTACGAAGAAGCGCGTCGGCATGCCCGCGCCGACAAGCAGACCGGTTCGCGCCTGTTCCTTGCAACCGCCACCGACAGCGGCGGCGAGCAGTCGCTCACGTCCCATGTGGCGCAGGGCGTGGCCAATATCGAAGCGACCTTTCTCGCCATTTCCGAAACCCAGGTGACGGCGGCGGCAACCGCCATCCTTGGCGCCCGCAAAGTCTGGGTCATCGGCTTTCGCGCCAGCCATTCCTTCGCCACCTATCTGCAATGGCAGATGACACAGGTGGTCGAGCACATCTCGGCCATTCCCGGCGGCGGCCAGACGCTCGGCGAACATCTGGTCAGCATCAACAACGACGACGTCGTCATCCTTTTCGGCCTGCGCCGGCGCGTCACATTGATGGAACCGATCCTCGCGCAGCTCGAAAAATCGGGCGCAAGGCTGCTCTATATCACCGACGAAGGCGTTCCCTTCCTCAACCAGGCAGAATGGCATTTCCGCTGCCAGACGCTAGCGCCGGGGCCCCTGTTCAACCACGTCTCTGTGATGGCGCTCTGCCATCTGCTCACCACGCGTTGCATCGAAATCGCCGGTCCCGCCGGCCGAAACCGCCTGCGCGGCATCGAGGCGATCAACGACGCGCTCGACGAATTGTGAGCGCCGATTGGGCATTTGCCTGAAACGGCAGAACATTTTTCGAGCACAAGAAATCTGGGTTTCAACCGCCCGTTAGAGTGCAATTTGTCGCCAAGCTTTTGACGGCAAACGAGAAACTTTCGTTTCCCACCGAGTGGCACGAAATCTGCATTCCATAGCCTGGGTTGCGAGCGGCCATTTCCTTTCGCAGCGCGTCATAGAATCTCCTATGAAACTCAGATTTCATGCTGTAGATTTCATGAAACTGAATTTTCACATTTTCACGTTGTTAAGCCATAAAGGGGAACGAACCATGGCAGCGGAAAATATGGTACCGTCCGGCAGGTCATCGCCGGTCATCAGACAGTTGGAATCAGCCTTCACCAAGATCGGCGTCACCGGCGCCCACAAGCAAATTCTCGCCCTCGTGCTCATCGGCTGCCTGTTCGACAGCTTCGAACAGAACACCATCGGCGTTGCCGGCCCGATCCTGAAAGAACATTGGGGCCTTACCGGCACCGACATCGGTTTCCTCAACACCATCACCTTCGGCAGCGCGGCGATCGGCCGCCTGCTTTCAGGCATCCTCGGCGACCGCTACGGCCGACGCGTGATGCTGACCATCAACCTCCTGCTCTTCACCATTGGCTCGGCCGCCTGCGCCATGGCGCCGAACTTCGCCACGCTCTGCTTTGCCCGTGCCATCGTCGGCTTCGGCGTCGGCGGCGAAATCTCGACGGCCGTTACCATGCTGTCGGAATTCTGCTCGCCGAAATTCCGCGGCACGGCGGCCGGCCTCGTCAATGTCGGCGCCGGCGGCTTCGGCAACTTCCTGGCGCCCGCCTTCGGCCTGATGATCTTCACCCTCTTCCCGGGTGAAAACAGCTGGCGCTGGCTCTTCGCCGCCCTCGCGCTCCCGGCTCTGCTCGTCGTCTTCTATCGCCGCTTCGTGCCGGAGACCCCGCGCTTCCTGGCTTCACAGGGCAAGATCGACGAAGCCAACAAGGTGCTCTCCATCCTTGCCTCCGGCTCGTTACGCCCGCGCAATCTCAAGGTCCAGGAGTATCTGACCAAGGATCACCTGAAAGACGAAGAGCCGGCCAAGAGCGACTGGAAGGAACTCTTCCGCGCGCCCTTCATCGGCCGCACGATCCCCGTCGCCATCGCCATCCTGATGAGCTACGGCGCCCAGCTTTCGGTGCTGACGCTGATGCCGATCATCTTCGTCTCCATGGGCTATACGCTGCAGGGCAGCCTGCTCTACAGCATGATCATCCAGAGCGGCAGCGTGCTTGGTGCCATCGCCGCCTCGATGTTCGGCTACTACTTCCCGCGCAAGAAGGTGCTGACGCTCGGCGCCGTGTTCGCCTGCCTTGCGGCGGTTTCGATCGCCTATCTCGGCACCAACATCTATCTGGTGCTGATGTTCGGCGCGATCTTCCAGTTCTTCGTGCTGCTGCTCAACACCTCGATCTGGATCTATGCGCCCGAACTCTTTCCGACCCGCATCCGCGCCTTCGGCGTGGCGCTGATCCTGGCAACCGGTTCGGCCGCGGGTTCCTTCGTCCCCACCATCGCCGGCGCCCTCTTCGACGTCTACGGCATGGTCGGTGTCTTCGGGCTTGCCGCCGGCATGTATGCGGTCTTTGCCTTCTGCATCCAGCTCGGCCCCGAAACCTACGGCATGTCGATGGAAGACCTCACCCAGCCTGCCGATGCCGACCTGGCAAAGGCTGACACTTCTGAAATCAAAGTCGGCGTGGAACTGAGAACGTGAGCGCACATATCCTTCTGATCAACCCGAACAGTTCGCGTGCCACCAGCGACATGATGGTCGCCATCGCACGCCGGGCAGCATCAGGACGCATGGCCGTGGCAGTCGCCACGGCCATGCGGAACCCGCCGATGATCGTCACACCGGAGCAGCTGGACGCATCCGCTGCCGAGGTCGTCGAGATCGGCGAAAAGCATGAGGTCGGATGCCTCGGCATCGTCGTCAGCGCCTTCGGCGATCCCGGCCTTGCCGCGCTCAAGCACCGGCTCGATATCCCCGTCATCGGAATCTGTGAGGCCTCGATGATCGAGGCCTCACAGGGCGGCCGCAAATTCGGCGTCGCCACCACGACGCCGGAACTGATCCAGGCGATCGACGACCGCGCCCGCGATCTCGGCGTCTGGGAACAATATACCGGCATCCGTTGCACTTCGGGTGATCCGCTGGCGCTTTCCGCCCACCCGGATCGGCTGCTTTCGGCTCTCGGCGAGGCGGTCCGCCAATGCATCGAGCTCGACGGCGCCGAGGCCGTCATCATCGGCGGCGGCCCGCTCGGCCAGGCGGCCGACGAGCTCCAGCCGATGTTTTCGACGCCGATTATCGCCCCCATCCCGAGCGCAATCGGCCGCATGCTCGACCTGATGCAGGTCGCCGCCTGACAGGCATTCCTCATCGCAGACACCCAAAAGGAGTATGGATCGGGCGGCGCTAATGCCTGTTTCCGCCGGCCGCCCTGTGGTATTTTCGCCCTTCCTAATTGGCGAGACCGAAGCTGGGGCGGAGGTTACGCGATGAAATCTCTCTTTGCTTCGCTGGTCGCGGTGGCGTTCTTCGCCGCGGCGGCGAACGCGGGTCCTTTGCATGACGCGGCACGGGACGGCGACACGGAACGCGTCAAACAGTTGCTCGATCAGGGAACCGATATAACCGAGCCGGATGCGGCCGGTGAACCGGCGCTGTTGATTGCCGCTCTCAAGGGTCGCGCCGAGGTCGTCGCCCTTCTCATCGACCGCGGCAACGACATCGAGATCCGCAACAAGGGCGGTCTCACCGCGCTTCACGCCGCGGCCTATGGCGGCAATCTCGAAACCGTCAAACTACTCGTCGCCAAGGGCGCGGCGGTCAACGACGTCGCCAACTTCTACAAGATGTCGCCGCTGCATGCGGCGGCCGAAGAGGGCCACGCCGAAGTGGTCGCCTTCCTGCTTGCCAACAAGGCAGACATCGAAGCCAAGGAGCGCAATGGCTATACGCCGCTCACCCAGGCCGGCTGGCGGTCCTACTGGCCGGCCGCCGAACTTCTGTTGAAGGCCGGCGCCACCTGCCAGAAGGCCGAGCTTGTCGGCGAATGGCTCTACGGCGAATGCACGAAACGTCAATAGATCCGGAAACGGAGGAAACGGCATGTCTCGACACTCCATACGATTTATAATCGCGGCGACAGCGGCGTTCCTTGCGCCGGCCGTCCCGTCACTGGCAGAAGAGCCCGTCAACACCGGCTACTTCGGTGACGTGGCGATCAAGGGTTACGACCCGGTCGCCTATTTCACCGAGAACAAGGCTGTCGAAGGATCACCCGAATTCAGCTATCGCTGGCTCGGCGCCACCTGGCAGTTTGCCAGCGCCGAACACCGTGACCAGTTCATCAAGGAGCCCACCCGCTATGCGCCGCAATATGGCGGCTACTGCGCCGATGGCGTCTCCTTCGGCACGGTCACGACCAACATCGATCCCAAGGCCTGGCGCATCATCAAGGACAAGCTCTATCTCAGCTACGATCCGGGCGCAGCCGACGGACTGGTGAAGAACCCGAACAAGGTGGTCGATTCGCGCAAGCACTGGTCCGAGGTCGAGCAGACGCTGCTCACCGAGAAGGCGAACATCAACTGGACGCAGCCCCGGCCCTGAAGGCCGGCGGCTCGGCGATGACAACCGTCACTTCTCGATCGAGAAGAACTTCAGCGACTGCGGCGTGACATTGATGTAGTCCGCCGTGCGCTCGCCCTTTGCCGTATTGCGGTAGACATAGCCGCAGACCATGCGGTCGAGAAAATAGCCGTCATATTTTTCGCAGAGCTGGTTGCCCTTCACTTCAATCCGACCGGTGATGTTGGTGTTGCTGGTGCGATAGGCGGTGTTGCCGTCCATGTCGAAAAACTGCGCAAAGCCCGTGCCGTTCTTGTGCACGCCGACCCAGGTCTTGTCGGTGGTCAGTTGTTTCAGCTCGGCCGGGCCGAGCCGGTCGCTGGCGGCGCCGACGAAGCCGAAGGGCCATTCCGGAATACCGGCGACGCGAAGGCCGAAGAGGTGGCGATAGAGATCCTCTTCGCGCCAGTAGTCGTAGAGATAGCCGTAGTAGCTCAGGTTCGTGTCCGGGAAGAGCTTCAACAGCTCGGCCGCTTCGGCGGCCGCACTCTGCTGGTCGCCGCGCTGGGCATAGGCCGACGCCAGATACTCCCGCACCGCCTCCGCCTTTGGCAAGGATGCGCCGGCCGCTTCGATCAGCGGGATCGCCTTCTCAAGGTGACGCGTCGTGTAATAGACGATGCCCGAAAGCAGTTGCAGGCTCGAAGATGGCGACGGATCAAGCCTCAGCGCCCGCTCGATATCGTCGAGCGCCTGCTCGTGTTCACCGGTCTGGGCCAGTATCAGCGCCAGATTGGCGAGCGCCTCGGCATCCCCCGGCTGCGCCGAGACGGCTCGAAGCGCTGATTCCTTTGCCTCAAGGGGACGGCCGTCCACCAGCTGCAGCAGCGCCAGCACGGTATGGGCGCGGGCGTTGTTGGCGTCGAGCTTCAGGGCCTGTCCCGCCGCATCATAGGCGATCTTGCGCGCCACGGCCGCGGACCAGAGATAGTTGTAGTCGTTGCGCCAGACGTCGACGGCGACCCGGGCGATACCGGCATGCGCATCGGCGAATTTCGGATCGAGATCGATCGCCCGCTGATAATAGGAAAGCGTCTGGCGATAGGTGTCGACGTCGCGCCAGATCAAGCCCTGCTGCTCGGCGCGCATGTAGTTGTCGTAGGCCTCGAGATTGTCCGTCGGAATGCGCGCCAGCTGGTCGCGTTCGCCCTCGCTGAGCTTGACCTCGAGCGCTGCGATGATCTTGCCGATCACGTCGTCCTGAACCGCAAAGAGGTCGGCGTATTGCCGATCGTAGCGCTCGGCCCAGAGCGAAAGACCGCTCATCGCATCGATCAGCTTGACGTTGATGCGCAACCGCTGGTCCGCCCGCTGCAGCGTGCCCTCCAGCACATAGTGTACGCCAAGCTCGGCGGCCACGTCCTGGATCTTGTCGGTACTGCCCTTCAGCGCGAACACCGAATGGCGCGCGATGACAAAGAGGCCGGACACTTTCGAGAGTTCTGTGATGAGATCGTCCGTCAGCCCCTCGGCCAAATGGTCGTGATCGCTGTCGCCGCTGACATTGATGAAGGGCAGCACGGCAACCGAAGGCTGGTCCGGCAGCGGATAGGCGAAACGCTGCGCCATCCCCTCCTGCCCGATCCACGTCCACGGCTGCCACCAGGCGACCGCAGTCGACAGCGCAATCGCGACGAGACCAACGACCGATCCCTTCACCCAGGCCGCATTGCGTCGAGGCTTCTCGACAACCGTCCTGCCGGCGGCCCCCGGATCGAGGAGGACCCGGTAAACCCGGATCGGCTCGGCAAGCCCCTTGACCGTCTGTTGACCCAGGGACGCAAATCCGACTTTCAGCTTGGAGCTGACCTGGTCGTAAGCCGTGCCGGAGATCGCAATACCACCCGGCTCGGCAAGTCCCTGGACCCGATCGGCGATGTTGACGCCGTCGCCATGGATGTCGTCACCCTCGACGATGATGTCGCCAAGATTGATGCCGATGCGGAAGTCCAGCCTCTCGCCATTTGGCGCCTTGTCGGCTTCCGCCTCCGCCTTGCGCCGCTGGATCTCGACTGCGCATTGGGTCGCGTCGACAACGCTGCGGAATTCGACGAGCAGGCCATCGCCCATCGTCTTCACCAGACGCCCGTGATGCTCGCGGAAAAGCGGCTCGAGAATATGGCCGAGATCCGACTGGAATCGCAAGCGCGTCCCTTCCTCGTCCAGCCGGCTCAAGCGGCTGTAACCGACGACATCCGCGATCAGGACGGCTGCGAGACGGCGCTCCATCGACGGGCTCTCAACGTGCGATGTACTCCAGCGGCAATGGTACCGCAGCTTGGCGGGCGGCGCCATCGGCACGCATGGATGAGACGCGTCGACCAGGCCGTAACCGTTACGTACTTGCAGGACCTCGCTGAAGTGCCACGATTACAGGCGATCATCTGAGGGAATGTGCCATGCTGAAAAGACGGTCACTGCTGATGTTCGGCGCCCTTGCAACGGCACTGCCGGCATTCAAGGTAACGCGGGCAGGCGCCGCCGATTCCGCACTCACGGCGGACGAGGCGCGCGCCATTGCCAAAGACGCCTATATCTACGGTTTCCCGCTGGTCGACAGCTACAGGGTGCAGCATTCCTATTTCGTCGATCACGGCAATCCCGAGTTCAAGAGCGGCTGGAATACGCTCAACAATACCGCGCGGGTCTATACGCCTGACGACAAGGCTATCCAGACGCCAAATTCCGATACGCCCTACTCCTTCCTGGGCGCGGACCTGCGCGCCGAGCCGCTGGTCCTGACCGTGCCGGCGGTCGAGAAGGAGCGCTACTACTCGCTCCAGTTCGTCGACATGTACACGTTCAATTTCGCCTATGTCGGAAGTCGCGCCACCGGCAGCGAGGCTGGCACCTTCCTGCTGGCGGGACCGGGCTGGAAGGGTGAAACCCCGCCCGGGATCAACGCGGTGATCCGGTCGGAAACGGAATTCGCTTTCGTGCTTTACCGCACGCAGATGTTTGATCCCGCCGACATCGAGAACGTCAAGAAGATCCAGGCGGGCTACAGGGTCGAGCCGCTGTCGAGCTTCCTTGGTCAGCCGGCTCCGGCACCGGCCGCGGCCGTCGATTTTATCACCCCGTTGAGCGCGGCTGACGAAAAGACCTCGCCTGACTTCTACAGGGTCCTGAATTTTATCCTGCAGTACTGCCCGACGCACCCGTCCGAAACGGCGCTGATGCAGCGTTTCGCCGATCTGAACATCGGTGCGGGCAAGACGTTCGACATCACGGCTTTCTCGCCGGAGATCCAGAAGGCGATCACTGACGGCATGGCGGACGCCTGGGCGGCGTTCAAGGAACACAAGGAAACCGAAATCGACACCGGCAAGGCTTCGAGTGCCGACGCGTTCGGCACGCGGGAGTTCCTGAAGAACGACTATATGCAGCGCATGTCCGGCGCGGTTCTCGGTATCTACGGCAACTCGAAGGACGAAGCTCTCTATCCCGCCTATTTCGTCGATGACCAGAAGAAGCCGCTGATCGGGTCGGGCCACTACACCTTGCGCTTCGAACCCGGGCAACTGCCGCCGGTCAACGCCTTCTGGTCGCTCACCCTCTACGAACTGCCGTCGAGCCTGCTCTACGCCAATCCGCTTAACCGCTATCTCATCAACTCGCCGATGCTACCGAACCTGCAAAAGGACGCCGATGGCGGCGTGACGCTCTACGTCCAGCACGAGAGCCCTGGGCCTGACAAGGAAGCAAACTGGCTGCCGGCGCCGAGCGGCCCGTTCTTCACCGCCATGCGGCTCTACTGGCCAAAGCCGGACGCATTGGACGGAAAATGGAAAGCGCCGCCGATGCGGCGCGCCAACTGATCAACGAGGATTTGAATATGAAACACTATCGTTCGTTCCTCATTGCCAGTGCACTGGCGATGGCTGCCGCAACCCAGGCAAGCGCCGCCGACCCCGTAACCGTCGGTGTCGACAACTTCGTTCGTGCCGAGAGCGACATGTACCTCGCCTCCATGGTCAAGGACGGCGCCTTCGGCAAATTCGTGCATCGGCGCGAACCGGCTTCGATCGACAATCAGACCGTCATTCGCCTCAACCGCGATACGCTCTATTCATCGGCCGTGTTCGATCTCGACGCGGGCCCGGTTACGGTCACCATGCCGGACGCGGGAGAACGCTTCATGTCGCTGCAGGTGGTCAATGAGGACCACTATGTGCCGGAGGTCGTCTACGGCGCCGGAGAGGTGACGTTGACCAAGGAAAAGGTCGGCACACGCTACGCCGTCGTCGGCGTCCGCACCCTGGTCGATCCGACCGACCAGAAGGATATCGCCGAAGTCCACGCCCTGCAGGATGCGATCAAGGTGACCCAGCAGAAGGAAGGCACGTTCGAAATCCCGGCCTGGGACCCGGCCAGCCAGAAGAAGGTGCGCGAAGCCCTGCTTGCGCTCGGCGCCACTATGCCGGACTTCAAGAAGGCCTTCGGCACCAAGGCCGACGTCGACCCGATCCGCCATCTGATCGGCACCGCGACCGGTTGGGGCGGCAACCCCGACAAGGATGCGACCTATCTCAACGTCACGCCCGCCAAGAACGACGGCAAGACCATCTACAAGCTCGACGTCAAGGACGTACCGGTCGATGCCTTCTGGTCGGTCAGCGTCTACGACGCGCAAGGCTTCTACGAAAAAAACGCCTACAATGCCTACGCGATCAACAACATCACCGCCAAGAAGGGCGACGATGGCAGCGTCTCGATCCAGTTCGGCGGCTGCGACGGCAAGATCGCCAACTGCCTGCCCGTGGTCGACGGCTGGAACTATACGGTGCGGCTCTACCGGCCGCGCAAGGAAATCCTCGACGGAACCTGGCACTTTCCCGAGCCGCAGCCGGTAAACTAGGCGTGCCGCGAATTTGGCAGCGGAGGCCGCATGCATGGAACACAGCGATGACAACCTTGCGGCCTTCGCCGAGCATGGCGCAACGCCCCTGCCCGCGGCAACGGTTGAAGGCCGTGTCGAGCGTGACGGCGCACGAATCTGGTATGCGACCTATGGATCGGGCGAACCGGTTATCCTCTTGCACGGCGGCCTTGGCCACAGCGGCAACTGGGGCTTTCAAGTCCCGGCCCTGCTTGACACTGGCCACCGCGTCATCCTGATCGACAGCCGCGGCCATGGCCGCAGCACCCGCGACCGAAAGCCCTACACCTACGAACTGATGGCGGCGGACGTGCTTGCCGTGATGGACAGGCTGGATATTCAGAAGGCCGCCTTTGCCGGCTGGAGCGATGGCGCCTGCATCGCACTTACCCTCGCCTCACAGACGCCGGAACGCGTCAGCGGCGTCTTCTTCTTCGCCTGCAACATGGACCCGAGCGGAACGAAGGACATCGAGCCGAGCCCGGTGCTCGACCGCTGCTTTAGCCGTCATGCCGAAGACTACCGCGCGCTGTCGGCGACGCCGGACGATTTCAGCGCCTTCGTCGACGCCGTCAGCGAAATGCAGAGAACCGAGCCGAACTACACGGCAGAAGATCTCGGCAAGATCCGCGTGCCGGTCGTGATCGTCCAAAGCGAAAACGACGAGTTCATCAAACACGAGCATGCTGACCATCTCGCCCGCAGCATTCCCGGCGCCGCGTTCATCCTTCTCGACGGCGTCAGCCACTTCGCCCCGCTGCAGCGGCCCGACCGCTTCAATGCCGCGCTCACGGCTTTCCTTGTCGCACTCGAAGACGAGCCCAAAGGCGACGCGCAATGACGGCAGTGACGAGCCCTTGTCGGCTCGTCATCACGCCCTCCAGCGACGCTACTCGGCCGCTTCGGTCTCCGGCATCGGCACGTAGTTGAGGATCGGCGACAGCCAGCGCTCGACCTCGCGCACCGGCATGCGTTTACGTGTCGCATAGTCCTCGACCTGGTCGCGCTCGACCTTGGCGACACCGAAATAATAGGCTTCGGGATGGCCGATGTAGAGGCCGGAAACCGACGAACCCGGCCACATCGCATAGCTCTCGGTGAGGCTGACGCCGATCGTTGCTTCTGCGTCAAGCAGCCGGAAGAGCGTTGCCTTTTCAGTGTGATCGGGCTGGGCCGGATAACCCGGCGCCGGGCGGATGCCGGCATAGGGCTCCCCAATCAGCTCCACGGGCGTAAACGTCTCGTCCGCCGCATAACCCCAGAGTTCGGTGCGCACATATTCATGCATGCGCTCGGCAAAGGCCTCGGCGAAACGATCGGCCAGCGCCTTCACCATGATCGAGGAGTAATCGTCGTTGGCGCGCTCGAACCGCTCGGCGATCGCCACTTCCTCGATGCCGGCTGTGACAACGAAACCGCCGACATAGTCGTTGGAGCAGCTATCAACAGGCGCGACGAAGTCGGAAAGGGCCACGTTCGCACGGCCATCGCGCTTGCTGAGTTGCTGGCGCAGCGTGAAGAAGGTCGCAAGTTCAGCGGCCCGATCCTCTCCGGTAAAGAGCCGGATATCGTCGCCGACCGTGCCCGCCGGCCAGAAGCCGACGACCGCCTTCGGCGCGAACCACTTCTCCTCGATGATCTTTTTCAGCATCGCCTGTGCATCGTCGAACAACTGGCGGGCAGCCGCACCTTGCGCCTCGTCGTCGAGGATCTTCGGATAGACGCCCTTCAGCTCCCAGGTCTGGAAGAACGGCGTCCAGTCGATATATCGGGCGAGTTCGGCCAGGTCCCAGCTCTCGAACACGCGGCTGCCGAGGAAGGACGGGGCTTTTGCCTGGTAGCTCGACCAGTCAATCCGATGCTGATTGGCGCGTGCCTGCGACAGGGGAAGGCGGCGCTTTTCCGCCTCGTTGCGCGCATGCGCGTCGGCGACCTTGCGATATTCCGCCCGAACCGTCTCCATGTAATTGTCGCGCGCTTCGGGCGAGAGCAAGCTCGATACGACGCCGACCGCGCGGCTGGCATCGGTGACATAGACCGTCTGGCCGCGGTCGTAGCGCGGATTGATCTTGACGGCAGTGTGCACGCGGCTGGTGGTCGCGCCGCCGATCAGCAGCGGTACATCGAAGCCTTCGCGCTCAAGCTCTGAGGCGACATGCACCATTTCATCCAGTGAGGGCGTGATCAGGCCGGAGAGGCCGATGATGTCGACCTTCTGCTCGCGCGCCACTTCGAGGATCTTCGCCGAGGGCACCATGACGCCGAGATCGATGATCTCGTAATTGTTGCAGGCCAACACGACGCCGACGATGTTCTTGCCGATGTCGTGCACGTCGCCCTTGACCGTCGCCATCAGGATCTTGCCGGCACTTTCGCGCGCCTCGCCGCCATTGGCGAGCTTTTCCGCCTCCATGTGCGGCAAGAGCACGGCGACCGCCTGCTTCATAACGCGTGCGGATTTGACCACCTGCGGCAGGAACATCTTGCCCGAACCGAAGAGGTCGCCGACGACGTTCATGCCGGCCATCAGCGGGCCTTCGATGACATGCAGCGGCCGCGCTGCCTCAAGCCGAGCCTCCTCGGTATCAGCCTCGATGTACTCGGTGATGCCATTGACCAGCGCATGTTCGAGGCGCTTTGCCACCGACCATTCGCGCCAGGAAAGATCCTTCTCGCGGCCCTGCGAGCCGCCCTGTCCGCGATAGCGCTCAGCGATCTCCAGCATGCGCTCGGTCGAATCGGCGCGGCGGTTGAGCACCACGTCCTCGCAGGCCTCGCGCAGATCGGCATCGATGGCGTCATAGACGGCGAGCTGGCCGGCGTTGACGATGCCCATGTCCATGCCCGCCTGGATGGCGTGGTAGAGGAACACCGCGTGCATTGCCTCGCGCACCGGCTCGTTGCCGCGGAACGAGAAGGAGAGGTTGGAGACGCCGCCCGACACATGGACGTGCGGCAGCGTCTTGATGATCTCGCGCGTCGCCTCGATGAAGTCGACACCGTAGTTGTTGTGTTCCTCGATGCCCGTCGCCACGGCGAAGATGTTCGGATCGAAGATTATGTCTTCGGGCGGGAAGCCCGCCTGTTCCGTCAGGAGCTTGTAGGCGCGTGTGCAGATCTCGATCTTGCGCGCCTGGGTGTCGGCCTGGCCGACCTCGTCGAAGGCCATGATGACGACGGCGGCACCGTAGGCGCGGCAAAGCCTGGCGTGATGCAGGAACGCCTCTTCGCCTTCCTTCATCGAGATGGAATTGACCAGCGGCTTGCCCTGAACGCATTTCAGGCCCGCCTCGATCACTTCCCACTTCGACGAATCGATCATCACGGGAACGCGGGCGATATCGGGTTCGGAGGCGACGAGGTTCAAGAACTCGATCATCGCCTGCTTCGAATCGATCAGGCCCTCGTCCATGTTGATGTCGATGATCTGGGCGCCGTTCGCCACCTGGTCGCGCGCGACGTCGAGAGCGGCCGAATAATCGCCGGCAGTGATCAGCTTGCGGAACTTCGCCGAGCCAGTGACGTTGGTGCGCTCGCCGACGTTGACGAAGGGAATGTCGGAGGTGAGCGTGAAGGGCTCCAGCCCGGAGAGCCGCATCAGCGGCTCGACCTTGGGGATCTCGCGCGGCGGATGCTTGGCAACGGCCTTGGCGATCGCGCTGATATGGGCCGGCGTCGAGCCGCAGCAGCCGCCGACAATGTTGAGCAGCCCGTCGCGCGCAAAGGCTTCCACCTGGGCGGCCATCTGCTCCGGCGTTTCGTCGTACTGGCCGAACTCGTTCGGCAGGCCGGCATTGGGATAGGCGCAGACGAAGGTATCGGCAACGCTTGAAAGTTCGTCGATGTGGGCGCGCATCGCATTGGCGCCGAGCGCGCAGTTGAGCCCGATGGTGAAAGGCTCGGCATGGCGCACCGAGTGCCAGAAGGCGGTCGGCGTCTGGCCGGACAGGGTGCGGCCCGAGAGGTCGGTGATCGTGCCGGAGATCATGACCGGCAGGTCGATACCCTTCTCCGCAAAGACTTCCTTGGTCGCGAAGATCGCCGCCTTGGCGTTCAGGGTGTCGAAGATAGTCTCGATCAGAATGATGTCGGCGCCGCCGTCGATCAGACCGCGGATCTGTTCGGCATAGGCGACGCGCAAATCGTCGAAGGTGACGGCGCGATAACCGGGATTGTTGACGTCGGGCGAAATCGACGCCGTGCGGTTCGTCGGCCCGAGCGCGCCGGCGACGAAACGGCGGCGACCGTCTGCGGCTTCGGCCCGCTTGGCCGCGCGCCGAGCCACTCGGGCACCATCGCGGTTGAGATCATAGACCATGTCGTCCATGCCGTAATCGGCCTGGGCGATGCGGGTCGAAGAGAACGTGTTGGTTTCAAGGATATCCGCGCCGGCGATCGCATAGGCGTAATGGATGTCCTCGATCGCCTTCGGCTGGGTCAGCGTCAGAAGGTCGTTGTTGCCCTGTTGATGACAGGCGCAGCCGCCGAATCGGTCGCCGCGGAAATGCTGCTCGACAAAGCCGAGCTGCTGGATCTCCGTGCCCATCGCGCCATCCATGATCAGGATGCGTTCGCGCGCAGCCTGGGCCAGCGCCCGCTTGATCTCGGAGCCATCCGGCTTGGAGGAAACATCGCCGAAAAGGGCGTCGATGGCGGACATGGGAAATCTCCCGTTCTGAAAACGACAAACACTAGGGCAAGTCAATCACATAAAGATATCTTTATGTCAACATATGCAGCAATCACATTTACCCCTCGGAGCAAAGAAAATGGCCCGCCGCAATCGCGACGGGCCTTAACGAAAGCGATACTCTGGATCGGCAAATCAGATCCGGGCTAGGCAGTCCTCGGTTTCATAAATGGCGCAGAGGATATGGTAGAAGCTGCTCGCCGGCGCCGGCTCCTCGACGAAGGTGCCGTCGGCCTTCTGCTTGTCGCGCCAAAGGCCCCCAACCGGCGTCGCCAGAAACGTCTGAAGGGCCGCCGCTGCTCGCGCGGCCGAAGCAAGATAACGCTCGCGCTCGGCACCATTGGTGAGTGCGGCAAAGCGGACGGCCGCCTTCAGCCACTCGGTCTGCGGCCAAAGCCGCGCGATCGGATCGGCCACCGACAGATCGTCGAGAAGCGTCATGATCGCGACGTTGCGGTTCGCGCAGATGCCGTGGGCCTCACCGATATCGAACAGCCGCCGGGCCTTGACGATCGCCTCGGCGCTGCCGCGGCGCTCCGCCCAGCGCAAAAGCAGCCACGCCCATTCGAACAGATGTCCAGGCTCGACGATCCGGCCCTTTTCGCCTGCCATCGGCGCCCAGTCGTGATCGAAGAATTCGCGCAGCACACCGCTCTCGGCATCGATGAAATAATCCATCGCCAGATGCGCGATTTCGTCGGCGAGGTTCGCCCAGCCAACCCGATCGAAGCCCTCGACCGTCTCGCTCGCCAGGCACGCCTCAAAAAGATGCATATGCGGATTGGAGCAGAGCGGCAGGCGCGAGGGATTGTCTTCCTCGAAGCCGGCGACCGGATGCTTGACATGCGCCTCGATCCGCGAGCGAAGGTCATTGCTGCGCTCGATCATCTCGGCCTTGCGGGCCGGCACGACCTCGCCCAGATAGGCGAAGGCAAGCAGCGCGAAGGCCTGGTTGTAGAGGTCAAAGGACGGATCGAGCAGAATGCCGTCGGCATCGGCGAGCGCGCCGTAAAAGCCGCTCGGCTGCTTGAAAATGCGATCGAAATAGGCAAGCCCGCCTTCGGCGGCACCGCGCCAATCACCGGACCAGCCGCGCCGCCCGGCCTCGGCGAAACAGTAGACCTGCCGCGGCTGAACGCGTGCACGCCGGTTGGCGCGGGTCGGCTCGCCTGCCATATCGATCGTCTCGACGAAGCCGCCTGAATGATCGACACCCTTGTCGCGCCAGAGCGGCAGGGCCTTGTCTGCCAGCCAATCCGACAGCACGCGTGATCGCGAAATTATATCCAATGCCAATTCTCAGTCCTCGAGCTTCAAGGCGCCATGATCCTTGCCGAGCAGGGCCGAGAGCGCTTCGACCACCATGTTGTGGTCCTCGCGTTGCGGCAGGCCGGATACGGTGACGGCACCGATACAGCCGGTACCTTTGACGACGATCGGGAAGCTGCCACCGTGCGCCGCATAATCCGCATCGGCAAGGCCGAGCTTGGCCTGCAGATTGGTCTGCGCCTTGGCCAGCTCGCGGCCGGTGGCATAGCTGCTCTTGAACAGGCGGAACACGGTGTTGCGCTTGCGGCGCACCCAGTTCGGATTATCCGGCGTCGCCCCGTCGAGCGCGGCATAGAACACCTGCATCGAGAAGAGCGTGATGTCGATGACGACGCCAAGCTTGCGCTCGGCCGCCATCTTGCGCAGCAGTGAGCCAAGCTCCCACGCCGCATCGAGATCGAAGCGCTCGAACTGCAATTCCTGTTCCTGCCGCGCGATGCGGGCGAGGTCCTTGTCGATATTCATGGGGGTCAGTCCTTCCAGAGCCAGGCCGCACCGCGCACGCCGGAGCTGTCACCGTGCAGGGCCTTGCGGATGGGGGTTTCGAACGTGTCGCCGAAGAGGTAGTTGACCACCCGTGGCGGCACGTCCTGGTAGATCTCGTCGACATTCGACATGCCGCCGCCAAGCACGTAGACATCCGGGTCGACGATGTTGGTGAGCAGTGCCAGGCTGCGCGCCAGCCGGTCGACGAAGCGCTCATAGACGCCCGTTGCAACCAGATCGCCCGCCCGCTTCGCCTCGATGATATCGCGCCCGCGCTTCTCGACGCCGGTCGTCAGGCGATAGTCGAGCTCGACACCCGTGCCGCAGGCATACATGTCGAGGCAACCGTGCTTGCCGCACCAGCATTTGTGGCCAGGATATTCGTCCTGCGTCATCCAGGGCAGCGGATAATGGCCGATCTCGGCGGCAACGCCCTGGTAGCCGGCGTGCACCTTCTTGTCGATCGCAAGGCCGCCGCCATGGCCAGTGCCGACGATAACGCCGAAGACCACATGCTCATTCTTGCCGGCGCCATCGACCGCCTCCGAGACCGCCAGGCAATTGGCGTCGTTGGCAAGCCGGACCGGGCGGCCAAGCGCCGTTTCGAGGTCACGCCCAAGGGGCTTGCCATTGATCAGCACCGCATTGGAATTGCGCACGATTCCGGTGCGCGGATTGGGACTGCCGGGAATGCCGATGCCGATCGAGCCCTGTTCGCCCGCCGTCTGCTCGGCGGCAGCAACGAGATCGAGAACGGCGCGGATGCAATCGTCATAGCCGCTGGTCGGGGTCGAGACGCGATGACGGGCGCGTGTTTCGCCATCGCGGCCAAGCGCGATGACTTCCATTTTCGTGCCGCCCCAATCTATTCCGATGAACATATGTGGATCAGGTCTCTGATGAAGGACTCAATGGGGAGCGCCAGCTTCCTCGGGCCGGCGCTTGCTTTGCTTAGCATTCGGAGGACATGGAAGACCAGCCCCCGTTTCATCGTCGTTTTCAAGCCTGCCGGTCCGCGTCGGGACACCACCCGGACGAGACCACCCAAGCTCGCCGCCGCCTGCATTTCCTCGGGCACGCACGCGAAAACACTTGGCGAAGAGCCCTTGCTTTTGTATGGGTGCTATTCAAGTGGTCCCGTAGCTCAGCAGGATAGAGCACCAGATTCCTAATCTGGGGGTCCCGCGTTCGAATCGCGGCGGGATCACCATTCTCCAAGACCCCCCTTAATCGAATTGGACGCGGCGCACGCCGTGCTGACGCCGTGGATGACAGCAAAGCAACCCCCTCCGGAGAAAACACGGTTCATCTGCTCGTGACCTATATGGAAATGCTCGAACGTCCGGCGGACGATGCGTTTCCGGCACCGATCGCGCAAGCGGTGGTCGCGTCCGAACGTCCGGATGCCGCTGCGTTTCTTTCGCTCTATCGCGCCGTCGGCGAACCGTTGCGCTGGGATCAGCGGCTGCGCATGCCGACGGCCGATCTCGACAACTTTCTCAGAAGCGCCTCCACGATCCTCTACATCCTCCGGCTGGATGGCCGCGCAGTCGGGCTCTGTGAATTCGACCGCGCCGATACCGAGGATGTCGAGCTCACCCATTTCGGCCTGATCCCGGATGTTTACGGCCAAAGGCTGGGGCCATTTCTGCTCGATAGCGCGCTGCGCGCCGTCTGGGACCGAGGTGCAAACCGGATCTGGCTACATACGGACGAATGGGATCACCCGAAGGCGCAGGCTACCTATCGCCGCGCCGGCTTCAGCGCCTTTGCGCAGAAGCTCGAGGAGATCATGCCCTAACGCACGCTCACCGAAGCGGCTGCCACGCCGGGCCGCGCCAGGCTTTGAGTTCCTGCAGAAACACCTGCAGCCGCGATGGCAGGAAGCGCCGCGTCGGATAGACCGCATGCACAAAGACATCCGGCGCGGACCATCCCGGAAGCACGCGCAGAAGCTTGCCGCTCGCAAGCAGGCTGTCGCAGAAGATCGGCGGGAGCCGGCCGATGCCGTGGCCGCGCTCGGTCATGGCACTCGCCGACTGGATATCGTGGACCGACACCGCCCCGGTCACACGCAGGCTGGCCGCTTCGCCACCCTTTACCAGATGCCATTCGGCCTCGTTGCCCCGGGCATTGACCAGGACACAGCGGTGGCCACTCAGGTCTTCGGGTCGCGATGGGGTGCCATGTTTGTCGAGATAGCCGGGTGCGGCCACCAGGAAATGGGTGCTTCGACCCAAACGCTGCGCGACAAGCGACGAATCGCGCAAGTCTCCGAACCGCACTGCGACGTCGATGTTTTCGGCAACGAGGTCCATGAACATATTGGTGACGAGCAGATCGACCTCGATCTCGGGATACGTCTTCAGAAATGCGGACAGGAAATCAAAGAAGGGCGGCTGCCCGAGGGTCATGGGAACGGTGACCCGCAGCAACCCCTCCGGTCTTCTCTGCGCCTCGCTCAGCACCCGCTCCGCGTCGCGAAGCTGCTTCAGCGGTTCGCCGCATTCCGCATAATAGGCGCGCCCCTGCGCCGTGAGACTGAGCTTGCGCGTCGTGCGCTGGATGAGCGTGACGCCCAGTTGCTCCTCGAGCGCCGTGACCTTGCGGCTGACGGTGGAGACCGGCATGCCGAGCGAACGTGCCGCCCGGCTGAAACTCTCGAATTGGGCAACGGCCGCAAAGACCGCGATATCGTTCAGATCGACCATGGGAAGATTTTTGCATCGTTGGAAAAGTAATTCCAGATATTTCCGCCTAATCGCACAATCTGGCAGCAGCCATATTGATCTCACCGAAACCGTCCATCCACGGAGAGATCAGATGACAAACAAAGTCGCCATCATCACCGGTGCATCCCAGGGCATCGGCGCGGGCCTCACAAACGCTTTTCTGGCAGAGGGCTACAGCGTCGTCGCAACCTCGCGCAATGTCAGCCAATCGCGCGAAATCACCGAATCGGACCGGCTGGCCCGGGTCGACGGCGATATCGGCGATCCGGAGACGGCGAAACGCGTGGTCGAAACCGCGATCGCCCGGTTCGGCTCGATCGACGCGCTCGTCAACAATGCCGGCATCTTCTTCACCAAGCCCTTCGTCGACTACACCGCCGAAGACTACCGGCAGCTGAGCGCCACCAACATCGAGGGATTCCTCCACACGACCCAGCTTGTGATCAAGCAGATGCTTTCGCAGAAAAGAGGCGGCAGCATCGTCAGCATCACGACACCCCTTGCCGACAGACCGATTGCAGGCATGAACGCTTCGGTCGCCATGCTGACCAAGGGCGGCATCAACGCGATCTCGAAGAACATCGCCATGGAATACGCAAGGGACGGAATCCGCGTCAACGTCGTGGCCCCCGGTGTCGTCGACACGCCGCTCCACAAGGACAACCCGCGGGATTTCCTGAACACGCTCTCGCCGATGCACAGCATTTCCAGCGTGGCCGAGATCGCGGATGCCGTCCTGTTCCTGACCAGGGCGCCGCGCATAACCGGGGAGGTGCTGAACGTGGACGGCGGCGCGCATCTGGGCAAATGGTAGAGTGGGAGCGCCCGTTGCTGGCGCAGAGCAGCGCAGGGGAAAAGAAACGCGCTGACGTCATGCGCCTGTCACGAACGACAGCTAAACAACACTCACATCTTCCTGATGACCACGGATGAACTGGCATCGACGGAAGGTGATGAGGAAGGTCGGGTTTGCCCCGGCCTTTTTTGTTGGGCCGGTCCCGTTCCTTCGATCACGATCGCAAGGTTGCCGCGCTGGGCGGCTGGCTTGACAGGAGATGCAGTCTGCCTGACGGTGCGCGCATGACGGGAGGACACCATGGGTAAGCTTCTGCAAATCATCGGCATCGTCATCATCCTGGCCGCTCTGGCCGCCGCGATCGCGCTGCTCGTTGCCGATCCGGCAACGGCGCAGCTTCGGGCGCTCGTCATGCTCCCTTGGGCCTTGAGCGCGATCCTGAGCGGCATACTTCTCGCGGCTTTCGGCTCGATGCTGCGGCAGCTCAGCGCGATCCGCGCTGCGACCGAGCGTCAGGCCGCCCTGTTCCAGGCCATCCTTGACCGCAGAGCGCCGACGGCCGCGCAATAAGCGTTGCTATCCGCGTTCGGTCCACCAAAACCTGATGATTTCAATCATCGGGCCTGCACACGCGCAGCCGATGGCCATCCGGGTCAAGCGCGACGAAGGTGCGGCCGAAGACCGCCGTCTTCAGCTCCTGCTCGATCGTGATCCCTTTGCTGCGCCATTCCGCATAAAGGCGCTCGACCTCGACATCGTCCTTCACCATGAAGGCGACTTCAGAGCGGTGACCGCTTCCCGACGAAACGAAATCCCGTGCACCGGTGGACCAGAGACTGAACGTCAGCCCGTTTTCGAGTTGGAAGGCGACATAGGTCGGGAAGGATGCAACAGGTTCGCGTCCAAGCAGGCCGGTATAGAAGGCAGCGCTTCCGGTTGGGTCTTCGACATAGAGCAGGATGAGGTTCGGTGACAGCATCGTCGGGTCTCCTTTTCGATGCCCGGACCCTAGGCACTGCCGCTGTCAGATCCTGTCAGCATCAACCGGACAGCCAAAGGCCGCCGGGCCTTGCGATCCGGCGGCCTTTGGCTGGAAGGCGACACATCAGAAGACGGCGAGATATTTCAACAGAGAGATGATGCCGATGATGATGACGATGATCTGGACGATCTGCTTGGCGCGCGCGTCGAGCGGCAGACGCTGGACGAGATAGAGCACCAGCACGATGACGAGGAAGGTAATCAGAATTCCGATAAGCAGCCCCATGGAACACTCCCATTTTCACACAACAGCGCCGCGATGGCGTCGGGATTGTAACTAGGACGCGAAGGAAAAAGTTCCAATCGAGGCGACAACTTATGCCACTCGTTCACCCAGGCGCAGGCCGAGCCTGGTGTTTCCGCTCAGGCGAGAAGCCGGCTCAGGATGCCGGCTTGCAGGCGGTTCCCCGATCCTCGTCGCCTTTGGTGGCATCATACAGCGTTGCTTCCTCGCCCTTCGTCCACCAGACATATTGCCCGCCGGCATATTTGGCTCCGGACGCAGCTATCACGTTTGAGGCGACGACGAATGTGCCGTCGATGGTGAAGGTCACCAGCGAAACCGGGCCGGCATTGATGTATTCCGCCTCGATCGCCTTGCCGCCGCAGTCGTAGCGGACCGATTGCCGGTCCACCGCATCGGCGCCGGGAACGCGGATCGTCACGTCGGCGCCTCCAGACGCTGCCGTCATAGACGCCAGTTTCAGGGCGATGCCGCCGCCGGCCTTGCCAAGCACGAGCTTCGATCCTTCCACCGACCAGGAAAGCTCGTTGCTGAGCGCCTTGAGGAACTTCTGCTCCTGGTTCATCACCGCGGGCACGCACATCTTGCGTGTCGATGCCGCCGGGCCGAAGGTGATCTTCGAGCCGGAGAGACTGAAAGTACCGGTGAAATGGTTGCAGCCGGCCATGCCGCCATAGGTCCCGTCCTCGCGGATCTCCAGGGTCGACTGGAGATTGTCGATGACCCCACCCCCACCGATATCTTCGGCAAGCCAGGTGGCGACGAGCTGCGGCGGCACGTTTTCCGCCGCAACCGGCTGCATCGATGCCATTTCGATCGCGACACAGGCGCAGGAAACGGCGGTTATGATTTTCAGCATCGCGAACTCCTCCGGACCCCGACTCAAGGCACCCAATTCTTAGCCTGCGGACGAGACGGAATGAAGACCGCACCCTTGTTGCCGGCGGATTTCGCCTGTAGAGCCTAGCAAACAACATAAAAGACTCGGATCGATCTCGTGAAGATCATGCGCCCGCGGCGAAGGCTCAGCCGGGCATTCCGTCCGAAAAGAAGAACATGGGTATTGGCATGGCATCCCACGACAGTGCGAAGCGCCGACTGACGATCCTCGGCTCGACCGGTTCGATCGGCACCAACACGCTCGACGTTATCGAGCGCCTTGGCGGCCGTGAGCGCTTCGACGTCGTCGCCGTCACCGGCAACGGCAACATTCCCCTGCTCGCCGAGCAGGCCGTGAAAGTTCGCGCCGAACTCGCCGTCACCGCCAACGATAGCCAGTACGAAAACCTGAAGGCCGCGCTCGCCGGCACCGGCATTCAGGTTGCCGCCGGCAAGAGCGGCCTGATCGAGGCGGCCGAGCGCAACGCGGACTGGGTGATGGCGGCGATTGTCGGCAATGCCGGCTTGGCGCCGACGCTTGCCGCGGCCCGCCGCGGCGCCGACATCGCGCTTGCCAACAAGGAGTGCCTGGTTTCCGCCGGCAGTCTGTTCATCGACGCGGTGAAGAAAGGCGGCGGTCGGCTGCTTCCGGTCGACAGCGAACACAATGCCATCTTCCAGGTTCTGGAAGAACACCAGCGCCATGCGGTCGAGCGTATCATCCTGACCGCTTCCGGCGGCCCGTTCCGCACCAAGTCGCTGGAAGAAATGCGTCACGTGACGGCGGACGTGGCGCGCGCCCATCCGAACTGGTCGATGGGGCTGAAAATCTCGATCGACAGCGCCTCTATGTTCAACAAGGCGTTGGAGATGATCGAGGCAAAGCACCTCTTCGCGCTCGAACCCGCGCAGGTCGAGGTGATCGTGCACCCGCAGTCGGTGATCCACTCGATGGTCGGCTATACCGACGGATCGGTGCTCGCCCAGCTCGGCTGCCCGGACATGCGCACCGCCATCGGCTATGCGCTCTCCTATCCGAGCCGCTGCAGCCTGCCGATCGAGCGGCTCGATTTCGCCAAGCTGTCGCGCCTCGATTTCGAGGCGCCGGACGAAGTGCGCTTCCCTGCCATCCGCCTGGCGCGGCGCGCCATGGTCGAAGGCGGCGTGCAGGGTGCGGTCCTCAACGGCGCCAAGGAAACCGCGCTCGACGCGTTCATCGCCGGCCGCACCGGCTTTCTCGCCATGGCAGAGATCGTCGAAAAGGTCATGGACAAGCTTGCCGACCTGCCGGCGGCCGCAACGATGGACGACGTCTTTGCCGCCGACGAAAAAGCCCGGCACTTGGCGGCCGGGCTGCTTCGGTAATTCAGAGCTTTCTGACCGGCGCGCATGGCGCCGGCAAGATTGGCCTTACGCGACAGCGCGGGCCAGCGCACAGCGCGACCACAGCGAATGCAGCGCGCCGACGAGATGGTCGATGTCGGCATCCGAATGGAGCGGCGTCGGGGTGATGCGCAGGCGCTCGGTCTTCTTCGGCACCGTCGGATAGTTGATCGGCTGCACGTAGACGCCGAAATTGTCGAGCAGGAGATCCGAGATCCACTTGCACTTGGCAGCGTCGCCAACCATGACCGGCACGATATGGCTCGGGTTCGGCATGTGCGGAATGCCGCGCTGGTCGAGCAGCGAGCGCAGACGACGCACACGCTCCTGGTGCGCGAAACGTTCGACCTGGCTTTCCTTCAGGTGGCGGATCGAGGCGAGCGCACCGGCGGCAAGCGTCGGCGGCAGCGCCGTCGTGAAGATGAAGCCGGAGGCAAACGAGCGGATGAAGTCGCAGAGTGCGGCTGAGCCGGTGATGTAGCCGCCCATCACGCCGAAAGCCTTGCCGAGCGTGCCTTCGATCACCGTCAGGCGGTGCATCAGGCCTTCGCGCTCGGCAATGCCGCCGCCGCGCGGACCGTACATGCCGACCGCATGCACTTCGTCGAGATAGGTCATGGCGCCGTACTTGTCGGCGAGGTCGCAGAATTCCTTGATCGGCGCGATGTCGCCATCCATCGAATAGACGGACTCGAAAGCGATGAGCTTCGGCGCACGCGGATCGGCGGCAGCGAGCTTGGCCTCGAGGTCAGCGACCGAATTATGCTTGAAGATGACGCGTTCGCACTTGGAGTGACGGATCCCCTCGATCATCGAAGCGTGATTCCCGGCGTCCGAGAAGACGATAACACCGGGAATCTTGGAACAGAGCGTTCCGAGCGCGGCCCAGTTGGACACGTAGCCCGAAGTAAAGAGCAGCGCCGATTCCTTGCCATGCAGGTCCGCGAGCTCGCGCTCAAGCAGGACGTGGTAATGGTTGGTACCGGAAATGTTGCGGGTGCCGCCGGCGCCGGCGCCGCATTCGTCGATGGCGCGCTTCATCGCCTCGGTGACGACAGAATGCTGGCCCATGCCGAGATAGTCGTTCGAACACCAGACGGTGACTTCCTGAACGCCTTCAGCCGTATGGCGCGCGGCCTTCGGGAATTGGCCGCGATGACGGGCGAGGTCTGCGAAAACCCGGTAGCGGCCTTCCTGATGCAGCCCGTCCAGCTCGTTCTTAAAGAAATTCTCGAAATCCATCATTTTCTCCAGTGCCCGGCCGCTTTCTTCAATCAAAGCGACCTGGGGTCAACCTCGGAATGCCCGGCATCTGCCAACTGCGGCAAAAGGCCCTTGACGCGCTGCCTTCCCAGCGAGTGCATCCGAGATGATCTAGCATTTTTGAGCCTGAGCATCTTCGCTGCTTTCACTGAAACCGTTTCAACGGGAACAGCCCTAGTTTTGAAACATTCCAAAGAAAGCCTTAGTGCATGTTCATCACGTCAAGCTTGATCGAAGTCAAGCAAGGATGAAAAAAGGACGGCCGAAGCCGCCCTTTTTCGATGTTGGTGTGACGGCGAAGGCTGGTCATGCCGCCGCAACGGCGCGTTTGGCCATGACCTTCACCAGATTGGCGCGATAGGCCGCATCCGCGTGAATGTCGGAGAGCAGCTCCGAGGCATCGACGCTAATATTGCCAAGCGCATCCGGCGTCCAGTTGGCAGCAAGGGCTGCCTCCATCTCCGCCTGACGGAAAACGCCATTTGCGCCCGCACCCGTGACCGCGACCCGGACCTCGCCATTGTCGCGCTTGGCGACGAAGACACCGGTCATCGCGTAGCGCGAGGCCGGGTTGGCGAACTTCTGGTAGGCGGCCTTTGCCGGGGCGTCGAAGCTGACCGCGACGACGATCTCGCTGTCTTCCAGCGCCGTTTCGAACAGACCGGTGAAGAAATCGTCGGCCGCGATCTCCCGCCGGTTGGTCACGATCGTCGCGCCGAGCCCGAGCATCGCTGCCGGATAATCCGCCGCCGGATCGTTGTTGGCGATGGAGCCGCCGATCGTGCCCATGTGTCGCACATGCGGATCGCCGATATGGCTGGCAAGGCTGCAGATCGCCGGACAGACGGCTTTGAGCGCCGCCGACGAGGCGACGTCATAATGGGTCGTGGCCGCGCCGATCCGCACGGATCGGCCGTTGACTGAGATGCCCTGCATCTCGGCGATGTGCCGAAGGTCGATCAGATCGCTCGGCGACGCCAGCCGCTGTTTCATCGTCGGAATGAGGGTCATGCCGCCGGAGACGTACTTGCCTTCGCCGGCCGCATCCATTCGGCTGACGGCGTCCTGAACCGAGGACGCCCGGTGATATTGGGTCTCGTACATGAGGTGTCCTCCCGTTCACTTGGCCGCGTGCGCCGCCGCCCACACCTTCTGCGGTGTCGCCGGCATGGTAAGTGCGTTGTTGCCAATGGCATCTGTGATGGCGTTGATCAGCGCCGGTGGCGAGCCGATGGCGCCGGCCTCGCCGCAGCCCTTGATGCCCAGCGGATTGTTCGGGCAGGGCGTGTTCGAGGTCGAGACCTGGAATGACGGCAGATCGTCGGCGCGCGGCATGGCGTAATCCATGTAGCTCGCCGTCAGCAGCTGGCCGGATGGGTCGTAGTGCACGCCCTCGAGCAGCGCCTGGCCGATGCCCTGGGCAATGCCGCCATGCACCTGTCCCTCGACGATCATCGGGTTGATGATGTTGCCGAAGTCGTCGGCCGCGACAAACTGGATGATCTTGGTTCGGCCCGTTTCCGGATCGACCTCCACCTCGCAGATGTAGCAGCCGGCCGGGAAGGTGAAGTTGGCAGGGTCGTAGAAGGCCCCTTCCTTCAACCCCGGCTCCATGCCGGCCGGCAGATTGTGGGCGGTATAGGCGGCAAGCGCCATCTGGAACCACGGCACGGCCTTATCGGTGCCGGCGACCTTCAGTTCGCCGTTTTCGATGACGATGTCGCTTTCGTCCGCTTCCATCAGATGTGCGGCGATCTTCTTCGCCTTGGCTTCGACCTTGTCGAGCGCCTTGACGACGGCCGACATGCCGACGGCACCGGAACGAGAACCATAGGTGCCCATGCCCATCTGCACCTTGTCGGTATCGCCATGCACGATGTTGACGCTGTCGATCGGCACACCGAAGCGGTCGGCGACAAGCTGGGCAAAGGTCGTCTCGTGGCCCTGGCCATGGCTGTGCGAGCCGGTCAGGACCTCGATCGTACCGACGGCGTTGACCCGCACTTCGGCCGATTCCCAAAGACCGACGCCAGCACCGAGCGAACCCACCGCTGCCGACGGTGCGATGCCGCAGGCCTCGATGTAACAGCTCATGCCGATGCCGCGCTTCATGCCGCGACCGGCGGCTTCCGCCTTGCGACCGGCAAAGCCGTTCCAGTCGGCCGCCTTCATCGCCGCTTCGAGCGAAGCGTCGTAGTCGCCGGCGTCATAGTTCATGATGACAGGCGTCTGGTGCGGGAAGGAGCGGATGAAATTGACCCGACGCAATTCGGCAGGCGAGACGCCGAGTTCGCGGGCCGCCGTCTCCATCGTGCGTTCCAAGAGATAGGTCGCCTCCGGCCGCCCGGCACCGCGATAGGCGTCGACGGGCGCGGTGTTGGTATAGACGGTGCGCACATTCGCATGGATCGCCGGGATGTCGTACTGCCCGGAGAGCAGCGTCGCATAGAGATAAGTCGGCACCGCCGAGGAGAACAGCGACATGTAAGCGCCGAGATTGGCGATCGTATCGACCTTGAGCCCGATGATGCGATTGTTGGCGTCAAAGGCCATCTTCACCTTCGACACATGGTCGCGACCATGCGCATCGGTGAGGAACGCTTCGGTGCGGTCCGACGTCCATTTGACCGGCACGCCGGTGCGCTTCGACGCCCAGAGACAGACGATCTCCTCCGGATAGATGTAGATCTTCGAGCCGAAGCCGCCGCCGACATCGGGCGCGATCACCCGCAGCTTGTTTTCCGGCGCGACATTATAGAAGGCGCTCATCACCAGCCGCGCCACATGCGGGTTCTGGCTGGTCGTGTAGCAGGTATAGTGGTCGTCTCCGGCGTCGTAGATGCCGAGCGCCGCACGCGGCTCCATCGGGTTGGGCGAAAGCCGGTTGTTGTGGATGGTGATTTCGGTGACATGCGCCGCAGCGCCGATCGCCTTGTCGGTCGCCGCTTCGTCGCCGATCTGCCAGTCGAAGATCAGGTTACCAGGCGCTTCCGGGTGAAGCTGCGGCTGTCCCGCCTCAAGCGCCTTTGAGGCGTCGATTACGACGGGAAGCTCCTGGTATTCGACGACGACGGCTTCGGCAGCATCACGCGCCTCGGCGACGCTGTCGGCAACGACGATCGCCACAGCATCGCCGACGTATCGCACGGTCTCGTGCGCGAGCGGCCGCCAGGCGCCCATCTTCATCGGCGATCCGTCCTTGGAATGGATCATCCAGCCGCAGATCAGGTTGCCGATACCATCGGCGAGCAACTGCTTGCCGTCGAGCACGCCGATCACGCCTGGCATGCCGATCGCCGCCGACCCGTCGACTTTGAGGATCTTCGCATGCGCATGCGGGCTGCGCACGAACACCGCATATTTCATCCCCGGCACGGACATGTCGTCCGTATAGCGGCCCTTGCCGGTCAGGAACCGCTTGTCCTCCTTGCGCGCCACGCGCGCGCCAATGCCTTCAACGCCCATTGCCTATCTCCTCCCGAGATATCCAGCGACAGTCCCGACGGCCATGCATCGGTCCTGAGTGACATGCGTCAGGGGCGAGATCCCGCCCCCGTTCTGCCGCTATTCTGCGGCCACACGGGCGCCGCTCATCTCGGCGGCGGCGGCAAGGATCGCTTTCACGATGTTGTGGTAACCGGTGCAACGACAGATGTTGCCTTCGAGCTCGGCGCGCACCGTCGCCTCGTCCAATTGACCCTGATGCCTGCGGATCATGTCGACGGCCGTCATCACCATGCCGGGCGTGCAGAAGCCGCATTGCAGGCCGTGATTGGCCTTGAAGGCCGCCTGCACCGGATGCAGTTCGCCATCGGCCGCCAGCCCTTCGATGGTGGTGATCGTAGAGCCTGCGGCTTGCGCGGCGAGGATGGAACAGCTCTTGACCGACTTTCCGTCCATATGGATGACGCAGGCGCCGCACTGCGAGGTATCGCAGCCGACATGGGTGCCGGTCAGTCCGAGATTTTCGCGTATGAATTGCACCAGCAATGTGCGGTCGTCGCAATGACCGCTCACCTGACGGCCGTTGACCGTCATTGTTACTTTCGCCATTTCGCTCCTCCGGGGTCGGTCAATGCCAACACGAGCGCGGCCGGAAAGTCGGGTGAGATGGTTCACGCGACTAGGGTACGCGCCAACTGATATCGATGCCCGTCGCCCACGGATCCGCTCCTCCGGATTTTCGCAGGCTTGTTTGTATCATTTGTCTTTTTTTGGAATGCCGCAACCGCCCCTGCCCGCCGAACGACAAAATTTTTCCACGCCGGTTGTGCCGAAGGGAACTGCCTTCATGTCCCGTTCAGGAACGATATCATTATCTTGCCGGCAGGAAGAAACCGCAGCGCTCCCGTAGACTTTCGATGGGGACCGCGTATTTTCCGAACCGCAAGTTCCGGTGGAGCGGGATGTTCCCGGCTTCGCCATCATCCACGGGACGGACTGAGCGATAGGCTTGAGATCCGTAGACATCGGAGAGAACAACATGAAGAAAGCCATCGCACTTGTGCTGGTCGCCCTGGCGGTCGCAAGCTGCACCCAGACGGAAAAGGGCGCCGGCATCGGTGCCGTTTCCGGCGCGATCATCGGCGGCGCTGTTACCGGCGACGTCCGTGGCGCTGCAGTCGGCGCGGCAATCGGCGGTGTTTCCGGCGCAGTCATCGGCAACGTCACCGAGCAGCCCGGCCAGTGCTACTATCGCGACCGCTACGGCCGCCGCTACATCGACTCCTGCCCGCGCTAAGGCGACAGGCAGCCTGCCGTCGGCTGCAGCTTGAGCCGCCCGACGGTCTGGTTTGATGTTTCCCCCTCACGGCTGACCGCCCTGAGGGGGTTTTTCGTTGCGGCAACCGCATCCTCTGCCGCACACAACGCGCAGCGGCCAACGAAGGCGCCGAAATCGGGTGGCAACCGCCGAAGCAATCTCGTCTGCTGACCTCGACGTTTCATGATCGAGGTTCTTCCATGCCAAACCCACCACGCGACACCCTGCCACCGGCCTTCAAGCGCATCGGCTGGTCCAACCTGTTCGCACAGTTTTCCGAGCAGATGGCGCTGGCCGCCGCTCCGCTCGCCGCCGTGCTTCTGCTCGCCGCAGGCCCTGCGGAAACCGGATGGCTGCAGATGGCGCAGACGCTGCCATTCCTTCTGCTCTCCATTCCCGCCGGTCTCGTTGCCGACCGCGCATCGCGGCGCAGGCTGATGGTCTCCTCGGAAATGCTGCGCGCGCTGTCGCTGGTTGCCACGCTGTTGCTGATGCTCGGCGGCCTGCTGTCGCTGCCGCTGCTCGCCGTCATGGGCTTCGTCGGCGCCATTGGCACGGTCTGCTACAATGTCGCCGCCCCAGCCCTGGTGCCGGCGATCGTGCCCCGTCACCAACTCGCCGACGCCAATCGCTGGCTGGAGCTCGCCCGCAGTCTCGCCTATTCCGGCGGACCGGCGATCGGCGGCGCGATCGTCGCATGGACCGGCGCATCGCTCGCCTATGTCGCCGCCACATCCCTGTCCCTTCTCTCTGTCGTCCTGCTCGCCGGCCTTGGCGACCAGCAGCAACCGACCGCTCCCAGGCGCAACCTCCTTCAGGATCTCGCCGAAGGCGCCCGGTTCCTGGGCGGCCACCCGCTGCTCAGGCCCATTCTGGTGACCGCCATCGTCTTCAACACGGCCTGGTTCGTGCTGCAGGCGGTCTATGTCGCCTATGCCATTCAGACCCTCGGGCTGACGGCGACCGGCGTCGGCATCACGCTTGGCATCTATGGCGCCGGCATGATGATCGGCGCCTTCGCAGCCCCCGCCATTGCGCGCCGGATCCCCTTCGGCCTGATGATCGCCCTCGGCCCGCTCGGCGGGTTGACGGCTGCGGCCGTGATGCTCTCGACCATCTGGATTCCCTCAGGCGCCCTTGCCGGTCTGAGCTTCTTCCTGTTCGGCGCCGGCCCGGTGCTCTGGTCGATCGCCACGCTCACTTTGCGGCAGGCCGTCACCCCCAATGCGATGCTCGGGCGCGTATCGGCCTTCATCACCACCGCCACCTTCGGCGCCCGGCCGATCGGTGCAGCGCTCGGCGCCGTCGTCGCCACACGCTTCGGCGTCGAGGCGTGCCTTGCCGTCGCAGCGGTCGGTTTCCTCATCCAGTTCCTCGTCATCATCGCTTCCGGCGTACCGCAATTGCGGGCGCTGCCCGAGGCCGCGTAGCGGCTCGATACAGCGGACAAGGCGGCATTTAAGCCTCCCAAAAGGCGCAGCGCCCTGCTGGTTGTCGGCGGTGGTTGTGCTGCGCCGACAACATTTCCGCGCTTTTTCGACGGAATCGGCACCGAAATTCGGCATCAGGGGTGGATGCAGCGGATCGTCATCGTTAACAGATGGAAAACCTTAGGCATGCGATAGTGACCCAGCCGCATAAGCAGGCAGTTTGTATTGGGTCGCCTGAAGACGGGATGCGGAAGCGAATGTCCCCACCACGGTCGAGTATTGCGTACTGGAAGGCAGCGACTTCGCTTGCTGTTGCCTTTTCGTGCGCGCTCGGCCCGCTTTCCGCCGAGAAGGCCTATGCCTTCAAGCTCTTCGGCATGAAGTTTTTCGAGAGCGACGAGGAAGAGGCGCCGGTCATCGACCCGGTCAACTATACCCTCACCTTCGACGCCGGCACCGAAGACAAGGAACTGAAGGAAGCGCTGGAAAACAGCTCGCAGCTCGTGCAGGGCCAGGAAAAGCCTGTCTCCGGCGATCTTGGCCTGGCAATTCGGGCGCGTGACGACCGCGACCGGCTGCTTGCCGCACTCTACGAAAAGGCCCGCTACGGCGGCACCATCGCGATCCGCATCAACGGCCAGGATATCGACAGTCTGCCGCCGGATCCGTCTTTCCCGGATGGCAAGCCGATTCCGGTCACCGTCACCGTGACGCCGGGTCCGGTCTTCAACGTCGGTTCCGTCAAGTTCGAAGGCGATGCGGCCGGTTTCAGTCCCGCTGATTACGGCCTGCCCGGCGGCGCGCGTGCCGATTCCACCTTGATCATCAAGGCCGGCGAAAAGGTCGTGAACGATCTGCGCGAGCAGGGTCGCCCCCTGGCCAAGCTCACCGAACGCAGCGCTGTCGCCAACCACGCCAACTCGACCGTCGACATCGTCATCGGCGCCAGCGGCGGCCCGGTTGCCCCAGTCGGCGAAGTCAGCGTCGACGGAACGAAAACCGTCGACCCGGGTTTCGTGCGCGACTACTCACGCCTCAACGAAGGCCGTCCCTATTCGCCCGCGGACATCCGCAAAGCCTCCGAGCGCCTGCGCCAGCTCGGCGTCTTCTCGAGCGTCACCATCAAGGAAGCCAATGCGCTTTCGCCCGATGGATCTCTCCCGATGAAGATCGAGGTGTCCGAAGGCAAGCACAAGTATTTCGGCTTCGGCGCCCAGGTCTCGACCACCGACGGCCTCGGGCTTTCGGGCTACTGGGGACACCGCAACCTTTTCGGCCGCGCCGAATCGCTGCGCATCGAAGGATCGGTCGACCGCATCGGCGAGACCAAGGAACTGGACAAGCTCGACTATTCGGTTGGCATCCTGTTTGCCAAACCCGGTGCCTTCGGCCCGGCTTCCACCTTTACCGCGAGCGTCAAGGCCAACATCCAGGACCCAGACGCCTACCGCGCCAAGATCCTGACGGCAGCGGCCGGCGCCACCTTCGAGCTCTCGGACACCGACACCGTCTCAGGCGGCGGCGAGCTCAGCTGGGCCAACATCGACGACGCCTTCGGCTCGAACTCCTATCTGACGGCCGCGATCCCGCTCGAATATGTGCGCGATACCCGCAACGACAAGCTGAACGCGACCGAAGGCTACCGGGCGATGATCAACGCCAAGCCGAGCTACGAAATCAAGGGGCAGACCTTCTTCTCGTCCTTCGAAGCCTCGGCATCCGGTTACCATGCGCTCGGCGACGAGAAGCGCTTCGTGCTTGCCGGCAAGATCGGCGCCGGCATACTCGTCGGCGGCAGCGGGCTCGAAGACATTCCTGCCAACCGCCGCTTCTACCTCGGCGGTGGCGGCTCGGTACGCGGCTATTCCTACCAGGAGATCGGCCCGCGCAATTCCGACAACGAGGAGACCGGCGGACGTTCCTATGTCAACGCCTCGCTCGAAGCCCGCATCGCCATCACCGACACGATCGGGGTTGTTCCCTTCATCGACGCCGGTACGGTGTCTGCGAAGACGACGCCGGATTTCTCCGACATCCGCGCCGGCGCCGGCATCGGCCTGCGTTACGCCACGCCCTTCGGCCCGATCCGCCTCGACTTTGCCGTTCCGCTTAACAAATATCCCGGCGGCACCAAGTACGGCATCTATGCCGGTATCGGCCAATCCTTCTGATCCGGGCCGTTTCTTCCATCAGAACCGGCAAATCGCCGCCATTGCCGGATAGTTTCTGCCGGCGGAGATTCCGCTTGGGAGCAACTTGCGTTATGGGTAGATCATGAATCAGGTCGTCCGCTTCCTTCGCGCGACGCTGCGCTATGGCCTTCGTGTGCTTGGCGTGATTGCGGTCGTTGCCCTTCTTCTCGTCGCCTTCGTGGGCTTCACCACACCCGGCGCAAGGCTCGTCGCCTGGGCAATCGAGAAGTATGCGGCAACCCCTGACCAGATCGTGCGGATCGCCGATCCGAGCGCGCTGTTGACCGGCAAGTTCACGGCCGGAAGCATCACGCTGTTCGATGGCGAGGGCGTCTATGCCGAAGTGCGCGACCTCGATCTCACCTGGTCGCCCGCCGCCCTTCTCTCCTTCCGCTTCGAAGCCGCGGCGCTCTCGGCCGGCTCGGTGCGCGTCGAGCGCCTGCCGATCCCCTCCACCGAGACCAAGGAAGTCCGCTCGACCTTTGCGCTTCCCGTCGACGTCAAGATCGACGCGATCGATCTCAAGGAGATCATCATCGGCAAGGCGATCGCCGGCGAGGACCAGTTCCTGACCGCCAGCGGCAAGGTGAACGCGACCAACGAAAGCATCGCCCTTCAGCTTGCGGCCGCCCAGCGCGACCGGCCGGAAGCGCGCGCGGTTGCCGATATCGTCTTCAATCCGGCAGGCAACGAGCTGAAGCTCGAGGCGACCGTGGACGAGCCCAACAACGGCGTGCTGGCAAAGCTGCTTCGCCTGCCCAACGAGCCCGCAGTCAACATCAAGCTGACCGGCGAAGGCCCGCTTTCCGACTGGGTCGGCAGCGCCACGGCCGCACTCGACGGCAGCGAAATTCTCAAGCTCGACGGTCGCCACGTCCAGACGCCCGACGGAATGCACCGGCTGACCGTTAACGGCGGCGGCGGTTTCGGCTCGCTGATGCCGCCGGCGCTGCGCCCGATGTTCGAGGGTGACACCAGTCTCGACATCGCCGCCGCGTTCAACGACCAGGGGCTGGTTCAGGTCGACAAGGCTCATGTGACAACGGGCGCGCTCTCCTTTGCCGCTTTCGGTACTTACGACAGCAAGGGCGAGAACAACCTCAAGGCCAGGCTTGCCGGCACCAACGGCCCTGTCGACTTCCGCTGGCCGCTGCAGAAGGGTGAAGCGCAGGCCAAGATCAATGCCGTCGATTTCTCGCTGATCGGCGACGCGCAAGCCGCGATCCTCGATCTCACCGCAGACGTCACCTCCCTGGCGGTGCCCGACGTGGCGCTTGGCGCAGTCAAGCTTTCGGCACGCAGCGACGGCTTCAATCTCCAGGCGCAATCCGGTCCGGTGAAGGCGGCAATCGAGGTGGGCGAAGCCGGCTTCAACGACCCCAACCTCGCCCGCCTGGTCCAGGTGCCGCTGAAGGTGGACGCAATCCTCTCCGTGACGAAGGAAAACATCGCCTTCAACCCGGTGACGATCGAAAGCCCCGGTATCGGCGGTTCGCTCACCGGCGCCTTTTATCGCGACGAGAACACGGTTTTCGCGGCCTTCAAGCTCTTCGCCATTCCGGACGCGTTGCCGCCGGCGGCCGCCGCGAAATTCGATGGCACGATCGCACTCTCGGGCGAAGTGAAGACGGCAACCGACGGCGGCGTCACCGTGGAGGGCCTCGAGCTCAAGTCGGGCACGATCGAGGCCGCCGGCACCGTTGCGCTCGCGCAGAGCAACCTGACGGCCGACCTTAGGGGTACCCTGCCTGATCTCGGCAAGCTGCTTGCCGATGCCAAGGGCAAGGCCGACTTTACCGCCGCCGTGACCGGCCCGCTTTCGGAACTCGGCATCAAGGCCGAGTTGACGTCGAGCGGCGCGACACTGGCCGGACGCACGCTCAGCGACCTCAACGTCAAGGCCGACGCCAAGGCCAACCCTTCGAGCCCGCAGGCAAGCCTGACGGCGACCGGTGCACTCGACGGCCAGGCCATCGACGTCAAGGCCGACGTCGTCTCGAAGGATGGCCAGACCGCAATCCCGGTGCTCGAGGCCAGGATCGGCGAGAACAAGCTGACCGGGGCAATCAGCTTCACCCCCGATTTCAAGCCGGACGGCACGGTCAGCTTCGACCTGCCCGATCTCGGCCTCTTGGCCGCCATGGCCGGGCAGAAGGCCTCCGGCGACCTCAACGGCTCGGCGGCCATCAAGACCCAAAACGGCATCACCTCCGTCGTCGTCAAGGCCGGCGGCAGCGGCATCAAACGCGACCAGCTGACCATCTCCAGGCCGACCGCCGACATCACCATCGCCGACCTCGCGGCCCTGGCGATCAAGGGCAGCATCCGCGCCGAAACGGTGGCGCAGGGCGAAAACCGTGTTTCCGGACTTGCCGTCGATTTCGAGCAACGAGCCGGCCGCACCGGTTTTGCCGTCGACGGCAAATTTGACGGCGGACCGCTGACGGTGAAGGGCGACCTTGCGAGCGCCAAGGGCCGCACGGAAATCCGCCTCGCATCCTTTGGCGCAACGCCGAAGGGCATTGCCCTGAAACTGGCGCAGCCGACGGTGATTGCCATCGAAAGCGGCACCGTCCGTCTCAACGCGCTGACGATCCAGGCATCGAAAGGTACGATCGCCGTCAACGGCACGGCTGGCGAAAAGCTCGACATCACTGCGAAGCTCAACGCCCTGCCCGCAGCACTGGTCAACGCCTTTGCGCCGGATCTTGGCGCCGAGGGCACGATCGCCGGCACCGTCGATGTCGAGGGCGCAGCGTCTGCCCCGGTCGTCGCCTACGACCTCAAATGGTCGGGCGCCTCGCTCGCGGCAGCCCGCACCGCGGGCGTTGCGGCCTTCGATGTCACGGCGGACGGCAATTTTGCCAACAACAAAGTGACGCTCGATACGACGCTTTCGGGCGCCGGCGGACTTTCCTTCAAGGGCGGCGGCAATGTCGACATCGGCGGCAACATGCCGATCGCGATGAAGTTCAGTGGCAACGTCCCCTTCGCCCTCATCGCCAACCTGATGGCGGAGAAAGGCTTCACGCTGACGGGCCAGGCAAATGTCGATGTGGCAATCTCCGGTTCCGCGAAGGCGCCGCAGATCGCCGGCACGATCACCACGTCAGGCGGGCGCCTCGTCGACGTGCGTCGCAACCTGGCGCTCAACGACCTGACCGCCAATGTCGCGCTCGATGGCAAGCAGGCGACGATCTCCAGGCTCTCGGCCAATCTCGCGACCGGCGGCTCGGTCGAAGCCAGCGGTACCGTCGGCACCGTACCCGGTTCCGGCTTCCCGGCCAACCTGACGATCAAGCTGAACAACGCGACCTACGTCGATGGCACCCTGTTCAACGCCAACGTTGCCGGCGAGATGACCTTGACCGGTCCCCTGGTCGCGACCCCGACGCTCGGCGGCAAGGTGACGATCCGCAAGGCATCGATCACCATTCCGGAGAAGTTGCCGACGTCGCTTTCGGCCATCGACATCAAGCACAAGAATGCGCCGCCCAAGGTGCGGAAGATGGTCAAGGACCTGCGCAAGGACGAAGTGCCGGCCGCAGGTGCCAATGCCAGCGGCGTGATTGCCTTCGATCTCGGCGTCAACGCCCACCAGATCTTCGTGCGCGGCCGCGGCATCGACGCGGAGCTTGGCGGCGACCTGACGATCCGTGGCACCGCCGTGCAGCCAATTGTTTCCGGCGGCTTTGAGATGCGTCGCGGACGGCTCGAAATCCTCGGCAAGCGCCTGACCTTCACCGACGGCAATATCGGCTTTGGCGGTGACCTGATCCCGACGCTCGACCTCAAGGCGACCTCCAGCGTCGGCGCGACCACCATCACCGTCGCGGTCGCGGGCCTCGCCAACAATCCGCAGATCGCCTTCTCTTCCTCCCCGGCGCTGCCGCAGGACGAAATCCTGGCGCAGTTGATCTTCAACCGGTCGCTGTCAAACCTCTCGGCCTTCCAGATCGCCCAGCTCGCCTCGGCCGTCAGCCAGCTTGCCGGTGGCGGATCGACCTCGCTGCTCGACGGCCTGCGCAACAAGCTCGGCGTCGACGATCTCGACGTCACCACCGACGAGAATGGCGGCGCCTCCGTGCGCGCCGGCAAGTATCTCAACGACCGCACCTATATCGAGCTGCAGCAGGGCTCCGATTCCGCCTCCAGCAAGGCGGTCATCAATCTCGATGTCGGCAAGGGCGTGAAGCTCAAGGGCTCGGCCGCCGGCGACGGTTCGGCCTCGGGCGGCGTCTTCTTCGAAAAGGAATATTGAGCGGCGGCGGGCGTAAACACGCCTGTCCCGCCCGCATGACAAGGAAGCCGGTGGGTCGATCGCGATCCACCGGCTCCAGAGCCCCTGTGTTGCCCGCTCGACAGCAAACTCACTATGGTCTTTTGGAGGCACCGGCGGCGTCTGAAGCCGTGATCGGTCGCATGTCATCGGCGCGGAGCGCGCTGCCCTTCTTGCGCCTGTTTCAGGCCCAGCCATTCTCGGGGACGAAGGAGACCTCGCGGCGTGGGCGCGTCAGCTCGTAGCGGTTCCATGCGACGGCGTCAGGTGACAGGCCGGTCATCTCGGTTTTTCGGGCGAGCATGAGGAGTTCGTCGATCGACAGGGCATCGCCGCGCTCGATCTTCTGGAGCGCCGCATCGATCAAGGACAGGCTGTGTTCGACACGGTCGCGCAGGTCCAAGAACGCCGATTGCTGGACGGCTAGCGTTTGTCCGAGGGCCGGCGCAGTACCGGCGAGCATTTCGGTAATCCGGGTGAGGCTAAGGCCAAGCCGCCTCAAAGCCATGATTTCGGTCAGCCGCGCGATTTCGACCGCACCATAGAGCCGCCACTTCTTCTCCGTCCGCCGCGGCGTGATCAGGCCGCGGTCCTCATAGACCTTGAGAGCGCGGATGGTAAGGCCAAGACGGTCGGCGCATTCGGCCGCCGACAGCAGTTCATTGTGGTTCACGCCCATGAGCACCTCTTCGAAACACTTCTAAAAAGGTGACTTTGCGGTCGACCCGAGCGGGCTTTGCGAAGCTTTGATGGAGATTTGGCGAAGACGCACCGTGAAAGGCGATTTACCGGCACGCGCCGTCAAAACTTGCGGGACCGCTCCGTGGAAATGCCACTTTGCCAAACCTACATCGGCATCCAGGCGCGACCGCGCGCCCCGTTGTTTCATTCCTTTTTTCAGGTGATTGCCTTGCCCTCTTCTTTTCCGCGTCCCGAACTGCCCGAACCATTCCGCCCTCTTGTCGCTGGCTATCAGTGGAACCGTGATCTGCTCGGGCAATCCGACTCGAGCATCTTTCTTCTAAAGGCGCCCGATCGACCCATGCTGGTGCTGAAGCTCGAGGAAGCCGGCCCGTTCAGCGAGTTCGTCGACGAGGCGGCGCGGCTTGATTGGCTGGCATCAAAGGACTTGCCCTGCCCGCGGGTGATCGCTCGTGCCTTCGGCGCGGAGACGAACTGGCTGCTGCTGCAAGCAGTGCAAGGGACGGACCTCGCCTCCACGACGCTCTCGCCCAAGGACCAGATCGTCATCCTCGCGGACGCGCTGAAGCAACTGCATGCGCTGGATATCGCCAACTGCCCCTTCGATCACCGGATCGAAGAGCGCATCGCCATCGCGAAGGCGCGCACCCAGGCAGGCGTGATCGATGAAAGCGACTTTGACGAGACGCGGCTCGGCCGAACGGCGGCGGATCTCTTTGCCGAACTGCAGGCGCGCGTGCCCCAACCCGGCGAACTCGTCGTCACCCATGGCGACGCCTGCCTGCCGAACATCATCGAGAAGAACGGCCGGTTTTCCGGCTTCATCGATTGCAGCCGGCTGGGCGTCGCCGACCCCTACCAGGACATCGCTCTTGCCTGCCGCAGCATCGTCCACAATCTCGGCGAGGAGTGGGTTCAGCCGTTTCTGACCCGCTATGGCCTCGACAAGGACGATTCGGAGAAACGTGACTTCTACTGCCTGCTCGACGAGTTCTTCTGATCGTCAGGCAGCAGGCATAAAATCCACCCAGAGCACATGCCCGGGCAGCGAAAGGGCCCGCAACGCCTCAGGCGGCGTTGCGGGCCTCGATGCTCAGATCGACGACGTCGGCATCTTCCATAGCGTTGAACAACGCCCAGATGTGGCCGAAGGGGTCGATGAAGGCGCCGACGCGATCGCCCGTCGACAAGGTTTCGGCCGCATTGCGAAGGCTTGCGCCTGCGCCGATCGCTCGGCCGATGACGCGATCGACGTCGCGCACATGCAGCTCCAGGATCACCGCCGTGGTGCCGAGCGCATGCGGCGAGCGCGGCCCGCCGAGCTTGGGTTCCGCATCGCGGCGCGGATTGGCCCCGGCAATACGGAACACCGATTCCCCGATCCTCAGATCCGCACTCGTCAGAATGCCGCTCGGCCATTCATGCCTTTGCAGCAGTTCGGCGCCGAGTGCTTCGCGATAGAAGGCGATGGCGCGATCCTCGTCGCCATGCCTGACGAACAGCTTCACACAGATCTGCCGATCGGCAAGCCTGCCGCCATTGGCAACCATGACATCCTCCATCTTGGGTGAGGCGGCCATCATAGCGAAGTACTAGAACAAAGCAAGAACAATTCGACTCTGAGAGGCAATTTCCTCACCGCTTCGGGCGGCCAGAAATGCTCAGAACGCCCCGGTCATCTTACTGGTTTTCAACAGGATATTCGTCTCCGTAACGGTGATGCCGTCGATCAGGCGGATGCGCCGCAGCGTTTCGTCGAAAGAGACGAGATCGCGGTCCTGAAGCTCGGCGATGAAGTCCCAGCGGCCATTGGTGCTGTGCAGCGCCCGCACCTGCGGCAGTCCGCGCAATTGCTCGGCGACACGATCGGCCATCTTGCCGTGCACCTCGATCATGACCACGGCGCGCACCCCGGAGGTCGGGATTTCGGCACCGGTGCGGATGGTGAAGGCGGCGATCGTACCATTGGCCACCAGCCTGTCGATACGGGCCGCCACCGTCGCCCGCGACACGCCCGTCATTTCCGATAGCGTCGAAACGGGAATGCGCGCATTCTGGCGCAGAGCGCTTATCAGCGCCTGGTCGAGATCATCCATAGCCTGCCACTTTGTAAAATCGGACTTAGCAATCTATCGAATCTAGCTCACTAATCGGCAGTTTTCCATCTTTTTGCTGACGCCCATTTTGGCCATAATCCACACATCCCGGACTGGGTCACATCGGAATTATCTTGAGAAGGAATCGGGCGGACATGACGACTATCACGCTGATCGGCGCACCCATCGAGGAAGGTTCTGGACGACGCGGCGCGGCCATGGGTCCGACGGCCCTGCGCATCGCCGGCATCGACACGGTGCTGCGCGATCTCGGCCATACGGTTCACGACGAAGGCGACGTCAAGCCGCTGCCGGCGCGCGATCTCGCCAACCATCCCGGCGCCAACAACCTGCAGATCGTCGCAGCCTTCGCCCGCGCCCTGCATGATTCCGTGCACGACACCGTGCGCAAGGGCCATTTCCCGATCATTCTGGGTGGCGACCATGCGCTTTCGATGGGCAGCGTCTCCGGCATGGCGCGCCATGCCGCAGACGTCGGCCGGCCGCTGTTCGTGCTCTGGCTCGACGCCCATGCCGACTTCAACTCGCCGTCGACCTCGCCCTCCGGCAACATGCACGGCATGCCGGTCGCCTTCTTCTGCGGCCAGGCCGAATTCGCCCCGATCCTGCCGTCGGACCGTCCGCTCGTCGATCCGAAGAAGGTCTTCCAGGTCGGTATCCGCTCGGTCGACGACCGCGAGCGCGAAGAGATCACAGAACATGGCGTGCGCGTCTTCGACATGCGCGCCGTCGACGAACTCGGCATGGCTCACATCATGCGCCAGATCCTCGAAGAGGTCCGCGCCGCCAATGGCCTGCTGCATGTCAGCCTCGATGTCGATTTCATGGATCCAGAACTGGCGCCCGGCGTCGGCACCACCGTTCCGGGCGGCGCCACCTTCCGCGAGGCGCACCTGATCATGGAAGTGCTCTGGGAAAGCGGGCTCGTTTCCTCGCTCGACGTCGTCGAGCTCAACCCCTTCCTCGACGATCGCGGCAAGAGCGCGCGCATCCTGGTCGAACTGACGGCGAGCCTCTTCGGCCGCCGTGTTCTCGACCGGCCGACCCGCAGCGCCTAGATCACGGAGATCTTGGGTCGACTGGATCCAAGATCATAAGCGTGAACGGCTCTCATAAGTCTAAGCGGGATGCGGGCGGAAAACCGCGCACACTTTTCCTCTTCCCGCTCAGACAAAGAAACACCGGAGGACGATATATGAACACGACGGCTGCCCTGATCGAAACCGAATACCGGCTCGGCGCCCATAACTACAAGCCGCTCGACGTGGTGCTTTCGCGCGGCGAAGGTGTCTATGTCTGGGATATGGAAGGCAACCGCTACCTCGACTGTCTCTCGGCCTATTCTGCCGTGAACCAGGGCCATTGCCACCCGAAGATCCTGAAGGCGATGATGGAGCAGGCGCAGAAGCTGACGCTGACCTCCCGCGCCTTCCGCAACGATCAGCTGGCGCATTTCTACGAAGAGATCGCTGCGCTGACCGGCTCGCACAAGGTGCTGCCGATGAACTCCGGCGCCGAAGCCGTCGAGACCGCCGTCAAGGCCGTGCGCAAGTGGGGCTACGAGGTCAAGGGCGTGGCCGAGAACAAGGCCGAGATCATCGTCTGCTCCAACAACTTCCACGGCCGCACCATGGGTATCGTCGGTTTCTCGACCGATCCGGACGCCCGCACCGGCTTTGGCCCGTTTGCGCCGGGCTTCAAGGTCGTACCCTTCGGTGACATCGACGCCTTCCGTGCGGCGATCAACGAAAACACCGTCGCCTTCCTGGTCGAGCCGATCCAGGGCGAAGCCGGCGTCATCGTCCCGCCGGTCGGCTACTTCACGACGGTGCGCGAGCTCTGCACCAAGCACGGCATCACGCTGATCCTCGACGAGATCCAGACCGGGCTTGGCCGCACCGGCAAGCTGCTTGCCGAAGAGCATGAGGCGATCGAAGCCGACGTGACGCTGATCGGCAAGGCTCTGTCCGGCGGCTTTTATCCGGTCTCTGCGGTGCTTTCGAATTCCGAAGTGCTCGGCGTCTTGAAGCCCGGCCAGCACGGCTCGACCTTCGGCGGCAACCCGCTTGCCTGCGCCATTGCCCGCGCGGCGCTGAAGGCGCTGACCGAGGAAGGCATGATCGAGAACTCGGCAAAGATGGGCGAGCGCTTCCAGAAGGGCCTCACCGACATCCGTTCCAACATCATCAAGGAAGTGCGCGGTCGCGGCCTGATGCTGGCGGTGGAACTGGTGCCGGAAGCCGGCGGCGCGCGCAAGTATTGCGAAGCGCTGAAGCAGCTCGGCATCCTTGCCAAGGACACCCACGGCGACACGATCCGCATCGCGCCGCCGCTCGTCATCACCGCCGAGCAGGTGGATTGGGCGGTCGAACAGTTTGCCAGGGTTCTCGCCTCCGCTTGATCGCAAATCGCTTCCGCCCCGGGGTCACGCCCGGGGCGAGATCTTCGTAAGCACTTGCAAAAGCAAGTCTTAACGAATCCCGGCCTATAGTCCTTTCCCAAAGCGCAAAGCGGTTCCTCCGCGCATGATGCAGCTGCGCCCTGCCGGATGTGATCGGCGGACTGGAAGGATCTCTCCTTTACGGATCATTGACCGCGCCTGATGCGCCGTCAGCCATGCGGAGAGATCTGGAGTATGGCGGTGTCGCGCCCAGAGGCGTCGACCGGAAAGCTGGAAGGACCTTCGATGACAAGCACACTCAGGACGGCCGGGTTCGACGGCGAGACGCTGGAAATCATTGCGTTCCGCCTCCACGATCAGGAATTCTGCGTCAAGACGACGACGATCCGTGAAATCCGCGGCTGGGCGCCCTCGACGCCTATCCCGCATTCGCCGCCGGAAGTGATCGGCGTCATGAACCTGCGCGGCACGGTGATCCCGATCATCGACCTCGCCCACAAGCTCGGCATGAAATCGACCACCGCCAACGAGCGCAGCGCCATCGTCGTCGCCGAAGTGCACAACATGGTCATCGGCCTCGTCGTCGACCGCGTGTCGGATATCCTCACGGTCCAGGGCAGCCAGGTGCAGCCGGTGCCGGAAGTGACGGCCTCCTTCGACAAGAGCTTCGCCGAAGGCATCATCGCCAACGAAACCGGCATGATCTGCTTCCTGAACCTTGCCCGCATGTTCAAGGAACGCGAGGTCGAGGAACTGGCCGCCTAAAGCAACAGCTCAGCGATATTCAAGGCCGTCCGACGTCTCGTCGGGCGGCTTTTTTGTTGGTTATTTGCTCAGCCAGAGGGCAATACTTTAGAAAAACAGGAGAAACTAATTCAACTAAAATTGGGATCTACGAGTTCTTACAACTGAAATTTGATAGTTGCTATTTTAACACCTGCTTAATAGTCCTATCACTAACCTAGATTGCATAAACACGGCGCCTGGGCATGAAGCCCGCCAGTTCGAACTCCCCTCACGAAGCACTAAATCGCTGACCCGGTGGGCCGGCGCGGGACGACCAGACATGTTTCGGCAGGCCGGCATTTGTCTTAGTCCGGGAGTTTGCGCCGCTTCGGCTCCGCAAACCCTGTCAAAGAAGGCACGAAGCCCCCGGCTTGAGCCAACAAACGAGAAGAGGGTTACAATGTTCGCTCTCGGAAAAATTGCAGACGCGAACCAGATCATCGCCGCGCTCTCGAAGTCGCAGGCTATCATCCAGTTCGACCTGACCGGCAAGATCCTGACCGCCAATGAGAATTTCTGCCAGGCACTCGGTTACAACCTCAGCGAAATCGTCGGGCAGCACCACCGCATGTTCTGCCCCGCCGACTACGCCCAGACGCAGGAATACCGCGACTTCTGGGCCCGGCTCGGCCGCGGCGAATTCGACGCCAATGCCTACAAGCGTGTCGCCAAGGGCGGCCGCGAAATCTGGATCCAGGCGACCTACAACCCGGTGCTTCGGGGCGGCAAGCCCTACAAGGTGGTCAAGTTCGCAAGCGACATCACTGCCGCCAAGGCAAGGGCCACGGAAGATGCCGGCAAGCTCGACGCGATCTCCCGCTCCCAGGCTGTAATCGAATTCACCCCATCGGGCGAGATCCTGACCGCCAACGAAAACTTCTGCGCCGCGCTCGGCTACAGCCTCCAGGAAATCCAGGGCAAGCACCACAGCATGTTCTGCGAGCCCAACTATGCCCGCACCGCCGAATATGCCGACTTCTGGAAGCGGCTCGCCGCCGGCGAGTTCTTCTCCAACGAGTTCGTGCGCTACGGCAAGGGTGGCAAGGAGATCTGGATCCAGGCGGCCTATAACCCGATCCGCGACTTCAGCGGCAAGGTCTACAAGGTCGTCAAGTTCGCGACCGATGTCAGCGAGCGCATGAGCGCCATCAACAGCCTCGGCGCGGGCCTGCGGGCGCTCGCCGAAGGCGATCTGACGCGCAACCTCGACACGCCCTTCGTACCAAGCATGGAAGCGGTGCGGATCGACTTCAACGATGCCACCGCAAAGCTGCGCGGGGCGATGCGAACCGTCGGCGACAATGCCAGCGCGATCGCCTCCGGCGCCCGCGAGATCCGGGCCGCCGCCGACGACCTGTCGAAGCGCACCGAGCAACAGGCCGCTTCCGTGGAAGAGACCGCCGCAGCGCTCGACGAGATCACCACGACCGTCTCGGACTCCAGCCGCCGCGCCGAGGAGGCCGGAGGCTTGGTCGCCAAGACCAAGGCCGGTGCCGAACGCTCCGGCAATGTGGTCAAGAGCGCGATCGGCGCCATGGACCAGATCGAACAGTCGTCACGCGAAATCTCCAACATCATCGGCGTGATCGACGACATCGCCTTCCAGACGAACCTTTTGGCGCTGAACGCCGGCGTCGAGGCGGCGCGCGCCGGTGAAGCCGGCAAGGGCTTCGCCGTCGTCGCCCAGGAAGTGCGTGAACTGGCCCAACGCTCCGCCAGTGCCGCCAAGGACATCAAGTCGCTGATCGGCACCTCGACCGAACACGTCAAGAACGGCGTGTCGCTGGTCGGCCAGACCGGGGCGGCGCTTGAGGAAATCCTCGTCCAGGTCCAGGAGATCAACGCCAACGTCTCGGCGATCGTGGAAGCGGCACGGGAACAGTCGACCGGCCTCAAGGAGATCAACCAGGCGGTCAACTCGATGGACCAGGCGACCCAGCAGAACGCCGCGATGGTCGAGGAAAGCACGGCCGCAAGCCACGCCATGGCCCGCGAGGCCGAAGCCCTGCACGAACTGCTCCGCCAGTTCCGCTACGGCGAGCAGGCCCAGGTCGTCGACGCGAACCGCCACCTCGAAGATCGCGCGCAGCCATCACGCCTGCATGCCACCGCCCGCGCCATGCGCGGCGGACAACGAACAAGCCTGGCCGCGGCACCGGCCGCGGATGGCTGGCAGAATTTCTGAGCGCACATCCCTGCACCCCGCGCTCGGGAATGGGGAAGGCGGCGACCGGTAGCCGCCTTCCCTTAAATCTTTTCAGGAGAGTGCCCGCTTAGGAAAACACTCTCGATGAGCGCGCAGAAAGCGCTGGCGGGTAAGGAATGCAGGCTAGGCCGCTTCCGGACGTTTGATCTTTGCGGCCGCCTCCAGCACCAGCGGCGTCAGCCCCTCGCCGCCATTGTCGATATGCTCGAACAATTTGCGCCGCATGCGCGGCTCCCAGTACTTGTTGATATGGGTGGCAACGCCCTGCGCCGCCTCGCTCTCGGGCTGGCTCTTGAAGAAGGTGGCGATCTGGTTCGCCATATAGATCAGCTTGGCGTTGGTATTGTCATGCGACATCGACGGCAGCTCCGGACTTGATGCGTTCGGCATGGGTGAAAATCTCGAATTCGTCGCCGCGCACGAGCGCAATCAGCGTCATGCCCGCAGCTTCCGCCGTGCGAATGGCAAGCGCCGTCGGCGCCGAAATGGCGATGATCACAGGGCTGCCGACGACTGCCGTCTTCTGCACCATCTCGACGGACACGCGGCTGGTGACGACCACGGCGCCCTCGCTGCCCTTGAAGCCGGCGCGTGCGGCGGCACCGACCAGCTTGTCGAGCGCATTGTGGCGGCCGACATCCTCACGCACAGCGATCAGCCCGCGGCCCGGCACATAGAAGGCGGCACCGTGCACGGCGCGCGTTTCGAAATGCAGCGGCTGCTGGCCATTGAGCAGCGCTACGGCCGAAACCACGTCCTCCTGCGACAACGTCAGTCTCGAACGGGAAACGTCCGGCGTCGGCCGTACCGCCTGCTCGATCGATTCGATGCCGCAAAGACCGCAACCGACCGGCCCCGCCATGTGCCGTCGGCGTTGACGCAGCATGTCGTTCTCTTCGTCCTGAAGCACGATCTGCAAGTCGATGCCGAGATTGCCGGCGACCGTCTCGGAGACGACCTCGACCGTTTCAATCTGGCCGGGATCGGTAATGATGCCTTCGGTCAGGCTGAAGCCGACGGCGAAATCCTCGAGATCGCCGGGCGTCGCCATCATCACCGCATGGGTCGAACCACCATAGCTGAAAGCGACCGGCGTCTCCTCCGGCACGGCGCGCGCACCGTCCCGAAGCGCGCCGTTGCGGCGGGCGGCCTCGGGAACGGTCTTGGATGTCCTAAACGTCGCCATGATCGGTCGCAGCGAAAGGCATTACTCCGCCGCCTCCAGCTTACCGGAAATCCGGCGCGACTGGCGGGCCTGCTCGTCATAGTCGACCTGCCAGTCCGACGGGCCGTTCGACGGCATCACTTGCACCGCCGTCACCTTGTATTCCGGGCAGTTGGTGGCCCAGTCGGAGAAGTCGGTGGTGATGACGTTTGCCTGCGTCGTCGGGTGGTGGAAGGTGGTGTAGACGACGCCGGGCGCGACGCGATCGGTGATCAGCGAACGCAGGGTCGTCTCGCCGGCGCGGCTTGCGAGCCGGATCCAGTCGCCATCACGGATGCCGCGCTGCTCGGCGTCGTGCGGGTGGATCTCCAGCCGGTCTTCCGCATGCCAGACGACGTTGTCGGTGCGTCGCGTCTGGGCGCCGACATTGTACTGGCTAAGGATGCGGCCGGTCGTCAAAAGCAGCGGGAAGCGCGGGCCGGTGCGTTCATCCGTCGCCACATATTCGGTGCGGATGAACTTGCCTTTGCCACGCACGAAACCGTCGATATGCATGATCGGCGAACCCTCAGGATGCGCCTCGTTGCAGGGCCACTGCACCGAGCCCATCTTTTCGAGATAATCGTAGGAAACCAGCGCGAAGCTCGGCGTCGTCGCGGCGATCTCGTCCATGATCTCGGACGGATGGCGGTAGTTCCAGTTGAGGCCCATGGCCTGGGCGAGCTTCTGCGTGACCTCCCAGTCGGCATAACCGTTCTTCGGCGTCATCACCTTGCGCACGCGGTTAATGCGGCGCTCGGCATTGGTGAAGGTGCCGTCTTTTTCGAGGAAGGTCGAACCGGGCAGGAAGACGTGCGCGTAGTTGGCCGTTTCGTTCAGGAACAGGTCGTGCACGACGACGCATTCCATCGCGGCGAGGCCGGCTGCCACATGCTTGGTGTCCGGGTCGGACTGCAGGATGTCCTCGCCCTGGATGTAGAGCGCCTTGAAGGTGCCGTCGACCGCGGCATCGAGCATGTTGGGGATGCGCAGACCCGGCTCGTTGGAGATCTCGACGCCCCAGAGCTTCTCGAAGGTCTCGCGGGTGGCATCGTCGGAGATGTGACGGTAGCCCGGCAGCTCGTGCGGGAACGAACCCATGTCGCAGGAACCCTGCACGTTGTTCTGGCCGCGCAGCGGGTTCACGCCGACGCCCGGCCGACCGATATTGCCGGTGACCATGGCGAGGTTGGCGATCGCCATGACCGTCGTCGATCCCTGGCTGTGCTCGGTGACGCCGAGACCGTAATAGATCGCGCCGTTGCCGCCGGTGGCATAGAGCCTGGCCGCGCCCCGCACGAGATCGGCCGGCACGCCGGTATAGGCTTCGGTCGCCTCCGGGCTATGGTAGGGCTCGGCGACGAAGGCGGCCCAATCCTCGTACTCCGACCAGTCGCAGCGCTCGCGGATGAACTGTTCGTTGGCGAGGCCTTCGGTGACGATCACATGGGCGATCGACGTCAAGATCGCGACGTTGGTGCCGGGCTGGAGCGGCAGGTGATAGGCGGCCTCCACATGCGGCGAGCGCACGATGTCGGTGCGGCGCGGATCGATGACGATCAGCTTGGCGCCTTCGCGCAGCCGCTTCTTCAGTCGCGAGCCGAAGACCGGATGGCCGTCGGTCGGGTTGGCGCCGATGATGACGGCGACGTCGGTGAACTCGACACTGTCGAAGTTCTGCGTACCGGCCGAGGTCCCGAAGGCCTGGCCGAGGCCGTAGCCGGTCGGCGAATGGCAGACGCGGGCGCAGGTATCGACATTGTTGTTGCCGAAGCCGGCGCGCACCAGCTTCTGCACCAGATAGGTCTCTTCATTGGTGCAGCGCGACGAGGTGATGCCGCCGACGGAATCGCGGCCGTACTGATACTGGATCCGCCGGAACTCGGAGGCCACATGCGCGTAAGCCTCCTCCCAGGTGACCTCGCGCCAGGGATCGGAGATCTTCTCGCGGATCATCGGGTTGAGGATGCGGTCCTTGTGGTTGGAATAGCCGTAAGCGAAGCGGCCCTTGACGCAGGAATGGCCGCGATTGGCCTGGCCATCCTTCCACGGCACCATACGCACCAGTTCCTCGCCGCGCATTTCCGCCTTGAACGAGCAGCCGACGCCGCAATAGGCGCAGGTCGTCACTTCGGAATGTTCGGGCTGGCCGATCTCGATCACCGACTTTTCGATGAGCGTCGCCGTCGGGCAGGCCTGGACGCAGGCGCCGCAGGAGACGCATTCCGACGACATGAAGTCTTCCGCCATCCCGGCCGAAACGCGGCTGTCGAAACCGCGGCCGCCGATCGTCAGCGCGAAGGTGCCCTGCACTTCCTCGCAGGCGCGCACACAGCGCGAGCAGACGATGCATTTGGCCGGATCGTAGGTGAAATAGGGATTGGACTCGTCCTTCGGCATCCACTTGGCGTTGATCTCGCCATTGTTGCGCGCCGTGACGTGGTTCTCGCCCTCATAGCCGTAGCGCACGTCGCGCAGGCCGACTGCGCCGGCCATGTCCTGCAGCTCGCAATCGCCATTGGCAGCACAGGTCAGACAGTCGAGAGGGTGGTCGGAAATGTAGAGCTCCATCACCCCGCGGCGCACGTCCTTCAGCCGCGGCGTCTGGGTGGAGACCTCGATACCGGCTGCAACCGGCGTCGTGCAGGAGGCCGGCATGCCGGCGCGTCCCTTGATCTCGACGAGACAGAGCCGGCAGGAGCCGAAGGCATCCATCATGTCGGAAGCGCAGAGCTTCGGCACTTCTATGCCGGCATCCATCGCCGCGCGCATGATCGAAGTGCCCTCGGGCACGGTGACCTCGCGTCCGTCGATCGTCAGCGTCACCAGTTTTTCGGACTTGGAGGCCGGAGTGCCGTAGTCGATTTCATGAATGAGAGACATGGTCTTTTCCTCACTCCGCCGCTTGAACGCGCGGTGCCGGCTGAAAATCATCCGGGAAATGGGTCATGGCGCTCATGACCGGATAGGGCGTGAAGCCGCCAAGGGCGCAGAGCGAACCGAACTTCATCGTGTTGCAAAGATCGGCGAGCAGTTCGCGGTTCTTCTCCGGCTCGATGCCAGCGGCGATCCTGTCGGTCACCTCGACACCGCGCGTCGAACCGATGCGGCAGGGCGTGCACTTGCCGCAGCTTTCTACCGCGCAGAATTCCATCGCAAAGCGCGCCTGGTGCAGCATGTCGACGGTGTCGTCGAAGACGACGATGCCGGCATGGCCGATCAGACCGTCACGCGCGGCAAAGGCTTCGTAGTCGAACGGCGTATCGAACAGGGCACGGGGAAAATAGGCGCCGAGCGGACCGCCGACCTGCACGGCCTTGACCGGCCGGCCACTCGCCGTGCCGCCGCCGATGTGATCGATGATCTCGCCGAGCGCCAGGCCGAAGGCGGTTTCGTAGAGACCGGCATGCTTGACGTTGCCGGCGATCTGGATCGGGATCGTGCCGCGCGACCGGCCCATGCCGAAGTCGCGGTAATAGGCGGCGCCCTTGTCCATGATGATGGGGACGGAGGCGAGCGAGATCACGTTGTTGATCACGGTCGGACAGTCGAAGAGGCCCTTGTGCGCGGGAAGCGGCGGCTTGGCCCGCACGATGCCGCGTTTGCCTTCGAGGCTATTGAGCAGCGCCGTTTCCTCGCCGCAGACATAGGCACCTGCGCCCTCGCGCACTTCCATATCGAAGGCCCGACCGGAACCGAGCACCGAGGTGCCGAGCACGCCGGCCTTGCGGGCGATCTCGATCGCCTCAGCCATCGCCGCGATCGCATGCGGGTATTCGGAGCGGGTGTAAATGAAGCCCTTGGTCGCGCCGGTCGCGATGCCGGCGATCGCCATGCCCTCGATCAGCACGAAGGGATCGCCTTCCATGATCATCCGGTCGGCAAAGGTGCCGCTATCGCCCTCGTCGGCGTTGCAGACGATGTACTTCCGATCACCCGCCGCATCGAGAACGGTCTTCCACTTGATGCCGGTCGGAAAGCCTGCGCCGCCACGGCCGCGAAGGCCGCTTTCGGTCACCTGCGCGACAATGTCCTGCGGCGCCATGGCAATGGCATTGCGCAGACCGGCGAGCCCGCCATGGGCCTGGTAATCGTCGAGCGAAAGCGGATCGATGATACCGCAGCGGGCAAAGGTCAGCCGCGTCTGCTGCTTCAGGAAGGGGATCTCCTCGGTCTTCCCGAGACAGAGGGCATGATCGCCGCCGTCGAGCAGGGCGGCATCGAGCAGTGAGGAAACGTCATGTGCCTTGACCGGGCCATAGGCAACGCGGCCGTCAGCCGTTTCCACCTCGATCAGCGGCTCCAGCCAATGCATGCCGCGCGAACCGTTGCGCACGATCGTGGCGTCGAGGCCGCGTGCGCCGATCGCCTCGGCCATGGCCTTGGCTACCTTGTCGGCGCCGAGCGCCACGGCCGCGGCGTCCCGCGGAATGTAGATCTTTGCGGTCATCGACGCGCCTCCTGAACGAGCGCTTCGAGATCGGCGGCATCGACCCGGGCATGCACCTCTCCGTCCAGCATGGCGGAGGGTGCGCAGGAACAGAGCCCGAGACAGTAGACCGGCTCCAGCGTCACCGCGCCATCCGGGGTCGTCTGGTGAAAATCGATGCCGAGCAGCCGCTTCGCGCGCTCGGCCAGCTGGTCGCCGCCCATCGACTGACAGGCTTCGGCGCGACAGAGCTTCAGCACGTGGCGCCCCGCGGGGTGATCGCGGAAATCATGGTAGAAGCTCATCACCCCATAGACTTCGGCGCGCGAGAGGTTGAGTTCGCGGGCAATCACCGGAAGACATTCCTGCGGCACATAGCCGAACTCTTCCTGCAGTTCGTGCAGGATCGGCAGCAAGGGCCCTTCCAGCCTCTTCAGCTCCTCGACGATGGCGAGCGTGGTTTCCGCGATATCGGCGCGCGGCTGATGGATGTTCAACGGGAGCCCTCCCGGCTCATGGGCGAGGCGGCAGCACCCGAAACGGACGACCGGCCCAGCCGACATTTCACTTCTGGCGAAGGCCGTTCCTCGGCGGTCTCCGGCCATGATCAAAAAGCTTCGCGCTTATGGCCGCATGGGTCAATAAGGCTGTTCCGTCGATCGATAGAAAAAATCTATCGAGCCTGATTTCGCTCGCCGAGAATGCGTGCTTCGTGCAGCAAGGCCGACACCAGCGGCGTAAACGGCTCACGATGCGTCGCAACCAGGCCGACCGTGTGACGAGCGTCCGGATCGACGATCGGGATCATCCGGATATCTTCGTGAAAACCGAATGATTTCGCGACGTTGAATGGCATGATGCTGGCCCAGCGGCCGGTGCGCACATGCGAAAAAAGCACGATCATCGAGTTCGATTCGAGCGTCGGTTTGGCGACGGCACCGGCCTCCGAAAAATGCTGGTTGATGATGCGGCGGTTCTGCATATCGGCCGTCAATAGACAAAGCCGAACGTCGCTAACCTCTTTCCACGTCACGCTTTCCCGCTCCGAAAGCGGTGTTCCGGCGGCGGTGACGAGGTGATAGCGCTCGACCTGGAGCGGAACGCTCGTCACCCGGCCGAGCGGCTCGTTCTCCAGATAGGTGAGCCCCGCATCGATCTCGAGATTTTCGAGCAGCGCCAGGATCTGCACCGACGTCGTCGAGAGCACGGAAAAGGTGACATCAGGGTGCTTTTCCTGGAATGGCGCCGTGATCATCGGCACCATGGCAAGTGTCGTCGGCACCGCGGCCAGCCGGATATGGCCAGAAAGACCCTTGCGCGCCGCCCGCATCTCCTCACGCATGGTGCGGGTATCGCCGACGATGCGCCGCGCCCATTCGAGTACGCGCTGGCCCTCGGGCGTCAGGCCCTGAAAGCGCGACCCGCGGCTGACGAGCATGACGCCGAGCTGATCCTCAAGCTGGCGGATGGCCGCCGACAGCGTCGGTTGCGTCACCCCACACTCCTCCGCCGCGCGACCAAAATGCCTTTCGCGGGCGAGAACGAGGAACATTTCCAGCTTGTCGATCATGTCCGGCCTTCAGTTGTTGTGGCTCTGCCCCTCACCCTAACCCTCTCCCGCTCGCGGGACGTGGCGCTTCGCGAGGTCGCCCCTTCATGATGCAGGCCCCGAATGGAGTGGGGGACGCGAGCGGGCGCCGCAGCCTTCCTTCTCCCCGCAAGCGAGGAGAAGGTGCCGGTAGGCGGATGAGGGGCAGCCGACTTCATCTACCGCTCAAACGATCAGCTGCCCGCCATTCACCTCCAGCACCTGCCCGGTGATGTAACCCGACAGCGCGTGCGAGGCGAGGAAGAGATAGGCGGGCGCGCAGTCTTCCGCCGTCCCGAGCCGACCAAGCGGAATGGTCTTGCGGGTCGCCTCCAGCTTCTCCGGCGATGAGTAGCGCTCGTGGAATTCGGTGGTGATCGTCCCCGGCGAAACGCAGTTGACACGGATGCCATCGGGCGCGAGTTCCCGCGCCAAGGCCTTGGAATAGGTGGAAACGAACGCCTTCGTCGCCGAATAGATCGACGATCCGGCGCTGCCGCCGGTAACCGCAGAGATCGAGACGGTGTTGACGATCGCCGGATGCGTACCCTTGCGCAACAGCGGCAGCATCGCCCGCGTCATCTCGACGACCGCGGTCTGGTTGAGCTGGACGACGGTCTGGTACTGCTCGTCGGACAGCTCCGCCGCCGGGAAGCGGCCGACCATCGTGCCGGCATTGTTGATGAGGATATCGATGCTCTCGAAGCGGCTGCGCACCACGTCGGCCAGCCCCTCGACACCATCCGGCGCGAGAAAATCCGCCGTCGCCACATAGGCCCGGCCTTCCGTCGCCGCAGATTCGAGAAAATCGGGCAGGTCGCCGATCGACCGGCCGGCATGGACGAGTACATGCGCGCCACAATCCAGGAACTGCCGGGCAACCTCGAGCCCGATGCCGCGCCCGGCACCGGTGATCACGACGGTCATGCCCTTGAACAAGGCCGGATGAAACATGTCTTTCCCCTCTTCACTCCTAAGGCAGGGTCGCCTATCGCCGTAGCGAATGCAACGCGCGCCGACACCCTGGACCCGCTGCGAAAGCGATTTCGCCGCAAACGCCGATTCTGAAATTGCGCGGCTTTCGTTTTTGCATATTATGAAACAAAACGAAAATGGGGAGGATGGAATGTATTTGACCGGTCGGCAGGAGGAGATCCTGGAACTGGCAAAAAGCGAGGGCCGGGTACTGGTCGAGGAGCTGGCGCAGCGCTTTTCTGTCACGCCGCAGACCATCCGAAAGGACCTGAACGACCTCTGCGACGCCAAGATCCTGAACCGCATTCATGGCGGCGCGATCTTCCCGAGCGGCAAGGAAAACGTCAAATACGACGCCCGCCGCCAGATCGCGGCACCGGAGAAACAGGCGATCGGCAAGGCCGCCGCCGAACTCATCCCCGACAACGCGTCGCTGTTCATCAATATCGGCACCACCACCGAAGCTGTGGGCGAGGCCCTGCTCGACCACAAGGAATTGATGGTCATCACCAACAACATCAATGTCGCCAATCGCTTACGCGTTTTCCCCTCGATCGAGGTGGTGATCACCGGCGGCGTCGTGCGCGGCTCGGACGGCGGCATCGTCGGCGAGGCCGCCGTCGATTTCATCAAGCAGTTCAAGGTCGACTTCGCCGTCATCGGCGCCTCGGCGATCGACCATGACGGCGCGCTGCTGGATTTCGATTTTCGCGAAGTGAAAGTCGCCCAGGCGATCATCGCCAATGCGCGCCATGTCATTCTGGTTTCCGACTCGACCAAATTCGAAAGAACCGCGCCTGTTCGCATCGGCCATATATCGCAGGTCCAGACCTTCATCACCGACCGCTGCACGCTCGAAAACGTCAGGAAAATCTGTGTTGAACAGGACGTTCGCCTGATCGAAACCGACGCCTGACACGGGAGATTTAGCCACCCCTAAAGATTCGGGGAGCATTCGTTTGACATTCGATATGTTTTCGTTTTAACTGATTTCACTTTCGCTGATGCATCAATTTGTGCATCGCGAAATGTGGAGGGGAAACAGCAGTGTCAGAGCAGGCAATCTACGACGTCTTCGTCATCGGCGGCGGCATCAACGGATGCGGCATCGCGCGCGACGCGGTCGGCCGTGGGTACTCGGTCGCCTTGGCCGAAATGAACGATTTCGCTTCCGGCACGTCCTCCGGCTCCACCAAGCTCATTCACGGCGGCCTGCGCTACCTCGAACATTACGAATTCCGCCTCGTGCGCGAAGCGCTGATGGAGCGCGAGGTGCTGTGGGCAATGGCGCCGCACGTCATCTGGCCGATGCGCTTCGTGCTGCCCTATCACAAGGGCGGCCTGCGCCCGGCCTGGCTCATCCGCCTCGGCCTCTTCCTTTATGACCATATCGGCGGCCGCAAGCTGCTGCCGGCAACGGCGACGCTGGACATGAACCGCGATCCCGCCGGCAAACCGCTGAAGCGCCTGTTCAACAAGGCCTTCGAATATTCCGACGGCTGGGTCAACGACGCCCGCCTCGTGGTCTTGAATGCCCGCGACGCTGCCGACCGCGGCGCCGTCATCATGGCCCGTACCCGCGTCGTCGCTGCACGTCGCGACGGTGGGCTCTGGGCCATCGAAACCGAGAACCAGGCAACCGGCGAACGCAAGACGCTCAAGGCCCGCATGCTCATCAATGCCGCCGGCCCCTGGGTCGACGCGGTTCTCTCGGGCGCGCTCGGCAAGAACGACGTGCACAATGTCCGCCTCGTTCAGGGCAGCCACATCGTCGTGAAGAAGAAGTTCGACGATCCGCGCGCCTATTTCTTCCAGAACCCGGATGGCCGCATCATGTTCGCCATCCCTTACGAAGAAGACTTCACGCTGATCGGTACCACCGACCGCGACTACACCGGTAATCCGGGCGAGGTGCGCATCAGCGACGCGGAGGTCGACTATCTCTGCCGGGCAGCAAGCGAGTATTTCCTTGAGCCGGTGGAAAAGGACGACATCGTCTGGACCTATTCGGCCGTTCGCCCGCTTTACGACGACGGCGCCAGCAAGGCGCAGGAAGCGACGCGCGACTACGTGCTGCGGGTCGAGGGTGACAAGGGTGCGGCACCACTGCTCAACGTCTTCGGCGGCAAGCTCACGACCTATCGCCGCCTCGGCGAATCCGCGCTGGAAAAGATCGGCGAGGCGATCGGCGTCAAGGGTTCGAAATGGACCGCCGGCTCCAGGCTTCCGGGCGGCGATTTTCCCGCCCAGGGTTATGCCGACGAAGTCGCAAGACTGCGAAAGCAATATCCCTTCCTTGCGCCCCAGCATGCGCGTCGCCTCGTGCGCCTCTATGGCACGCGCGCCGCAGCACTTCTGGGTTCGGCGTCGAACGAGGCCGGTCTCGGCCACCATTTCGGCGCCGATCTCTACGAGGCCGAGGTCAAGTGGCTGATGACGCAGGAATGGGCGCGGCACGCCGAGGACGTGCTGTGGCGGCGCACGAAATTGGGATTGAAGCTGACGCCGGGCGAGGCGGCAGCGCTGGAGGAATACATGCGAGGCGCGGCCAACGCAGCCGCCTGACAACGCTCGCATTCAATGCATTTCCAACACGGGCGCGCGCGCCCGGAAATGCAGAAAACCGATGAGATAGAGCGTTTCCGCGCTGGGGTGGAAAACGCTCGGACTGCCGACAGGCTGGGTGGAGAATTCAATGCTTGAAATGAAGAAGATATCCAAGGTCGTAGGCGGGGAGACGCATATCTACCCGACCGACCTGGTGCTGGAGAGGGGGTCGCTGAACGTTCTGCTCGGCCCGACCCTTTCCGGCAAGACGTCGCTGATGCGGCTGATGGCCGGTCTCGACAAGCCCGCCTCCGGTTCGCTCCTTTTCGACGGCGCCGACGTCACCGGCCTGCCGGTGCAGAAGCGTTCGGTCGCCATGGTCTACCAGCAGTTCATCAACTATCCGGCGATGACCGTTTACGAAAACATCGCCTCACCGATGCGCATCAGCGGCGCCGACACCGCCACCATCGACCGCGAGGTGCGCAAGGCGGCCGATCTGCTGAAGCTGACGCCTTATCTCGACCGCACGCCCTTGAACCTCTCAGGTGGCCAGCAGCAGCGCACGGCACTTGCCCGCGCCATCGTCAAGAACGCCGATCTGGTGCTGCTCGACGAGCCACTCGCCAACCTCGACTACAAGCTGCGCGAGGAACTGCGCGAGGAACTGCCGAAGATCTTCGCCGCCTCCGGCGCCATCTTCGTCTATGCGACGACCGAGCCTTCGGAAGCGCTGCTGCTCGGCGGCAACACCGCAGCCCTCAGCCAGGGCCGCATCACCCAGTTCGACAAGACAATCGACGTCTATCGCCGCCCGGTCGACCTGATCACCGCCCGCACCTTCGCCGATCCGCCGCTGAACTGCATCGAGCTGGTCAAAGCGGGCTCGGCCTTCACGCTCGACGGCAAGTCTGTGCTCACCGTCCCGGCACATCTGGCTGGCATCGGCAACGGTCCCTGCACCGTCGCGTTCCAGCCGCATCACCTGTCGTTTGACCGCCCGCAGGGTGGCGGCGATGCCCTGACGGTGAAGACGGCGATCTCCGAAATTGCCGGCTCCGAAAGCTTCATTCACGTCGGTTTTGCCAATGCGCGCTGGGTGATGCTGGCGCCGGGCATTCACGACATCGAACCCGACGCAACCCTCGAGGTCTTCGTCGATACCCGCCATCTCATGGCCTTCGGGCCGGACGGACGCGCCATCGGCGGCACGGCCTAAAGGAGGCGCTGGGAGGAAAACATGGCACGCATCAATCTCAACCATATCCGCCACGCCTATGGCGCCAAGCCGAAGTCGGAAAACGACTACGCGCTGAAGGAAGTGCACCACGAGTGGAACGACGGCGGCGCCTATGCGCTGCTCGGGCCCTCCGGCTGCGGCAAGACCACGCTGCTCAACATTATCTCTGGCCTGATCAACCCGTCCGAAGGCGAGATCCTCTTCGACGGCAAGGACGTGACGCATCTGTCGACCCAGGAACGCAACATCGCCCAGGTGTTCCAGTTCCCGGTCATCTACGACACGATGACGGTTTACGATAATCTGGCCTTCCCCTTGCGCAACCGGCATGTGCCGGAGGCCGAGGTCGACCGCCGCGTCAAGGAAACGATCGAGATGATCGGCCTTGGCGGCTGGGCGAAGAAGACGGCTCGGGGCCTCACCGCCGACCAGAAGCAGAAGATCTCGCTCGGCCGCGGCCTCGTGCGCAACGACGTCAGCGCGATCCTCTTCGACGAACCGCTGACCGTCATCGATCCGGAAATGAAGTGGGTGCTGCGCTCACAGATCAAGCGCCTGCACAAGCAGTTCGGCTTCACCATGGTCTACGTCACCCACGACCAGACCGAGGCGCTGACCTTCGCCGACAAGGTCGTCGTCATGTATGACGGCCAGATCGTGCAGATCGGCACGCCGGCGGAACTCTTCGAGCGCCCGCGCCACACCTTTGTCGGCTACTTCATCGGCTCGCCGGGCATGAACGTGCTGCCGGTCAAGCTCGACGGCGGCACCGCGACGATCGGCGGCGAGCAGTTGGGCCTCACCTTCCAACCCAAGGTCAAGGCCGGCGCCAAGACCGAGCTCGGCATCCGCCCGGAATTCGTCTCGCTCGGTCGCGAAGGCATGCCGGTCGCGATCACCAAGGTCGAGGATATCGGCCGCCACAAGATCGTGCGCGCCCGTTTTGCCGACCAGCCGATCTCGATCATCGTCGATGAGGACGGCGAGATCCCCGCCGAGCCGCGCGTCACCTTCGATCCGAAAGCCATCAACATCTACGCCGATTCCTGGCGCGTCGGCGAGGAGGCCTGACCATGGAGAAAACCTGGAACAACAAGGCCTGGTTCATGGTGCTGCCGGTCCTCGTGCTCGTCGCCTTCTCGGCCGTCATCCCGCTGATGACCGTCGTCAACTATTCGGTCCAGGACACCTTCGGCAACAACCAGTTTTTCTGGGCCGGCACCGACTGGTACGTGCAGGTGCTGACGTCGGACCGCTTCTGGGACGCGCTCAGCCGCAACCTGATCTTCTCGGCGATCATTCTGGCGATCGAAATCCCGCTCGGCATCATCATCGCGCTCAACATGCCGAAGAAGGGTCTTGGCGTACCGGTCTGCCTCGTCCTGATGGCGCTGCCGCTCTTGATCCCGTGGAACGTCGTCGGCACCATCTGGCAGGTCTTCGGCCGCGTCGACATCGGCCTGCTCGGCCGTACGCTCGAAGCGATCGGTATCAACTACAATTACGTGCAGAACCCCGTTGCCGCCTGGGTCACGCTGATCGTCATGGACGTCTGGCACTGGACGAGCCTCGTCGTCCTGCTCTGCTATGCCGGTCTCGTCTCGATCCCCGACGCCTATTACCAGGCGGCCAAGATCGACGGCGCCTCGCGCTGGTCGGTGTTCCGCTACATCCAGCTGCCGAAGATGAAGCGCGTGCTTTTGATCGCCTTCCTGCTGCGGTTCATGGATAGCTTCATGATCTACACCGAGCCCTTCGTCGTCACCGGCGGCGGTCCCGGCAACTCGACAACCTTCCTGTCCATCGACCTCGTCAAGACGGCCATCGGCCAGTTCGACCTCGGTCCGGCGGCAGCGCTATCGATCATCTACTTCCTCATCATCCTGCTGCTCTCGTGGATCTTCTACACCGTGATGACCACGAGCGACGCGCAGGGCTGACAAAGGCGGGAGGAGAAACAAAATGCAAAAACAACCACTTACCGAACGCCTCTCCTGGCTGGTGCCGACGGTCTACATCGTCTTCCTGCTCCTGCCGATCTATTGGCTCGTCAACATGAGCTTCAAGGAAACGAGCGAGATCCTGAGCACCTTCTCGCTCTGGCCGGTCAATCCGACGCTCCGGAACTACCAGGTGATCTTCACCGACCCCTCCTGGTACAACGGCTACATCAACTCGATCATCTACGTCGTCATGAACACGGTGATCTCGGTGACGGCAGCGCTGCCGGCGGCCTACGCCTTCTCGCGCTACCGCTTCCTCGGCGACAAGCACCTGTTCTTCTGGCTCTTGACCAACCGCATGGCGCCGCCGGCCGTCTTCGCGCTGCCCTTCTTCCAGCTCTATTCGGCCTTCGGCCTGATCGACACGCACATCGCGGTTGCCCTTGCGCACTGCCTGTTCAACGTGCCGCTCGCGGTCTGGATCCTGGAAGGCTTCATGTCGGGCGTGCCGAAGGAGATCGACGAGACCGCCTATATCGACGGTTACTCGTTCCCGCGCTTCTTCGTGAAGATCTTCATGCCGCTGATCGCCTCGGGCATCGGTGTCGCTGCGTTCTTCTGCTTCATGTTCTCCTGGGTCGAACTGCTGCTTGCCCGCACGCTGACGACCACGGACGCCAAGCCGATCGCCGCCACCATGACCCGCACGGTCTCCGCCTCCGGTCTCGACTGGGGCGTGCTGGCGGCCGCCGGCGTGCTCACCATCATTCCGGGCGCACTCGTGATCTATTTCGTTCGCAACTACATCGCCAAGGGCTTTGCCCTGGGGAGGGTATGATGACCGCTCAACCCGTTCGCAACGCCCGCTGGCAACTGCCGTTTGCCGCCGTTCTCGTCGTCTACGCCGCCGTTGCCGGGCTGCTCTTCAGCATGCTGCCCATCAAGGACGGCGCGCGCGACTGGTTCGCGCCGCTCATCCCCGGTGGCTGGATGGCCTGGTCGTTTCCGTCGGCCATGTTCTTCCTGACGATCTTCGCACTGCTGTCGATGATGGCGGTCTGGGAATATGCCTCGCCCGGCGGCAACCCGCGCGTCGGCATCCTGCGCTTCGAGACGACACGGGGCGATCGCCTCTTCGTGTCACTGCTCGGCAGCGCCTTCATTCACCTCGCATGGCTCGGCTTCGTCGGCGGGCAGAACCTGTGGTGGGCGCTCGCGCTCTCCCTGGTCTATGCCGTCGGCGTCTTCCGCTACGTCTGAGGCGAACCGATTTGAGGGGCCGCCAGACGGGCGGCCCCTCGAAAGATAAAGAACCGCATTCGCAAACCTAAGGGAGGGAATTATGCGACGGCATCTTTTGACTACGACGGCAGCTATGCTGCTGGCTTTCACCGGCAGCGCTTTTGCCGGCATGGACGAAGCCAAGAAATTCCTCGACAGCGAGATCGGCGACATGTCCTCGCTCGACCGCGCCGGCCAGGAAGCCGAAATGCAGTGGTTCGTCGATGCGGCGAAACCCTTTGCCGGCATGGAAATCAAGGTCGTTTCCGAAACGATCACCACTCATGAATACGAATCGAAGACCCTGGCCAAGGCCTTCTCCGACATCACCGGCATCAAGATCACCCACGACCTGATCGGCGAAGGCGACGTCGTCGAAAAGCTGCAGACTCAGATGCAGTCGGGCGAAAACGTTTATGACGCCTACATCAACGACTCGGATCTGATCGGTACCCATTGGCGCTACCAGCAGGCCCGCAGCCTGACCGACTTCATGGCCAATGAAGGCAAGGACGTCACCAACCCGAACCTCGACATCGACGACTTCATCGGCAAGTCCTTCACGACAGCACCGGACGGCAAGCTCTACCAGCTTCCCGACCAGCAGTTCGCGAACCTCTACTGGTTCCGCTACGACTGGTTCAACGACGAGAAGAACAAGGCGGACTTCAAGGCGAAGTACGGCTACGACCTCGGCGTTCCGGTCAACTGGTCGGCCTATGAGGATATCGCCGAGTTCTTCACCGGTCGCGAAGTCGATGGCAAGAAAGTCTATGGCCACATGGACTACGGCAAGAAGGACCCGTCGCTCGGCTGGCGCTTCACCGACGCCTGGCTGTCGATGGCCGGCAACGGCGACAAGGGCATCCCGAACGGCAAGCCGGTCGACGAGTGGGGCATCAAGGTCGACGAAAACTCGCGCCCGGTCGGCTCCTGCGTTGCCCGCGGTGGCGACACCAACGGCCCGGCCGCTGTCTACTCCATCCAGAAGTATCTCGACTGGATGAAGGCCTACGCACCGGCAGCTGCGCAGGGCATGACCTTCTCGGAATCCGGCCCGGTTCCGTCGCAGGGCGAAGTCGCCCAGCAGATGTTCACCTACACGGCGTTCACCGCCGACTTCGTCAAGCCGGGCCTGCCCGTCGTCAACGAGGACGGCACGCCGAAGTGGCGTTTTGCTCCGAGCCCGCATGGTGTCTACTGGAAGGACGGCATGAAGCTCGGTTACCAGGACGCCGGTTCCTGGACGCTGCTGAAGTCCACGCCTGACGACCGCGCCAAGGCCGCCTGGCTCTATGCGCAGTTCGTCACCTCGAAGACCGTCGACGTGAAGAAGAGCCATGTCGGCCTCACCTTCATCCGCCAGTCGACGCTCGACCACAAGAGCTTCACGGACCGCGCTCCGAAGCTCGGCGGTCTGATCGAGTTCTACCGTTCGCCGGCCCGCCTGCAGTGGTCGCCGACCGGCACGAACGTTCCTGACTATCCGAAGCTGGCTCAGCTTTGGTGGCAGGCGATCGGCGATGCATCCTCGGGTGCCAAGACCGCTCAGGAAGCCATGGACTCGCTGTGCGCCGAGCAGGAGAAGGTTCTCTCCCGTCTCGAACGCTCGGGCGTTCAGGGCGACATCGGTCCGAAGCTCGCCGAAGAGCACGATCTCGAGTACTGGAACAAGGATGCCGTTTCCAAGGGCAACCTCGCTCCGCAGCTGAAGATCGAGAACGAGAAGGAAAAGCCGCAGACCGTCAACTACGACGATCTGGTCAAGAGCTGGCAGAAGTAAGAAACCAACGGCCGCCTGCAAAACGGGCGGCCCTCATCTCCTCGGGAGATGCGGCACCGGGGTCGGCAACGGCCCCGGTATTTCTTTGCCCATAGGCGTGAAAGGACCTGTCGCGCCTACATGTGGGCAAGCCGCAAGCGTCCGGATTTCTCGGATCGTCGCTTGTCGAAGATGGCCCTGACCGCCTGCGTCGAGCCATCATCCATCCGCACGCTCATATCCATGTGGAGATGCTCATCGACGATCGTGATGCGGATGTCGAACGGCTTGCCGCGATAGCGGCCGGCGCCGTCCTCGTTCCAGCGCCCGATGCCCGCAGCGCTCGAACCGCCGCCGACGCGCCCGAGATGGGTCACCGCGAACCATCCATCCCTCCCCGTCACCTTCAGCACGGGGCCGTTCCGCCGGATCTCGACCGAGCAGCTCTCGCAGTCACCGGCGCCGGACGTGACCTGCTGCCATTGCCCCTGGAAGCTGACGCCGCTCGCCCCGGCGACCGCCGGCCAGAGAACGATCAGCAGCACGAAAAGCGCACGGCAGGGAGACGAAAAGGCCACTCTGCAAGAATTCATCGACATGATCCCAAACGAACCGCGGCGGAGCCTTCGCACCCGGCGCGACGAACCATCGTCGCTTCGCATTGCAGCAACGTTGCATCGTTGCTAGGATCAAGCTGTTCGTTGGCGCGCCTTGAGGCCTTCTTCGGCAATACCTGCCCGGTCGGCGCCGTTCGACGGTCAAATCCGAACCTTTCCCGCCCCGATCACCCCTCGACAACTTCCCCCGAAATCCGGAAAGTGTTTTCGTTCCGGCGATACTTGCGACATTCTGTCTCGACAACCGAAGATAGCGTTTCCCCTGTTGGAGGACGGGGGGCCGGACTGGTCGATGTAATGGGAGGAGGAACCATGAGCGACGTTTCCAGCATACACCCGGTGGACGAGATGCTGCCCGTGGGCAGACTTGCGACCCTCGGGTTGCAGCATGTCCTTGTCATGTATGGCGGCGCCGTCGCGGTGCCCCTGATCGTCGGCCGCGCCTTGCAGCTCAGCCCCCAGGACGTCGCTTTCCTGATTTCCGCCGATCTTTTCGTTTGCGGCCTCGTCACCATCATCCAGTCGCTTGGCCTCGGCCGCAGCATCGGCATCCGGCTTCCGGTCATGATGGGCGTTACTTTCGCCTCAGTCGGCCCGATGGTCTCGATGGCGGCGATGACACCCGGGCAAGAGGGTGCCCGGATGATCTTCGGCGCCATCATCGGCGCCGGCCTCGTCGCGCTCCTGCTCGCGCCGGTCATGGGCCGGCTTCTGAGGTTCTTCCCCCCCGTCGTCACCGGCACGATCATTCTCGTCATCGGCGTTTCGCTGATGCGCGTCGGCGTGAACTGGATCTTCGGCAATCCCTTCGGTCCGACCGCACCCAAGCTCGTCGATCCGAGCCATGCGGAATGGCTGGCGGAGCTCAAGAAGGCCGCGGCCACCGGAGGCCCGGCGGTACCGGACGGCCTGGTGCTTGGCGCCAGCGTGCCGAACCCGCTTTACGCCGAGCCGAGCCACATCGCGCTGGCCGGCTTCGTGCTCCTCTCCATTCTCGTGATCGCCCGCTTCGGCCGCGGACTGATCAGCAACATCGCGGTGCTGACCGGCGTCGTCGTCGGCTGCGTCGTCGCCGCAGCACTCGGCATGATGCATTTCGACCGGGTGGCCGATGCCGGCTGGTTTGCCGTGGTCACGCCGCTGCGCTTCGGCATGCCGATCTTCGATCCGGTGCTGATCGCCACCATGTCGCTGGTGATGATCGTCGTGATGATCGAATCGACCGGCATGTTCCTGGCACTCGGCGAAATCACCAATCGCGAAGTCTCGCGGCAGCAGTTGACGGCGGGGCTCAGGGTCGATGGCCTCGGCACCATGATCGGCGGCCTGTTCAACACCTTCCCCTACACGAGCTTCTCGCAGAATGTCGGGCTTGTCGGCGTCACCGGCGTCAAGAGCCGCTACGTCTGCGTGATGGGGGGCGTCATCATGATCGCGCTCGGCCTCATCCCGAAGATGGGCGCACTGGTCGAAGCGGTTCCGACCTTCGTGCTCGGCGGCGCCGGCCTGGTGATGTTCGGCATGGTCGCTGCGACCGGCGTGCGCATCCTGTCGACCGTCGATTTCAAGTCGTCGCGCAACAACCTGTTCGTGGTCGCCGTCTCGGTCGGCTTCGGCCTGATCCCGCTGATCGCGCCGAACTTCCTGATCTGGCTGCCGCATGCGATCCACCCGATCATCGAGTCCGGCATCGTGCTTGCCTCGATCTCGGCCGTCGTGCTCAACGCCTTCTTCAATGGCCTCAGCTTCGAAAGCACAGCCAGCGTCAACGCGGCCAAGCTCGCCGACAGCCATTGAGCCACCCGCAATCACGGAACCCCGGCCCGCGAAAGCTGGGGTTTCGCTTTTCCACATCTCGGAGGATCCCGATACTTCGATCGCCAACGAAGCATCCGCCGTAAGCGTCGCGCTAGAACGATGGCAACAATGACGACACAAGGATGCGATCCCGATGGCCAAGACCAACCTTTCTCTCGAACTCCTGCTGCTTCTTGCGCTCGCAACGCTCTGGGGCGCCTCCTACACCTTCATCAAGATCGGCATCGAGACCATTCCGCCGGTCACGCTGATCGCCGCCCGCACCCTGATTGCCGGCGCGCTTCTTCTTGCCGTTCTGCGCTGGCGTGGTCTCAGCCTGCCGCGTGACGCGGCGACTTGGCGGCGCTTCCTGTTCCAGGCCTGCCTCAACAGCGTTGTGCCCTTCACGCTGATCGCCTGGGCCGAGCAGACGATCGATGCCGGCATCGCCTCGATCCTCAATGCGACGACACCGATCTTCGCCTTCCTGATGACGGCGCTGATCACCCGCCACGAAGCGGTCACGGCCCGCAAGCTCGTTGGCATCGTCGCCGGCATGACCGGCATCAGCCTGATCATCGGCATGGAGGCCTTCGGCGGCCTCGGGGAACAGTTGCTGCCACAGTTGGCCGTGGTGCTCGCCACCGTCTGCTACGCGGGCGCCGCCATCTTCGGTCGCGGCTTCAAGGGACTCGACCCGATGATGCCCGCCGCCGGCTCGTTGATCGCAGGTGCTGCCCTGCTGATCCCGGTAAGCCTCGTCGTCGACAGGCCCTGGACGCTTGCGCCGTCGACGGAGTCGCTGCTGGCACTGCTCGGCCTCGCCGTCTTCTCGACCGCCCTTGCCTTTGCCATCTACTTCCGGCTGATCCAGACACTGGGCTCGGTCGGCGCCACGGCACAGGCCTATCTGCGCGTGCCGATCGGCGTTGCCATCGGCGCGCTCTTCCTCGGCGAACGGCTGTCGGACACCGCCTGGATCGGCCTTGGCTGCGTCATCGTCGGGGTCGCGGCCATGACCATTCCGGCGCGGCGACGCGGCGACGCGATCGCCGACCGCGGCTGAGGCCACTTACGGATAAAGAGAAGAGATTGCGCGCGCCGTCTGGCGCGCCATTGCCGACGCCTCAGTCCTTGCGCTTGCGGCAGTAGAGTTCCAGCCGGTGACGTACGAGGTCATAGCCGAGTTCGGCGGCGATTTCCGCCTGAAGCTGCTCGATCTTGTCGGAGCGGAACTCGATCACCGCACCGGTGTCGATGTCGATCAGATGATCGTGATGCGGCGCGTCGGCGGTCTCGAAGCGAGCGGTCGCACTCTCAAAGGCATGGCGCTGCACCACGCCCTGTTGCTCAAGCGCAGACAACGTCCGGTAGACGGTCGATAGCGAGACGGTGGCGTCAATTTCCTTCGCCCGGCGATGCAGTTCGTTTGCATCCGGATGGTCTTCGGCGGTGGCGAGGATCTTCAGAATAGCGGCACGCTGGCGCGTCACGCGCACGCCGCCATCCCTCAACACGCCTTCCAGTTCTTCGACACGATTCTTGTTCTGTTTCATGGTCGTACACTAGCCAAGGGCACGGCCTTTGAAAATAGCCAGTTGCGAATGCTTCTCATTTGCATTGACTTATGCAAATCATTCCCCTACTCCTGTGAGCATCAACATCTGGGAGTAAAGAATGATCGATCAGACGAGGCGCGCGATCCTGGCGGCAATGACGGCCGTCGCAGCCATTGCGCTCGTTCCAGGCGCCGCTTACGCGCAGGAGAAATTCAAGGCAGTGACGACTTTTACGGTCATTGCCGACATGGCAAAGAACGTCGCGGGCGACGCGGCCATCGTCGAATCGATCACCAAGCCGGGCGCCGAGATCCACAACTACCAGCCGACGCCGCGCGATATCCTGAAGGCGCATGACGCCAAGCTGATCCTCTGGAATGGCCTGAACCTGGAGCGCTGGTTCGAGAAATTCTTCCAGAACTTCGACGATGTTCCCGGTGTCGTCGTCTCGACCGGCATCGACCCCATGGGCATTGCCGAGGGCCCCTATACCGGCAAGCCCAATCCGCATGCCTGGATGTCGCCATCGGCCGCGTTGATCTATGTCGACAACATCCGCGACGCCTTCGTGAAGTATGACCCTGATAATGCCGAGACCTACAAGGCCAATGCCGAGGCCTATAAGCAGAAGATCGAGGCGACCATTGCACCGATCCGCGCCGAGATCGCCAAGATCCCCGAGGACAAGCGCTGGCTGGTCTCGAGCGAAGGCGCCTTCAGCTACCTGATCCGCGATTTCGGAATGAAGGAACTCTATCTCTGGCCGATCAACGCCGACCAGCAGGGTACCCCGCAGCAGGTCCGCAAGGTGATCGACGCCGTCCGGGCGAACCATATCCCGGTCGTCTTCTCCGAAAGCACGATTTCGCCGGACCCGGCAGAACAAGTGGCGCGCGAGACCGGTGCAAAATACGGCGGTGTGCTCTACGTTGATTCCTTGAGCGAAGCGGACGGCCCGGTTCCGACCTATGTCGACCTGCTGCGCGTCACATCGGAAACCATCGCCAAGGGTCTTGCACAATGAACCTTCAGGTGAAGACGCGCTCCGGGCCAGCACCTTCTTCCGGTGAGCAAGGAAGCGGCATCCGCGTCGCGGGTGCCACCGTCACCTACCGCAACGGCCTGCGGGCGCTGCGTGACGCCAGCTTCGAGATCCCGACCGGCACGATCACTGCGCTCGTCGGCGTCAACGGCAGCGGCAAGTCGACGCTGTTCAAGGCGATCATGGGCTTTGCCCGCCTGTCGCGCGGCGAGATCGCGATCCTCGGTCTTTCCGTGCCGGACGCGCTGAAGAAAAACCTCGTCGCCTATGTGCCGCAGGCCGAAGAAGTCGACTGGAACTTCCCGGTGCTGGTCGAGGACGTGGTCATGATGGGCCGTTACGGCCACATGAACATGTTGCGCATCCCGAAGAAAGTCGATCACGAAGCGGTCGAGGCAGCCCTTGCCCGCGTCGGCATGAGCGACTACCGCAAGCGCCAGATCGGCGAACTCTCCGGCGGCCAGAAGAAGCGCGTCTTCCTCGCACGCGCCCTTGCCCAGGACGGCAAGGTCATCCTGCTCGACGAACCCTTCACCGGCGTCGACGTCAAGACCGAGGACGCGATCATTCGGCTTTTGATCGGCCTTCGCGACGAGGGCCGGGTCATGCTGGTCTCGACCCACAATCTCGGCAGCGTACCGGAATTCTGCGACCGCACCGTGCTTCTGAAGAACACCGTGCTCGCCTATGGCCCGACCGAGACGACCTTCACCCGCGAGAACCTCGAGCTCGCCTTCGGCGGCGTGCTGCGGCACTTCGTGCTCGGCGGCGATAGCCTGCACGACGACGCCGATCCCCGCCAGCTTGCCGTCATCACCGACGACGAGCGTCCGCTCGTCATGTATGGCGACAAGGACCGCATGGTAGCGCAGCCGGCAAAGCCCGAGACCAACGGGGAACAGAACGGCAAATGATCGCCACGCTCTCCGAACCCTTCACCTACGGCTACATGCTCAACGCCATGTGGGTGAGCGCACTGGTCGGCGGCGTCTGCGCCTTCCTGTCCTCCTATCTGATGCTGAAAGGCTGGTCGCTGATCGGCGACGCGCTCTCGCACTCGATTGTGCCCGGCGTTGCCGGCGCCTACATGCTCGGCCTGCCCTTCTCGCTCGGCGCCTTCTTCTCCGGCGCCCTTGCCGCCGGCGCCATGCTGTTTCTCAATCAGCGCACAAGGCTCAAGGAAGACACGATCATCGGGCTGATCTTCACCTCCTTCTTCGGCCTCGGCCTCTTCATGGTCTCGCTGTCGCCGACGTCGGTGAACATCCAGACAATCGTGCTCGGCAACATCCTGGCGATCACGCCCGCCGACACGCTGCAACTGGCGATCATCGGCATCGTCTCGCTCATCATCCTGACGGCCAAGTGGAAGGACCTGATGGTGACCTTCTTCGACGAGAGCCACGCCCGCTCGATCGGCATCCCGACGACCTTCCTCAAGGTCTTGTTCTTCACGCTGCTTTCGGCCTGCACGGTCGCGGCCCTCCAGACCGTCGGCGCCTTTCTCGTCATCGCCATGGTCGTAACACCGGGCGCCACCGCCTATTTGCTGACGGATCGTTTTCCGCGGCTGATCCTCATCAGCGTCGCCATCGGCACGCTGACGAGCTTCTTCGGCGCCTATTTCAGCTATTTCCTCGATGGCGCCACCGGCGGCATCATCATCGTGCTGCAGACGCTGATCTTCCTGACGGCCTTCGTCTTTGCCCCGAAGCACGGGCTTCTGGCCGCGCGCCGGCGCGGCGCCGAACCGGTGGAGGCCGGCCGATGATCTCGCTCGACATGATGCTTGCCGTGTTCGAATTCGAGTTCATGCGCAACGCGCTTTTGATCTCGGTGCTGGTGGCGATCCCGACCGCGATGCTCTCCTGCTTCCTGGTGCTGAAGGGCTGGTCGCTGATGGGCGATGCGATCTCACATGCCGTCTTTCCCGGCGTGGTGATCTCCTACATCGTCGGCCTGCCGCTCGCCGTCGGTGCCTTTGCCGCCGGCATGTCCTGCGCGCTGCTCACCGGCTATCTCAAGGAAAACAGCCGCATCAAGCAGGATACGGTCATGGGCGTGGTCTTCTCCGGCATGTTCGGTTTCGGCTTGGTGCTCTACACCAAGATCCAGAGCGACGTGCACCTCGATCACATCCTCTTCGGCGACATGCTCGGCATCGGCTGGCCGGACATTGTCGAGACCGGCGTGATCGCGCTCGTCGCCGCCGGCATCCTCGCGGTCAAGTGGCGGGATTTCCTGCTGCATGCCTTCGACCCGGCCCAGGCCAAGGCGGTCGGCCTGCCGGTCAACTGGCTGCACTATGGGCTGCTGGCGATCCTGTCGCTGACGATTGTCGGTGCGCTGAAGGCGGTGGGGCTGATCCTCGCCATCGCCATGCTGATCGCGCCCGGCGCCATCGCCTTCCTGATAACCCGGACAATGGGCATGATGCTCATCGTCGCCGTGCTGATCGCGATGACGGCGTCCTTCACCGGCGTCTATCTGTCCTTCTTCATCGACAGCGCGCCGGCGCCGACCATCGTGCTCCTGATGACCGCAATGTTCCTGATGGCCTTCGCCTGGTCGTCCTGGCGGACCTACCGAAACGAAGCCCGGCGCGTGGCGGCCGAATGAAAAAAAGGCTCCCCTTGGCGGGGAGCCTCCTTGCCTTATTTCAGTGGCTCGGATGCAGCGCGTCGTTGAGATACATGCAGGTCAGCATGGTGAAGATATAGGCCTGGATCAGGGCCATCAGCAGCTCCAGCCCCGTCAACGCCACCGTCATCAGCAGGGGCATGATCGCCGCCAGAATGCCCAGCGCGCCGAAACCGCTCAAGCCCACGACGAAGCCGGCGAAAACCTTGAGCGTGATATGACCGGCGAGCATGACCGCGAACAGACGGACCGAGTGGCTGACCGGGCGCGACAGGTAGGAGACCACCTCGATCGGGATGATGATCGGTGCCAGGATCAACGGCACGCCTGAGGGCATGAACAGCCTGAGAAAGCCGAGGCCGTGCCGGTAGAGGCCGTAGAGCGTGACCGTCAGGAACACCAGCATCGCCAGCGCGAAGGTGACGGCGATATGGCTCGTTACCGTGAAGGCATAGGGAAACATGCCGATCAGGTTGGCGGTCAGGATGAACATGAACAGCGAGAAGACCAGCGGGAAAAAGCGCATGCCCTTTTCGCCGGCATTGTCGCGCAGTGTTTTCGCCGCAAACTCGTAGAGGATTTCGGCCGCCGATTGCGCCCGGTTCGGCACGAGGCCGCGTCTCCTGGTCGACAGGATCAGGAACAGGCTGGCGATCGCGATCGTCAGCACCATGTAGGCGGCCGAGTTGGTAAAGCTGATCTGGTAGCCGCCGACTTCGGCGATCGGGAAGAGCGACTTGATCTCAAATTGTTCGATGGGTCCGGCCATCATCAACCTCGTGCGTTGGTGACGAAACGTCGGCGGCGCGCGCAGGCGGCCACCTGCGCGCTTCAATATGTTGGGAAAGCGATCGGCGGCCGAGATCGTTCCACGAAACGATGGCTTCCGGCGGGGCAATCGGGCTGCTCGATGAAGGAATTGGTCACGCGGACGTGCCGCGGGCTACGGGGCTGCATGGTACGATCGTCTCCAATATCTCGGTCGAGATAATGGGGCCGTCCCCAGGCGAAACACCGACGCGGGTCGTCCCGCGTGCGCCTGACCTAGAGGCAATTTGCGCCGGGGTCAAGTCGGCGCTTGGCCGCCGCCCAACCGGTCTCAGCCGTAGCGACGGTGATCCGCAAGCACCTCGTCGATCACCACGCGCTGCTTTGCCTTTTCGCTCGCGGGCGCGCCAGTCATGTCGGCAAGGACGATCAGCGCCTTCCACAGGGTCCAGCCGCGGCCGCGCGCCCAGGCGCCGCGATCGAGAGCCATGCCGTCGCGGAAAACCTCGCGGTTCTCGCCGTCGAAAAACGTCCAGGCGATCGCCAGATCGCAGGCCGGATCCCCGACGCCGGAGGTGCCGAAGTCGATGACGCCGCTCAAGCTGCCGTTCTCGACCAGCAGGTTGCCCCAGGCGATATCGCCGTGAAACCAGACAGGCGCTCCTTCGAAAGGCGCGGCAAGTGCGGCCTCCCACACCTCTGCTGCCACTGTCGTATCGACATTGTCCGCAAGCAGCGTGAGCGCCTGACGCGTCTGCGCATCATAGAAGGCGGGCGGTCCGCCGCTATGGAAATTGTGATCGCCGGGCAAGGGTGCCCCGATGGCATCCGCTTGCATCAGCGCGCGCAGGAACCGCGCCAGGTCCTTCGCCACCTGACTGACATCGTCGACCCGCTCGACAGCCAGTGTTTGCCCGGGGAGATAACGATAGACCGACCAGGGCCAGGGAAAACCTTCTCCCGGCACGCCCTTGCCGAGAGGCACCGGAATGGGCAGCGGCAGTTGCGACGCCAGCAGCGGCAGCCAGCGATGTTCCTTTTCGACCTGCAGAACGTAGTGTTCGGCGCTCGGCAACCGGACGGTCATCCGGTCGCCGAGGCGAAACGTCCGGTTATCCCAGCCGCCCGGGTCGATCGGCCGTACGTCGAGTTCCGACCATTGCGGAAACTGCGCCGCGAGCAGCCGGTGCACCAGTGGTACGTCGATCGAGGGAGTTGCGGATGTCGGCTCTGTCATGACGAACGTACGCCCCGTTTGAATGTCTGCGGACGCAAGCTATGCAATCGCTTCCGGATTTCAACTTTTTAGTTCACGCCGACAACCATTCACCGGCGCGTTGTGCCGAGATGCAACAGTCGCCGCGCGGTTATCGGCGGTTGCATATTGCCGCCGCGACGGATTTCGAGGATGAAGAAAGCTTGGACATCTTGCTAGCCTGAGATCATGGAAACCCGGCAGACCGATCGCCCTTCGCTGGAGGCTCCGCAGCTCATCGCCCATCATCGGGCGGGCGAGGCTGCATGAGCACGGCCAAGGGCAAGACGCCCGCCGGCAAGCCGGCCCGCAGCACCGGTCTGCGCTTCTTCATCGTGGCCCTGCTGCTGATCGTCACCGCCATCGTCGCGACGGCCCTGCTCGCCAACGAGCAGCGCAATCTGAAAAGGGTTCTGCTCGCATTCGGCCTGCCGACGACCTTCCTCGAACGGGGAAAGCCAGACGAGACGACGGGCACGAAGCGCGCGAGGCGCGTGCCACCGCGCATCGCCCTGCCCGCCTGGACCTTCCAGGATCTGCAGACGCCGGAGCAGCCGTTCCTGCGCGCCATCCGCAGCGACCCCAAGGCGCTTTGCGACGAGTTGCGCGACGCCGGCTTTCGGGAACTCGAATGGAAATCGAGCGCCGGCGAACAGGCTCAATGGGAATGCTCCTCGCTCATTTCCTTCCCCCGGCCGGGCGAGGACAAACCCTCCTCGATCTTCATCTTCGTCAAGGGCAGCGGCGAGGAAGAGATCTCATCGTTCCGGGTCAAGCTCAACATCGAGCGCCAGGAGGACAGCCAGGCGGTGACGACGGCGGCGGCGCGCGCGGCATCCGTGTTCCTCGACCACGTGCGCTGGGCGGATGCGGCCAGCGTCACCTTGCAGATCCAGGCGCTGAGGGAATTCGACCTCAAGCGCTTCGGCAGCCGCATCCAGCTCAAGCGTGAATCCGACGAGGAGACGCAGCGCTACAATTTCCTCGCCAATCAACCCGCCCGCGCCCGCCCGAAGAACATTGCCGAACAATATTTCGACCGCAGCAAGTGGCTCGCCTATGGCGATGGCAGCCTGCGCAGTTTCGTTCGGGGACCGAGCGCCTGGAACGCTCCAGCCAAGGTGCCCGACGGAACGGGTAGCAACAAAGAGGAATCCGCGCCGTCCGTTAGCCCACCCTGACGGCCGCGTCGCTTGTCGCTTGAGCCGAAGGACGGCCTAGCGGTCGATCCGCGTCGAGAGGATGATCGACGACAGCGTCCGGTCGACACCGTCGATTTCGCCGATCCGATCGATCAGCAGGTCGAGTTCGCTGATCGACATCGCGGCGACCACGGCGATCAGGTCGAAGCTGCCGCTGACCGAATGCAGCGTCTGGATTTCCCGGATGGCGCTCAGTTCCGGGGTCACGCGCGAGAGCGCCCGCGGCGCAATGGTGATCAGCACATGCGCCTTGACCAGCCCCTTCTCGTAGCTTTCCGAGAGGCGCACGCCATAGCCGGCGATGATGCCTTCGCGCTCCAACCGCTCGATACGGGCCTGCACCGTCGTGCGCGACAGACCAAGCCTTCGGGCAATCGTCGCCGTCGGCATGCGGGCGTTCTCGCTCAAGATGGCGAGAAGCTCGCGATCCTTGTCGGTGATCTGCATTTCGTCTGTCCTGTTGGGCAATCTGCCGAATTTAGATAGGCGATTTAGTCATATTAGCGCTTCAAATCAACGGCCCCTCCCTCGACAATAGAGACACAAACAGTTCTCATACCCCGGGGGAAAGAATGAAGAATATCGTCGTCATCGGAGCAGGCAAGATCGGCTCCACCATCGCTCGCATGCTGGCCCACACCGGCGACTACAGCGTCTGCGTCGCCGACCGCGCCGCCGAGCAGCTGGAACAGGTCGAAAAGCATGCCGCGATCACGACGGCAACCGTCGACATCGGCGACAAGAAGGCGCTCGTCGCCCTTCTCTCCGGCAAGTTCGCCGTGCTCAGCGCCGCTCCGTTCCACCTGACGGTCGCAATCGCCGAAGCCGCTGCCGAAGCCGGCATCCACTACCTGGATCTTACCGAAGACGTCGAATCCACCCGCCAGGTCAAGGCGATCGCCGCCAAGGCGAACACCGCCTTCATCCCCCAGTGCGGCCTCGCACCGGGCTTCATCTCGATCGTCGCCAACGATCTCGCCAGCCGCTTCCAGACGCTGGAAAGCGTGCGCATGCGCGTCGGCGCCCTGCCGCAGTACCCGTCGAACGCTCTGAACTACAACCTCACCTGGAGCACCGACGGCGTCATCAACGAATACATCGAGCCCTGCGAGGCGATCGTTGAGAGCAACCTGATCGAAGTTCCGGCCATGGAAGAACGCGAAGAATTCTCGCTTGATGGCGTCACCTACGAAGCCTTCAACACCTCGGGCGGCCTCGGCACGCTCTGCGAAACGCTGAAGGGCAAGGTCCGCACGCTGAACTACAAGACGATCCGCTACCCGGGTCACGCCGCCATCATGAAGGCGCTGCTGAACGACCTCGGCCTGCGTCACCGCCGCGAAGTCCTCAAGGACATCTTCGAAAATTCGCTGCCGACCACCACCCAGGACGTCGTCGTGATCTTCGTTACCGTTTCGGGCTTCCGCGACGGTCGCCTGATCCAGGAAACCTACGCCAACAAGGTCTATAGCGGCGTCGTTGCCGGTCGCATGCAGAGCGGCATCCAGATCACCACGGCCGGCAGCATCTGCGCCGTGCTCGATCTGCTCGCCGAAGGCAAGATCGCCCAGAAGGGTTTCGTTCGTCAGGAAGACATCGGCCTCGACACCTTCCTCGCCAACCGCTTCGGTCACTACTACGCCCAGAAGGGCGAGAGCGCGCGCGTCGCCGGCTGAGCCAATCAGTCCTGATGCGCCGACTTCAATGCCCGGGTTCAGCCCGGGTATTTTTCGTTTCACGGTCCGCCAACGATGCGATGCGCTTAGTTGCGGCCGAATTCGTCCTCGATGCGAACGGTGTCGTCGTCGCCGAGATAGGAGCCGGTCTGCACCTCGATCAGCTCCAGCGGAATCTTGCCCGGATTGTGCAGCCGGTGCACCGTGCCCTGCGGAATGAACACCGACTCGTTCTCGTGCAGGAGCCGCGTCTCGCCGCCCATGGTGACCTCCGCCGTGCCGCGCACGACGATCCAGTGCTCGGCGCGGTGATGGTGCTTCTGCAGGGAGATTTTCTTGCCGGGCGTCACACGTAGCCGCTTCACCGAGAAGCGCTCGCCGTCGGAAAGCGCGGCCACCGCGCCCCAGGGGCGGTAGGAGGTCGGGTGCACCTCCGTCAGCGCCGCGGTTTTGGGAGAACGCGCCAGCGCCTTGACGATATGGCCGACGCTCTGGCTGTCGTCCAGCCGCCCGACATAGACGGCGTCCTCGCCGGCAATGACGGCCACGTCTTCCAACCCCTGCACCGCCAGGTGAATGTCGCGTGACAGAACCAGCGAGTTGCGGGTGTTCGACACCGTCGCCCGGTCCGTGACGACATTGCCGTCGTCATCCTTGCGCCCGGTCTTCCACACCGCATCCCAGCTTCCGAGATCCGACCAGGGGAAGGACGACGGCACAACGGCTGCATGGTCGGTCTTTTCGAACACGGCGTAGTCGACGGAAATATCCGGAGCGGCTGCGAAGCTCTCGCCGTGCAGCCGGGTGAAATCGAGATCCTTGTAGGCACCTTCGACGGCAGCCTTCGCTGCGTCGAAGACTTCGGGCGCAAAGCGCTTCAACTCGTCGAGAAAGAGCGTCACCGGCAGCATGAACAGGCCGGAGTTCCAGAGATAGCGCCCGGTCGCGATCATCGCCTCGGCTTTCGCCCGATCCGGCTTCTCGACAAAACGCGCCACCCGGTTCGTACCTTCGGCCAGCTCGTCGCCACACTCGATATAGCCGTAACCGGTGGCCGGCTCGGTCGGCGTGATGCCGAAGGTCACCAGCTCTCCCCGCCCGGCGGCCGCCTGCGCTCTCAGGATGCAGTCCTCGTAGAGGACGCCGGCATCGATCTCGTGATCGGAGGCGAGCACCTGCATGATCGCCCCTTCGCCGTAGCGCCCAAGGACTGCAAAGGCGGCGGCCGCAAGGGCCGGTGCGGTGTTGCGCGCCACCGGCTCCAAGAGGATGTCGCCGAGCTCAGCCTCGATCGTACGGGCCTGCTCGGCGACGATGAAGCGAAAGTCGCTGTTGGTGACGACGATGGCCGGCTCGTATCGCGTGCGGTCGCCCACGCGTTCGAGCGTCTGCTGGAACAGCGATCGCTCGGAAAGAATCTGCAGGAACTGCTTGGGCGCGGCTGAGCGCGAGAGCGGCCACAGTCGGGTGCCCTTTCCGCCGGCCATGATGACAGGAACAATCTTCGACGTCATGCCAGCGGTCTCTCTTCCTAGGCTGAACGATGCCGGCTCAGTACAGCAGCTCTAATGAAGAATGGCTAAAGCGGCCGGTCCGGCTGCTATTGGTTACAAGATCGGGCAAAACAGGCAACAAAAAACCCCGCTCGAAGGCGGGGCTTTCTCATTCGCTTCACCCTTCCGGGTGTCCCTTTCAGGCCGGGATCACGATCTCGCCGAGCTTCGTCAGTTCGGCGACGAACTGCTCCAGACGGGTCTTCTTTTCGTCGCCGGCGCCTTCCAGCTCGGCACGAACCGCGTCGATACGGCTTTCGAGAGCCGTGCGGTCGAGTTCATCGACATGAACGGCGGATTCGGCGAGCAGCGTGCAGCCGGTCGGCAGGATGTCGGCAAAGCCGCCAAACACCGCAAAGCGCTCCGTCTTGCCGTCGGCCAGCTTCACCGTGACCACGCCGGGCTTCACCGTCGTCATCGTCGGCGCGTGATTGGCCATCACGGTCATCTCGCCCTCGGTCGCCGGAATGACGACTTCCGTCACCTTTTCGGAGACGAGCAGGCGCTCGGGGGAAACAAGCTCAAAGTTGAAATCGGCCATGACCATTCACTTCTTGTGGGCGCGCCACCTGAGAGGCGGCTGTGCATGTCTTCCCTATCCTTGCGAAAGGACAGGATGAAAGCCTCGGCGCTTGTGCAGCGCCGAGGCTTAACAGTGCTATCAAGCGGCTTCGGCAGCCAGCTTCTTGGCCTTTTCAATCGCTTCTTCGATCGAGCCAACCATGTAGAAGGCAGCTTCCGGCAGGTGGTCGTACTCGCCGTTGACCAGGCCCTTGAAGCCCTTGATCGTGTCTTCGAGAGCGACGAGCTTGCCCGGCGAACCCGTGAAGACTTCGGCGACGAAGAACGGCTGCGACAGGAAGCGTTCGATCTTACGAGCGCGGGCAACGGCCAGCTTGTCTTCTTCAGACAGTTCGTCCATGCCCAGGATGGCGATGATGTCCTGGAGCGCCTTGTAGCGCTGCAGGGTCGTCTGCACCTTACGCGACACTTCGTAGTGCTCTTCGCCGACGATCATCGGGTCGAGCATGCGCGAGGTCGAGTCGAGCGGGTCAACGGCCGGGTAGATACCCTTTTCGGCGATCGAGCGCGACAGAACGGTCGTTGCGTCCAGGTGGGCGAACGAGGTTGCCGGTGCCGGGTCGGTCAAGTCGTCGGCCGGAACGTAGATGGCCTGAACCGAGGTGATCGAGCCCTTGGTCGTCGTGGTGATGCGTTCCTGCATCTGACCCATGTCGGTCGCCAGCGTCGGCTGGTAACCCACGGCCGACGGAATACGGCCGAGCAGAGCCGACACTTCGGAACCTGCCTGGGTGAAGCGGAAGATGTTGTCGACGAAGAACAGAACGTCCTGGCCCTTGTCGCGGAAGTCTTCAGCGATCGTCAGACCCGTCAGAGCGACACGAGCGCGGGCGCCCGGCGGTTCGTTCATCTGGCCGTACACGAGGGCAGCCTTGGAGCCTGCGCCACCGCCGTGCTTGTTAACGCCGGACTCGATCATTTCGTGGTAAAGGTCGTTGCCTTCGCGGGTACGTTCACCCACGCCTGCAAACACCGAGTAACCACCGTGCGCCTTGGCGACGTTGTTGATCAGTTCCATGATGAGAACGGTCTTGCCGACGCCTGCGCCGCCGAAGAGGCCGATCTTGCCGCCCTTTGCGTAAGGAGCGAGAAGGTCGACGACCTTGATGCCGGTGACGAGGATCTGCGCTTCCGTCGACTGCTCGACGTAGGACGGCGCTTCCTGGTGGATGGCGCGCTTGCCCGAGGTGACGAGCGGGCCCGCTTCGTCAACCGGCTCGCCGATGACGTTCATGATGCGGCCGAGCGTTTCGTCGCCAACCGGAACCGTGATCGGTGCGCCGGTGTCGGTGACCGACTGGCCGCGGACGAGACCTTCGGTCGAGTCCATGGCGATCGTACGGACGGCGTTTTCGCCGAGGTGCTGTGCGACTTCGAGAACGAGGCGGTTACCGTTGTTGTCGGTTTCCAGCGCGTTCAGGATCTGCGGAAGCTGGCCTTCATCGAACGCGACGTCGACGACGGCGCCGATGACCTGCGTTACGCGACCGACAGCGCCGGTTGCGGCTGCTGCTGCGGTCTTGGCGGAAGCTGCCTTCCTCGGTGCAGCGGGCTTCTTCTCCGCTGCGGTTTCTTTCGGGGTAGCTGCCTTAGCCATAATCCTTACCCTCTTCTCGTGACCTTAGAGCGCTTCCGCGCCCGAGATGATTTCAATGAGTTCCTTGGTGATCTGAGCCTGGCGCTGACGGTTGTAGTTCAGCGTCAGCTTGTTGATCATCTCACCAGCATTGCGCGTCGCGTTATCCATCGCGCTCATCTTGGCGCCCATTTCGCCGGCGACGTTCTCGAGCAAGGCCCGGAAGATCTGCACCGAAATGTTGCGCGGAATGAGATCGCTGAGGATCGCGCCCGCGTCCGGCTCATATTCGTAGACAGCCGAAGCATCCGATGCTTCCGCTGCGACCGGGCCGGCCGAAGCGGGGATCAGCTGCTGAGCCGTCGGAATCTGGGCGATAACGGACTTGAACTCAGAATAGAACAGCGTGCAGACATCGAACTCGCCCTTTTCGAAGAGCGCGATGATCTTGTGGCCAATCTGGTCGGCGTTTTCAAAGCCGATCTTCTTGACCTCACGCAGGTCGACACGATCGATGATCAGCGACGCGTATTCGCGGCGCAGAATATCGAAGCCCTTCTTGCCGACGCAGATGATCTTGACCGTCTTGCCGGCTGCAAGCAGCTTGCGAACGTGGTCACGGGCATGACGGGCGATCTGCGAGTTGAAGCCGCCGCAAAGGCCGCGTTCAGCCGTGCAGACGACCAGAAGGTGCGTATCGTCCTTGCCGGTTCCGGTCATCAGCGCAGGCGCGCTGTCGTCCGCGCCAACCGCCTGGGCGATGTTGGCGAGAACGGCAGCCATACGCTGCGAGTAAGGCCGGGCGGCCTCGGCCGCCTCCTGCGCGCGCCGAAGCTTCGCCGCGGCGACCATTTTCATCGCCTTGGTGATCTTCTGCGTCGCCTTGACGGAGGCGATCCGGTTCTTCAGATCCTTAAGTGAAGGCATCCGTTATCCGTCCTAAATGAAATCCGCTCAGGCGAAAGACTTGGCGAAGCTGTCGATTGCAGCCTTCAGCTTGCCCTTGACGTCGTCGGAGATCGCCTTGTCCTTGCGGATGGTTTCCAGGATGTCCTTGCCTTCCGAACGCATGTACGAAAGCAGGCCCTGCTCGAACTTGCCGACCTGGTTGACCGGCAGCTTGTCGAGGTAACCGTTGACGCCTGCGAAGATGACAGCGACCTGTTCTTCCGTCTTCAGCGGCGAGAACTGCGGCTGCTTCAGGAGTTCGGTCAGGCGGGCACCGCGGTTCAGCAGGCGCTGCGTAGCGGCGTCGAGGTCCGAGCCGAACTGCGCAAAGGCGGCCATTTCGCGATACTGGGCGAGTTCGCCCTTGATCGAGCCGGCAACCTGCTTCATCGCCTTGATCTGCGCAGCCGAGCCGACGCGCGAAACCGACAGACCGACGTTAACGGCCGGACGGATGCCCTGGTAGAACAGGTCGGTTTCGAGGAAGATCTGGCCGTCGGTGATCGAGATCACGTTGGTCGGGATGAACGCCGAAACGTCGTTACCCTGCGTTTCGATGACCGGCAGAGCCGTCAGCGAGCCAGCGCCCATGTCGTCGTTCAGCTTTGCAGCGCGCTCGAGCAGACGGGAGTGCAGGTAGAAAACGTCGCCGGGGTAAGCTTCGCGGCCCGGCGGGCGGCGCAGCAGGAGCGACATCTGGCGGTAGGAAACAGCCTGCTTCGACAGGTCGTCGTAGCCGATCAGGGCATGCTTACCGTTGTCACGGAAGTATTCGCCCATCGCGCAACCGGCGAACGGTGCGAGGTACTGCATCGGAGCCGGGTCGGAAGCGGTCGCAGCAACGATGATCGAGTACTGCAGAGCGCCACGCTCTTCCAGAACCTTCACGAACTGGGCAACGGTCGAACGCTTCTGGCCGATTGCGACGTAGACGCAATACAGCTTGTCACCTTCCGGACCATTGTCGTGAATGGCCTTCTGGTTGAGGATCGTGTCGAGGATGATCGCGGTCTTGCCGGTCTGGCGGTCGCCGATGACGAGTTCGCGCTGGCCACGGCCAACCGGGATGAGGGCGTCGATGGCCTTGAGGCCGGTCGACATCGGCTCATGCACCGACTTGCGCGGAATGATGCCCGGAGCCTTGACGTCAACGCGCGAGCGCTGCTTGGCGTTGATCGGGCCCTTGCCGTCGATCGGGTTGCCGAGCGCGTCGACGACGCGGCCGAGCAGTTCCGGACCAACCGGAACGTCCACGATGGCGCCAGTCCGCTTGACGGTGTCGCCTTCCTTGATGTCGCGGTCCGAACCGAAGATAACGACACCGACGTTGTCGGCTTCGAGGTTCAGCGCCATGCCGCGAATTCCACCCGGGAATTCGACCATTTCGCCTGCCTGGACATTGTCGAGGCCGTAGACGCGGGCAATACCGTCACCGACGGAAAGCACCTGACCGACTTCGGAGACTTCTGCTTCCTGGCCGAAATTTTTGATCTGATCTTTGAGAATTGCGGAAATTTCCGCGGCGCGGATATCCATCAGCCGACCTCTTTCAGTGCAAGCTTAAGGGTAGAGAGTTTGGTGCGAAGGGAAGTGTCAATCTGGCGGGACCCGACCTTGACGATCAGACCTCCAAGAATAGACGGGTCGACGGTGACGTTGACCGCCACGTCTTTGCCGGTGACGCTCTTCAGCGTCGCCTTCAATTCAGTTTCCTGCGCCGCGGAGAGCGCATGGGCCGACGTGACGTCGGCGGAAATTTCACCACGATGGCGCGCGGCGATCAGGCGGAACGCCTTGATCATGCCCGGCAGCGCGAAGAGGCGGCGATTGCGGGCAACGACCTTGAGGAAGTTACCGACGAGCCCGGAGATGCCAGCCTTCGCGGCAACTGCCGAAATGGCCTTGAACTGGTCGTCTGCAGAAAAGACCGGGCTGGCGATCAGCCGCTTCAGATCGTCGCTGCCGTCGATCAGGGCCTGGACGCGGGTAAGATCCGCACCGACTGCCTCGACCGAACCGGCGCTGAGCGCGAGTTCAAAAAGCGAGGACGCATATCTTTCTGCAACACCGGAAATAAGCTGGGATGTGTCTGCCACGGGCACAAGCTTCTCTCAATTTCATCCAAGAACTGCGCTGGCGGTGGGCCGTCAACTTAAAATCTTGAATTTGCTGCAATAATTTGCAGGATATCGAGGCCTGGCGACCCACTTCCCCCGCAATTCGCGGTTCGTCTAGCATAGGATGTTTGGACTCGCAACACGCGAAGGGCAGGAATGCGGCATAAGTCGGCCACCTTTGGCCGAATTTTGCCGTAAATTCGGTCCTGCGCTGTGAATCGCGGGGAAGCCCGCAATCGCAATCAGATCATGCCGAAGACATAGGCGAGCGGAAGGATGGCGAGTGCCGCCTGAACGATGAGCGCCGCCCAGTTGTAGAGCGTGCTGCCGTTGTCGCTCATCATCGAGAGGATTCGGCCGAAGGCGGCGAGCGCAAAGGCCGCGCCGACAGCGAGATAAACCATCGGCTGGGCGAGCAGAATGGCGGCAAGACCGAGCCCCACATGCATGCCGCCCATGGTCGAGCGCGCCTCGGCAAGGCCGCCGCGCCGCCCCTCGGCAATACCGATGCCGGCTGCGCGAAAGGTCAGCCGCGGAGCAAACAGCATGACGACGCCGATCAACGCTGCTACCGCCGCCGCGCAGAAGGCGAGGAACTCGCCGGTTTCCGTCGGAATATAAAACTCCATGCCCGTTCCCGCAGATGAGCCCGTTGTCATGCTGCCCCGTCGTCGGCCGGAGCAATGCGTCCCTGACCTCTAGCGCATGTCGCCCCGGTTGTGAATCGCCCACGGGCTTCAGAATGCGGCGATCACAGGAAACTTGAACTACAGGAAGCTCTGCGGATCGATGTCGAGCTGGACGCTGATCGAGCCGCGCTCCTTGGGACCGGCGGCGATCATCGCCTTGACGAAGGCCTGCATGTCGCTGTTACGCCGGCCATGCACCAGCAGCCGGAAGCGATGCCGCCCGCGCACCAGCGCCAGCGGCGCCTCGGCCGGACCGAGAATACTGATACCCTCGGTGCGGGGGGCGGCCATCCGCAAGCCGCGCGCGTGGCCCTCGGCATCCTGGCGCGTGTCGGCCGAAACAATCAGCGAGGCAAGCCGGCCAAAAGGCGGCAGCAGCGCTTTCTCGCGCTCGGCGATCTCGCGGTCGTAGAAGGCGTCGGCATCGCCGGAAACGATCGCCTGCATCACCGGATGCTGCGGCTGATAGGTCTGCAGCAAGCCGAGGCTTTTGAGACCCGTTCGGCCCGCACGACCCGTCACCTGCGAGAGCAGCTGGAAGGTCCGCTCCGCCGCACGCGGATCGCCGTTCGCAAGACCCAGATCCGCATCGACAATGCCGACCAGTGTCATCAGGGGGAAGTTATGTCCCTTGGCGACGAGTTGCGTGCCGATGACGATATCGGCTTCGCCACGCGTGATGGCTTCAAGCTCCAGCCTCAACCGTTTGACGCCCATCAGGTCGGAAGAAAGCACGATGGTGCGCGCCTCGGGGAAATGCCGCTCCACCTCTTCGGCGATGCGCTCGACCCCCGGCCCGCAGGCCACCAGATGATCGAGCGTGCCGCATTCCGGGCAGGCTTCCGGCGTGCGCTCGGAGTAGCCGCACTGGTGGCACTGGATCTGCCCGCGGAAGCGATGCTCGACGAGCCAGCTCGAACAATCCGGGCACTGGAAGCGATGGCCGCAGACGCGGCAGAGCGTCAGCGGTGCGTAGCCGCGACGATTGAGGAAGAGCAACGCCTGTTCGCCACGCTCGACCGCCTTGCCGACCTGGTTCAAGAGCACCGGCGACAGAAAGCCGCCGCGTGCCGGCGGGTGCTGACGCATGTCGACGACGCCGAGCCGCGGCAGCGCCGCATCGCCGAAACGGGTCGGCAGGTGGATCGGCTTGTAACGGCCGACATCGCCATTGACCCGGCTTTCGAGCGACGGCGTCGCCGAGACGAGCACGACGGGAAAGCCGGTGATGCGACCACGAACGACCGCCATGTCGCGCGCATTGTAGAAGACGCGATCTTCCTGCTTGTAGGCGGGGTCGTGCTCTTCGTCGACGATGATGAGGCCCAGTTCCTCGAAGGGCAGGAACAGCGCCGAGCGGGCGCCGGCCACGACGCGGACGGTGCCTGTCGTCACCTGGCGCCAGACCTTTTCGCGGGTGCGGGGAGCCAAGTCCGAATGCCACTCGGCGGGCTTGGCGCCAAAACGATCCTGGAAGCGCTCGAGGAAGCTCGACGTCAGCGCGATTTCGGGAAGCAGGATCAGCACCTGCTTGCCGGCGCGAAGGGTCGCAGCGATCGCCTCGAAATAGACCTCGGTCTTGCCGGATCCGGTGATGCCGTCGATGAGCGACACCGAGAAGCCGCCCTCCTCTACCGCTGCCAGCAGATCGGCGGCCGCATCCTTCTGCGGGCCTTCGAGCCGGGGCGCGGTGAAATCGGGATCTGGCAAGGCGACGACAGGCGGCGGCGCCATGAAGACGGTCTCGAATACGCCTTGCTGGGTTAGCCCTTCGATCACACTCGACGACGTGCCGGCGGCATGCGCCAGCCCCGAGCGCGTCCAGGAAAAACCGTCACTGGCGGCAGCGATTACGCGCTCGCGCGCAGCCGTCATGCGCTCCGGCCGCATCTCGGTGAGACGCAGTGCCTCCACCATCGGTTCAGGATCGAACGCCGCCGGTGCGCGGAGCGCCATACGCGCCACCAGCCCCGGCGGCGTGACGGTATAGGCGGCCACCCAATCGAGAAAGGTCCGCATGTCGCGCGTCAGCGGCGGGCAGTCGAAAGCCTTCTCGATCGTCTTAAGTTTCTTGGCATCGACGCTCCCGTCATCATCGCCATCCCAGACCACGCCGACGACGAGACGGGGGCCCAGAGGCACCTGCACGATCGAGCCCGGTTCGACCGCCATGCCGTCGGGAACCGCATAGGAATAGGCTTTCGGCGCCGGCAAGGGCACCAGGACCGGCACGACGCGACGGGCCGAAACGGGCCCGAGCAAATCGCCGAATAAATCGGTTGAATCGCGAGTCATTTTGCCGTGACCTTGCCACGTGTTTCGGTTAAAGAAAACTGCGCTGCGAACCGCAGCCTTGCAGGCCGCAGGGTTTGTCACGGTTCCACCAGAGTTTCAACGCGCGCGATCTCTGCCAACGGAATTCCTCCCCGGTAGATATGCGCCGAACGGCAATCGTGCCCCAAGGGAGTGACCCCATGAAATTTTTCGTTGATACCGCCGACGTCAAGGAAATCCGTGAGCTGAACGATCTCGGCCTTCTCGATGGCGTCACCACCAACCCGTCGCTGATCCTGAAGTCGGGCCGTGACATCACGGAAGTCACCAAGGAAATCTGCGGCATCGTCGAAGGCCCGGTTTCGGCTGAAGTGACCGCAACCGAATACGCCGAGATGATGAAGGAAGCCGCCGTTCTCTCGAAGATCGCCGACAACATCTGCATCAAGCTGCCGCTGACGCTCGACGGCCTCAAGGCCTGCAAGGCGCTGACGTCTGACGGTCATCAGACCAACGTGACGCTGTGCTTCTCGGCCAACCAGGCGCTGCTCGCCGCCAAGGCCGGCGCGACCTTCGTCTCGCCTTTCGTCGGCCGCCTCGACGACATCGCGTTTGACGGCATGGACCTGATCCGCGAGATCCGCCACATCTACGACAACTACGGCTACGAGACCGAAATCCTTGCAGCTTCGATCCGCACCGTGAACCACGTCAAGGAAGCCGCCCTCATCGGCGCGGACGTCGTCACCGCACCGCCGGCAACGCTGAAGGCGCTGGTCAAGCACCCGCTGACCGACAAGGGCCTCGAAACCTTCCTGGCCGACTGGGCCAAGACCGGCCAGAAGATCGCCTGATACTTTCAGGAAAGTTCAGAAAGAGCCCGGCCACCGCGCCGGGCTTTTTTGTTGCCTACTCGTCATCGTCCATCAGCCCTGTCAGCCGCATGCCGTCGATCCAGGTGGCGCTGTCCTTGCGGATCACTCGCCGCGGACGAATGCCCGAGCGTTGACGCACTTCCTGCGCCAGCCGCTCCGAATGGGTGACGATCCAGATCTGGCTTTCGCGCGACGCGCTGGCGATCATGTCGGCAAGCGCCGGCAGCATGTCCGGGTGCAGGCTCGTCTCCGGTTCGTTGAGCGCGATGAAGCGCGGCCGGCGATAGGAAAGCAGTGCGGCCGCCAGCGCCAGAAAACGCATCTGGCCGTCGGAAAGCTCGCGCGGCGAAAACGGTCTGTTGGGAAAATCCGGAAAGACCAGCGAAAATTCGGCGAACTGGCCAGGTTCGGGAACATCGAGGTAAGCGCCGCCGAACGCATCGGCAATGGCCCGGTCGAGATCGACCGTGTCCTCGCGCGTGTGGCGGAGCGTTGCAAAGACGGCCGCCATATTGACGCCGGTCTCGTCGAGCATCGGCGCGGTCACCGCAAGGCAGGGCAGCCGCAACGGCGAATCGCGATCGGTGCGGAAGCCGTGAAAGAAGCGCCACTGCTCGACCGCTCGGCGGAAGGTGCCGACCTCCGGATAATGGCCGGCATCGCCGAGCAGCGAGATCGCCGTTTCGGACGTCAGCGCCTGCTCCGGATAATCCTCCATCCGCCCGCGTTCGCCGCGCACGAAGATGCCGGGGCCCACGCGTTTCATCATCGTCACCGGGCGGCGGCCGGTTTCGACCGTCAGTTCCTCTTCCTTGACCTGTGGCTCATAGGCGAACCCGGCCGCAGCCTTCGGCGGACGCAGCCCGGCCTCGATGCGGTAGCGGAAGGTGATGGCCCGCTCCTCGTCCAGAAGCTCGGTTTCGAGCCTTATGCGCGCCGGCTTGTCGGCACGCCGGCGGCCGCTCCAGAGCGCCGACGACATTCCGCCCTCTTCGGCAATCTCGCGCGCCAAAGTGCCCCGCGTGGCGGCTTGCACGAGTTGAAGCGCCCGGTAGAGATTGGACTTGCCGACGCCGTTTTCGCCGATGAACAGGTTGACCCCGGTCAGATCCATGCGGATCGACCTCAGCGAACGGTAGTTTTCGGCAAACATGGATTGAAGCTGCATGGCTCAGACCTAGCCGATCCGCCGCGCGGGGTGAAGCCCGCCAGCGTTTCCGTAAGCCACGACAGTCGCTAGAGCGCGGCCGCCGTTTGCAGCCGGGGCTTGAAGGCCGCGTCGGCATCCAGCGCCAGATCGAAGACCGTGTGTCGTTCGAGCGCCTTCGTCACCTCGCCCGTTTCACCTTCCAGCGCCTCCGGCGGGATGAGGTTGCCGATGCGAAAGTCGAAAAGATCGCCCTTCTTGTTCAGCAGTTCGTGGAACACGGTCATGTCGCGCAGCTCGGTCGACCATTTGGCGAACCAGTAGAACAGGCCGGAATTGCGGGCGCTCATATGCACCGGCAGGATCGGCAGGCCGTATTTGCGCGCAAAGCCCACGGCCGATGTCTTCCATGGCCGCTCGTTGAGACATCCTTCGGCCCAGTAGGCGATGCGTCCCGAGGGGAAGAGCACCGTCGCCTTACCCTCGCCGATCGCCCGGTTGGTCACCTGCAGCGTCTCACGCGCCTTCAGCTTGCTCTTGTGTTCCTCGCGCCATTCGACCGGGATGACCATTTCGACGAAGCGCGGATTGACGCGGATGGCGTCGCGATTGGCGAAGAACATCATGTCCGGCCGCCGGCTCTTCAAGAGGTCGAAAACGGCGATCCCATCGGCAATGCCGGTCGGGTGGTTGCTGACGAGCAGGAAGCCGCCCTTGGCGGGAATGCGCTCGGCCCGGTCGACCCGCACCTCCAGCGAAAGCAGCGAGCTCAGGTGCTCGAAGGCCTGGAATCCCGGCATATTGGCGACGGCATCGGCGAACTCGTGCGCCTTGCGATAGTTCAGCAACGTGTAGAGAAAGGGCCGCATCAGCGGCCATAGCGGGCTCTTGACGATCCGCTGGCCACGCTCCGCGATCAGGGTATCGACGATGTGGCCAGGCTGCCCCTGGGAGACCAGGGTGATTACTTCTGCAAAATGCGCGAATCCGTTCACCGAATCCCGTCCCGCCATAGTCCGATCCGTTTGTTTGCGGCTGACCATCGCAATTCTATATGATCGAAGGATGACAGATTCCAAGGGTGCATTAGCAAAAACCTAAGATGCGTCAGGGCATTGTCGCGGACCGACAAACTCAGGAAAACGACAATGAACGAGTTCCTCGTCATCGGCCATCCCGAGCTACTTGCCGAGCGTCAGCGCTGGCTGGACGGGCTCATGCGGGAGCGCCGCCTCTCCGACAATACCGTCGAGGCCTATGAGCGCGACACCCGGCAATTCCTGACATTTCTCACCGGCCATCTCGCCGGGCCGCCACGGCTTTCCGATATCCGCACGCTGAGGCCGGCCGACCTTCGCGGGTTCCTCGCCCAGCGTCGCAAGGGCGGCGCCGGCGCCCGCACGCTCGGCCGCGGGCTGGCCGGGCTTCGCTCCTTCCTGCGCTATCTCGAACGCAACGGCCTTGCCAATGCGGCCGGTGCGGCTGCGGTGCGTTCGCCCAAACAGCCCAAATCCCTGCCGAAGCCGCTCACCGATCGCGAAGCGCTGAATGTCGTGACGTCCGAGGCGCAACTTGCCGAGGAACCCTGGATCGCGGCGCGCAACGCAGCGGTGCTGACCCTGCTCTACGGCTGCGGCCTGCGCATTTCCGAGGCGCTCGGCCTCACGCCGTCAGCATTTGCCGGCGCGCCCTCGTCGCTGCGCATCGTCGGCAAGGGCGACAAGACCCGCATCGTGCCGCTGATCGAAGCGGCGCGCGAGGCCGTCGCCACCTACTTGAAGCTCTGCCCCTATCCGATCGCGGCCGATGCGCCGCTGTTCCTGGGCGCGCGCGGCGCCAAGCTGCAGCCGGCGATCATCCAGCGCGAAATGCAGAAGCTGCGCGGGGCGCTCGGCCTGCCCGAGACGGCAACGCCGCATGCGCTGCGCCACTCCTTCGCCACCCATCTGCTGGCCGGCGGCGGCGATCTCAGGACCATTCAGGAACTGCTCGGCCATGCCAGCCTGTCGACCACCCAGGTCTATACCGGCGTCGATTCGGCTCGGCTTCTGGAAATCTACGACCGCGCCCACCCGCGCGCCTGATTTTCGGCGAAAGAGCGGATTAACCATGCCCGTTAAGGAAGCCGTGACCGACCCGGGCCTAGGGTCGACTATCGACCATGCGACTGTCAGGGAAGAACGATGACCGCCTTTGCGAGACCTCAGCAAAACCTGCCGCGGCACCTGCTTGCGCGGCTCGCCGATGGCGCACTTTGGCTGGCCGCCCTGCTCCATGTCATGCTCGCCGCCTGCCTCCTCGTCGCTCTCGTCTTCGTCGCCGAGGCTGATGCCACGGAGGTCGAATGTGGCGGCGCGAATGTTCTGACCGCGCTTGCAAAATCCGACCCGACGAAACTGGCCGCACTCGAAGCGGAAGCTGCCGCCATCCCGAACAGCAAGGGCATCTTCTGGAAGATCGAGAAGGACGGTGTCGCGCCGTCCTGGCTGCTTGGCACGATGCATGTCACCGATCCGCGCGTGCTGGCCCTGCCGACTGAGGCGCCCGCCGCCTTTGAGGCAGCCTCGACCGTCATCGTCGAATCGGACGAGATCATCGACGAGAAGAAGTCGGCCGCCGCGATCCTGATGCGGCCCGATCTCACCATGCTTCCGGACAACAAGACGATCGCCGACTTCCTGAAGCCCGACGACCGCGAACAGCTCGAAACAGGCCTCAAGGCACGCGGCATTCCGCTGACCCTGGTTTCCCGCATGAAGCCCTGGATGATCGCGAGCTTCGTCGCGCTGCCCGCCTGCGAAATGAGCCGCAAGGCTGCAGGCGCCTCCTTCCTCGACAAGAAGATCGCCGAGGATGCCGTCAGTCAGGGCAAGAGGCTGAAGGGGCTGGAAACGCTGGTCGAGCAGCTCGCCGCCATGGACTCGCTGCCGACTGAACTGCATCTACGCGCCCTCATCGAGACGCTCGCGCTCGGCAAGACCATCGACGACGTCTTCGCGACGATGACCGATCTCTATCTCGTAGGCGACACCGGCATGATCATGCCGATGATGAAAGCCGTTTCGGACAAGAGCGCCGAGGATTTCGGCTATGCCGATTTCGAGCAGCGCATCATCGTCGACCGCAACAAAACCATGGCGACGCGCGCCGAACCGATCCTCAAGGACGGCGGCGCCTTCATGGCGGTCGGCGCACTGCACCTGCCGGGCAAGGAAGGTCTGGTCGAACTGCTTCGCGCCCAGGGTTTTACGGTCACGCGCGCCAACTGACGGGCCGGCCGTCAGCGAGCGCCCGCCGGCACGACGCTCCCTTCTCAGCCTTGCGCACCGGCACGGGAAACGACCTCGGACGCGCGCGCAGTGGTAGAATCACTCTCGATCCACGACAGACGGCGATAACCCCAGAACGCTGCGGCAAGGATCAAGGCCCCGGCGGCGAGCGCAATGGTGAAGCCGGCCTGAACGCCGAAGCGCGCGACCACGCCGCCTGACACCGCCGCGCCCGCCGCAACACCGATGCCGAGACCGGTGGTCAGCCAGGTCAGCCCTTCCGTCAGCTTCGACGGCGGCACGGCGGTTTCGCCGATGCTCAAGGCGACGATCATCGTCGGCGCAAAGAACACGCCCGAAATGAACATCATCGTCGCAAGGCTGCCGATCCCGTCGGCAAAGAGCAGCGGCAATGTGCTGGCGGCGGTCATGCCCGCACCGATCATGAACAGCTTCGCCAAAGGCAGGCCGATCCGGACCGCACCGAACGCCAGACCGGCGATGCAGGAACCGAGGGCATAGAGGGAGAGCACGAGGCTCGCCGCCGCTGGTCGCCCTTCGGCCTCGGCAAAGGCGACGCTGACCACGTCGATCGTGCCGACAATGATGCCCATGCCGGCAAGCGCGACAATCAGCACGCGCAGCGCCGGGTAACGAAGGACCGAACCGGGCGCCATCGTCTCGGCCGGCTTGACCGGTGGCTCGGTGCCTTTCTGCAGCACGAAGGCGGTGACCCCGATGGCCAGGCATGCCGCAGCCGCCAGCGGTCCGGCCTCGGGAAACAGGCCGACGCTTAAGCCCACGGCGATCGGCGGCCCGACGATGAAGCAGATCTCGTCGAAGACCGATTCGAGCGAAAAGGCGGTCTTCAGCTCCGGACGGCCGCGATAGAGCTCGGTCCATCGCGCCCGGGTCATCGCCGACATGCTGGGCGTGCACCCGGCAAGAATGGCAAAGACGAAGAGTGTCCAATCCGGCGCCCGCCAATGGGTGAAGACGAGGAGAGCCGAGCTGCCGAGAAGACTGAGTGCCGCGGCGACCGGCAGGACGTGGCTCTGGCCGAAGCGATCGACGAGCCGGGAAACCTGCGGCGCCAGCAGCGCCGAGGCCAGCGTGAAGGCGGCGGCCACACCGCCAGCCAGCCCGTAGCTGCCGCGGGACTGGGCCAGCATGGTGATGATGCCGATGCCCATCATCGACAACGGCAACCGTGACACCAATCCCGCCAAGGTGAAGCCCACCGTGCCTTTGGCAGCAAAGATCTGTGCATAGGGATTGGCCATGAAAACTCCTGCAATACATGTCTGAGCGTCGCGTCATTAACATACGCTGCGTATGGCAGTGATATTGACATACGCTTCGCATGTCAATTAACATACGAACCGTATGCAAAAGGAGGAGCTGCAAATGACAAGGCGCGCGCGCAGCGACATGATCGCGGAAACGAAGGCAAAGCTGATCGCCGCCGCCCGGGAAGCGTTCAGGCAACGCGGATATGCGGAGACTTCGATGGACGATTTCACCGCCTTGGCCGGGCTCACGCGTGGCGCGCTCTATCATCATTTCGGCGACAAGAAGGGCCTGCTGCGTGCGGTCGTGGAGACTCTGGACGGCGAGATGGACGCACGGCTCGACGCAGCCTCCGCGACCCCGGTCCCGTGGGACGGTTTCGTGCGCCGCTGCAGGCTGTATCTGGAAATGGCGCTCGAACCGGAAATCCGACAGATCGTGTTGAAGGATGCGCCGGCCGTACTCGGCGCAAGCGTGCTGGAACCGAGCCGGCGCCAATGCCTCGCGTCGCTTGCCACCAGGCTTTCGGCGATGATCGCCGCGGGCGTCGTACGTCCGGGAAATGCCGAGACATTGGCGCGGCTGATCAATGGCGCACTCTCCGATGCGGCGCTCTGGATTGCCGAGGCGGACGATCCGGCCATGCGCCTCACCAGCGCACGCGACAATCTCGACCTGCTTTTGTCCGGACTGAAAATTGAACCCCGGACTTAACCGCCGGGACCTGCCACCCGCGCCAGAAGTGTCGGCACGATCGCCTTGTGAAACGGCGTGACGGCCATGAGGTAAACCCGCCCGAGCGTGTTGTGCCTGCGCACAAGCGTGGTGACGCCGACGATCTGATTGACCGCCGACCCCGCCCGGACATCGACGACGATGCGGAAATCGAGATGCTTGTCATCGAAACCGAGCACCACTTCGTCATCACTCTTCGAAACGACAGGAAACGCCCCGATCAGTCCCAGACGGCTGGACGGCGCCGCCGACTTCAGGCCGATGATCGAGACGATGCGGTTGCGCAGGCGCAGCAACATGCGGACCCATCGTGGCGACCGGCCAAGCGAACGTTCGGCGGCTTCCGCCGCGGTCACGCCCTTGCCATCAAGGGCAAGCTCGAAGCGGTCGGCCCAATCGGCATTCGGTAGATGCCGGCTCGGCAACGATATGGCCACGGCTCTCGGTTTCATCTTTCCTCCTGACGCGCGCGTCGTCTGTCCTTGCAGACATGATCGCGCCCTCCCCCGTGCCTGGACAGAAGACCGCTTGTCGCAGCCCTCGGGCCAATCGTCACATCCCCTCTTCCAGATCCTCCGCCCTCCACCCCTTCCCTTCGCTCCGGCAAGCTGCATAACTCAGGCGGGACGCTGCAAAATCTGGAGATGGACAATGGAAACCAGCTACGACACACGCGAACTCGAGATGGTCGTACTGATGACGCCGGATATGGCGAACTTCAGCGGTAAGGTCCATGGCGGTGCGCTGCTCAATCTCCTCGATCGCGTGGCCTTCTCCTGTGCCTCGCGCTATTCTCAGCAATATGCCGTGACGCTCTCGGTCGACCAGGTCACCTTCCGCCAGCCGATCCATGTCGGCGAGCTCGTCACCTTCCGTGCAGCCGTCAACAATGCCGGCCGCACCTCGATGGAAATCGGCATCCGGGTCGAGGCCGAGAACATCAGGAGCGGCGAGCGCCGCCACACCAATTCCTGCTATTTTACCATGGTCGCCGTCGATGCCGACGGCAGCCCGACTCCGGTTCCGACCCTTGTCACCGACACGGCCGACCGCAAACGCCGGCAGCGCGCTGCCGAGGCCCGGCGCAGCCTGAGGCGCGAGTTCGAGGAGCGTTTCCACGCCCTCAGGTCTGCTTCAGAAGAATGATACGGTCGCTTGGCGACCGGAAACGCCGATAGCGGCAATGCGGGCGCTGACGCCGATAAGGTGAGCAATGGCCACAAGGGCCAGCCGGCACGCAGAAACGCGGCCGGAAACAGGGGGCCGCGTGATCGCAGCCCCCTGCATGATCCTTACATGTGGATCGGCTTGAAGAAGGTCGAAAGTGCCGCTTCCTTGACCGCTTCCGACATGGTCGGGTGCGCGTGGCAGGTGCGGCCGAGGTCTTCCGACGAACCGCCGAATTCCATCAGAACCGCGATCTCGTGGATCATCTCGCCGGCGCCGAAGCCGACGATATGGCCGCCGAGCACCTTGTCGGTTTCCTTGTCAGCCAGAATCTTGACGAAACCGTCGGTCGCCTGCATCGCCCGCGCGCGGCCGTTGGCCGTGAATGGGAACTTGCCGACCTTGTAGGCGACGCCAGCCGCCTTCAGTTCTTCCTCGGTCTTGCCGACGGAGGCGACTTCCGGCTGGGTGTAGACGACGCCGGGGATGACGTCATAGTTCACGTGGCCGGCCTGACCGGCGAGGATCTCGGCAACGGCAACACCTTCGTCTTCCGCCTTGTGGGCGAGCATCGGGCCGCGCACGACGTCGCCGATCGCGTAGACGCCGGCGACGCTTGTCTGGAAGTGATTGTCGATCTCGACGCGGCCGCGCTGGTCCATGACGACGCCCGCTTCCGCAAGGCCAAGACCGTCGGTGTAGGGCTTGCGGCCGGTGGCGATCAGCACGACATCGGCATCGAGCGTCTGGGCGTCACCGCCCTTGACCGGCTCGAACGTCACCTTGGCGCCCTTGCCGTCCTTGACGACGCCGGTCACCTTGGCGCCGAGCTTGAAGTCCATGCCCTGCTTGGCGAGCATGCGCTGGAACTGCTTGGCAACCTCGCCATCCATGCCGCCGAGAAGCGTGTCGAGATACTCGACAACGGTGACCTTGGCGCCGAGGCGGGCCCAGACCGAGCCGAGTTCGAGGCCGATGACGCCGCCACCGACGACGATCATGTTGGCCGGAACTTTCTCGAGCGCGATGCCGCCCGTCGACGAGATGATCACCTTCTCGTCGATATCGACCTTGACGCCCGGGATGCCAGCGACGTCGGAGCCGGTGGCGATCACGATGTTCTTGGTTTCGAGGATCTGTTCCTCGCCCTTGTCGTTGGTGACGGAGACCTTGCCCTGGCCGAGCACCTTGCCGGTGCCCTGGATGCCGTCGATCTTGTTCTTCTTGAACAGGAACGAGACGCCGTCGACATTGGCCTTAACGGTCGCGTCCTTGTGGGCCATCATCTTTTCGAGGTTCAGCTTCGGTGCCGCGACTTCGACGCCGAGCGCGTCGACGCCGTGGGCAACCTGATGGAACATCTCGGAAGCATGCAGCAGCGCCTTCGACGGGATGCAGCCGATGTTGAGGCAGGTACCGCCGTAGGTGGCGCGCTTTTCGACGACGCCGACCTTCAGGCCGAGCTGGGCCGCCTTGATCGCGCAGACATAGCCGCCGGGGCCGCTGCCGATAACGATGAGATCATAAGCCATTAGAATATCCTTCCTTCAGGACGGTTACCGTCCGCCGCTGACATTGAGAATTGCCCCCGTCACATAAGTCGCCTTATCCGACAGGAGGTAGAGAACCGCGTCAGCGACTTCCTCGGCCGTGCCGGGTCGCTGAACGGGTATGGTGAAGGCGAGATCACGCGCCCGGTCCGGCAAGCCGCCGGAGGCGTGGATCTCGGTATCGATGATGCCGGGCCGTATCGCGTTGACGCGAATGCCTTCGGTCGCGACCTCGCGCGAAAGCCCTGTCGTGAAGGTGTCGATCGCACCTTTCGAGGCGGCGTAATCGACATACTGCGCCGGCGAGCCAAGCGTGGCGGCAACCGAGGAGATGTTGACGATGACACCGCCCTGGTGCCCGTATCGTGTTGACATGCGCCGGACGGCTTCCGCTGCACAGCGGATGGAGCCGGTGACGTTGATGCGGAACATGCGCTCAAGCCGCTCGGGCGACATCTCGTCGACCCGTGCCGTCTGTCCGACGATGCCGGCATTGTTGACGAGCCCGTCCAGCCGGCCGAAAGCCGAATCGACGGCAGCAAAGATCGCTTGGACATCCGCCTCGGAGCCGACATCGCCCTGAACTGCGATCGCCGTGCCGCCAGCCCGCTCGATCGCGCCGACAACCGCATCGGCCGCATCGCGGTTCGACGCATAGTTGACAGCGACCCGCCAGCCGGCTTTTGCAGCGCCAAGGCAGATTGCAGCACCGATGCCGCGGCTGCCGCCGGTCACGAGAAGAACAGGGCTCGCACTCATGCGGCGCATCCCTTGAACGTGAAGGCATCCCAACTGTCGGCCTCGGCCTTGCCCTTGCCCCAGGCGGTCGAAGCGCGAAGCGACGGACCGAAGTCGGGAAGCAGCAGTTGCTCGGCCGCCGTCTCGCTCTCTTGCGGGATCTCGCTGATCGCGCCGGCCTTGTCGAGCGCGTAGACGACACCCTGCCACACAGTACAGGCGCGCAGTTCCTCGCCGGTCGCATCCCCCTCGGGGCAATTGTGCATGATCAGCCCGGTCGCCCGTTCCGGCTCGCCCGCCGGCATGACGACGCCATCGAGCAGCAGGCCGGGCTTGAGAACCGCCACCTTGAAGTGGTTGCTGGTCGCGGCGCTTGCCGAGCCGACCGGTTCGAAACGCAGCTCGTAGGCTCCGTCGCGGTCGCCGTAGATCGCGTGCGACTGCTTGCAGTCGGCGGCAATCGCCGGCGCGGCAAAGGCAAGACCGAACAGGGCTGAAAGGAGACGACCGGAGCGCATGATCAGGCAGCCTTCTCCGTCGCGAGCTTGAGGCCGAGCGCGATGAAGACCACGCCGCTGGCGCGGTCGATCCACTTGCTGGCGCGGGTAAACGCAGCACGCATGCGCGGCGTCGTCATGAACAGGCTGACGCCGACGAACCACGCGATCAGGCAGGTCGCCATGACAAGGCCGTAGCCGAACTTGATCATCATCGGCGTATGGGCGTGAACGACCGTCGAGAAGATCGACAGGAAGAAGAACACCGGCTTGGGGTTGAGCGCGTTGGCGGCAAAGCCGAGGCCGAAGGCCTTGGCCGCCGACTGGCCCTTGATCGACCGGTTGCCTTCCGTGTGGTCGACGTTGATCTCCGTCTGGCCGGCGCGAAGCGCCTTGATGCCGATATAGATCAGGTAAGCGACGCCGCACCATTTGACGATGTTGAACAGATAGATCGACTGCGAAATGATCAGGCCGAGGCCGAGGATCGTGTAGGTCACATGGAACATCAGCGACGTGCCGATGCCGAAGGACGTGATGATCGCCGGACGGCGGCCATGCACGATCGACTGGCGCATGACCATCGCGAGGTCTGCGCCGGGCGAGACGATGGCGAAGGCGAAGATCGCCATCAGCGATGCGAGTTCGAAGAAATACTGGCTCATGGGTTTGCGACCGGTGCGTTGAAGGCCCAGACGTGGCCGAAGGGATCCTGGATGCGCGCGTAGCGTGCGTGCCAGAAGGTATCCTGCGGCTCCAGAACTGTCGATGCCCCGGCGGCCACCGCCTTGTCGTAGGCTGCGTCGACATCGGCAGGCTTCGCCAGGTTGATGCTGATCGCAACGCCGGTACCGCCGATCGTGTTCGGCGAAAGCACGCTGCCGCCGAATTCGGGGAATTCGTCGTGCAGCATCACCTCGCCGCCGTAGATCGCCAGATTGGCGTGCATGACGCGTTTGCCGTCCTCGGCCATCGCGTGGAATGTATTCACCGCACCGAGCGCCTTGGCGTAAAAGGCGATGGCGGCAAGCCCGTCCTTGACGCAGATATGCGCCTGGATCGGCGGAACGTCGGGTCCGAATGCCATGCCAGTCTCCTCTTGCCTTGTCGCCAGGATGCTATGCCATGAGCCGGACGACCATCAGCAACAGCGCAATGATCGACACGAACCAGACGAGGGTGCGCAGCACGGGAACGCCGGCCGCGTAGAGAACGGTGTAAGCCAGCCGTGCCAGAAGCCAGGTCACTGCGCCGATGGCGCCGAGACCGCCGGTCTTGCCGGTCACCGCCAGGGCGAGCGCAAGCCCAACGAAGGCCGGATAGGTTTCCAGCATGTTGCGAAGCGACCGCAGCAAACGTCCTGCCACGATGCTCTTCGAAACGCGCTGTTCGTCGCGGGGGCCGAGCAGATATTTGAAACCGAGATCGCCGGCGAGATCGAGCGACAGCGCCTGCACCAGGATGTGCACGATCAGGAACACCACGCTCCAGCCAAGCACCCAGATTTCAGTCGACGCTGCGGCGGCTTCCATCATCCCTCGCAATCGCAGGAGCGGTTCGGATCGACATCATCGGCCCTGACGGCCAATCTCTCCGGCCAGGCCGCAGAGACGGTTTTCGCCGCGCGTGATCGCGGACGGCGAACGGCGGGGGCATGAAGGACGCCCCCGCTGTTTCCGGATATCAGAGATCGAGAACCAGGCGTTCCGGATCTTCCAGGCTTTCCTTGACGCGCACGAGGAAGGTCACGGCTTCCTTGCCGTCGACGATGCGGTGATCGTAGGAGAGCGCGAGGTACATCATCGGGCGGATGACGACCTGGCCGCCGATGGCGACCGGACGCTCCTGGATCTTGTGCATGCCGAGGATGCCCGACTGAGGCGCGTTGAGGATCGGCGAAGACATCAGCGAACCGTAGACGCCACCGTTGGAGATGGTGAAGGTGCCGCCCTGCATGTCGGCCATCGACAGCGCGCCGTCACGGGCAGCCTTGCCGAGGCGACCGATGTCCTTTTCGATCTCGGCGATCGACATCTGGTCGGCATCGCGAACGATCGGAACCACAAGACCCTTGTCCGTGCCGACGGCGACGCCGATGTGGCAGTAGTTCTTGTAGATGATGTCGGTGCCGTCGATCTCGGCGTTGACAGCCGGGATTTCCTTCAGCGCGTGGGTGACGGCCTTGGTGAAGAAGCCCATGAAGCCGAGCTTCACGCCGTGCTTCTTCTCGAAGATGTCCTTGTACTTGTTGCGCAGCGACATGACGGCGCTCATGTCCACCTCGTTGTAGGTGGTGAGCATGGCGGCAGTGTTCTGCGCATCCTTGAGGCGACGGGCAATCGTCTGGCGCAGGCGGGTCATCTTGACGCGCTCTTCGCGAACGACGTCTTCAGCCGTCGACGGCGCACGGGCCTGGACCTTGGCTGGCTCGGAAGCGGCCGGCGTCGAGATGCCCTTGGCGACGGCTGCAAGGACGTCGCCCTTCAGCACCTGGCCACGCTTGCCGGAGCCGTCGACCTGATCGGCCGAGAGGTTGTTTTCGGCAAGCAGCTTGCCAGCCGACGGTGCCGGCGGCATCGACGAAGCAGCCGGTGCTGCAGCAGCGGCCGGGGCAGCCGGAGCGGCAGCAGCCGGCTCGGCCTTCTTTTCGGCGGCAGCAGCCGGAGCGGCCGCTGCGGCGCCAGCGGCACCTGCAGCGATCTGGCCGAGCAGCGCGCCGAGACCGACGGTCTCGCCGGCCTGGGCGACGATTTCAGAGAGCGTGCCTGCGGCCGGAGCCGGAACTTCGATCGTCACCTTGTCGGTTTCGAGTTCGAGCAGGGGTTCATCGGCCTTGATGGCGTCGCCGACCTTCTTGAACCAGGTGCCGACGGTCGCTTCGCTGACGGATTCGCCAAGGGTGGGAACGCGGATTTCTGTTGCCATGATTTTTGTTCCGTTGATCAGATATCTGTTTCTATTGGCTCAGAGCGTGGGGAGCATCAGCCCCCCAGCGCGTCCTCGAGGAAGGCGGCAAGCTGCGCCAGGTGCTTCGACATCAGGCCGGTCGCCGGCGATGCGGCAGCCGGACGGCCGGTGTAGCGCACGCGCTGATACTTGGCGTCGATATGGGCGAGAACCCATTCGAGGTACGGGTCGATGAACGACCAAGCGCCCATGTTCTTCGGCTCTTCCTGGCACCAGACCATCTCCGCGTTGCGGAAGCGGCTGAGCTCGTTGATGAGCGCCTTGGCCGGGAACGGATAGAGCTGTTCGACGCGCAGCAGGTAGATGTCGTCGATGCCGCGCTTTTCGCGTTCTTCGAGCAGGTCGTAGTAGACCTTGCCCGAGCAGAGCACGACGCGACGGATCTTCGAGTCCTTCTGCAGCTTGATCGGGCCGTCCTTGATCACCTCGGCATCGTCCCACAGCAGGCGGTGGAACGAGCTCTCGCCGGCCATTTCCGACAGGCTGGAGATCGCACGCTTGTGACGCAGCAGCGACTTCGGCGTCATCAGGATCAGCGGCTTGCGGAAGTCGCGCTTCACCTGGCGGCGCAGGATGTGGAAGTAGTTCGCCGGCGTCGTGACGTTGGCGACCTGCATGTTGTCTTCCGCGCAAAGCTGCAGGAAGCGTTCCAGGCGAGCAGACGAGTGCTCCGGACCCTGGCCTTCATAGCCGTGCGGCAGCAGGCAGACGAGACCCGACATGCGCAGCCACTTGCGTTCGCCCGACGAGATGAACTGGTCGAAGACGACCTGCGCACCGTTGGCGAAGTCGCCGAACTGAGCTTCCCAGAGGGTGAGCGCGTTCGGACGGGCGAGCGAGTAGCCGTACTCGAAGCCGAGAACTGCCTCTTCCGAAAGCATCGAGTTGATGACTTCGTAGCGCGCCTGGGTCGGCGACAGGTTTGCGAGCGGGATGTAGCGCTCTTCCGACTGCTGATCGTAGAGCACCGAGTGGCGCTGCGAGAAGGTGCCGCGTTCGCAGTCCTGACCCGACAGGCGGATCTTGGTGCCTTCCGTGACCAGCGTGCCGAAAGCGAGCGCCTCAGCCATGGCCCAGTCGACACCCTCGCCGGTCTGGATCATGTTGGCGCGGTTTTCCATGAAGCGCTGGATCGTGCGGTGCGCGCTGAAACCAGCCGGGATCTCGGAGATTTTGCGGCCGACTTCCTTCAACTGCTTCATCGGCACCGAGGTCTTGCCGCGGCGCTGTTCGTCCTGGTTGTCGGCCGAGCGCAGGCCCGACCAGACACCGTCAAGCCAGTCGGCCTTGTTCGGCTTGTAGGACTGGCCGGCCTCGAACTCCTGTTCGAGATGCGCACGCCAGTCGGCCTTCATCTTCTCGACTTCGCCTTCGGAAATCAGGCCTTCGGCGATCAGGCGGTCGGAGTAGACCTGGACGACGGTCCTGTGGGCGCGGATGACCTTGTACATCTTCGGCTGCGTGAACGCCGGCTCGTCGCCTTCGTTGTGGCCGAAGCGGCGATAGCAGAACATGTCGATGACGACAGGCTTGTGGAACTTCATCCGGAATTCGGTGGCGATCTTGGCCGCGTAGACAACCGCTTCCGGATCGTCGCCGTTAACGTGGAAGATCGGCGCTTCGATCATCTTGGCGACGTCGGACGGATAGGGCGACGAGCGCGAGAAGGCCGGATTGGTGGTGAAGCCGATCTGGTTGTTGATGATGAAGTGGACCGTACCGGCAACGCGGTGACCGCGCAGGCCGGAAAGCCCGAGGATTTCAGCAATCACGCCCTGGCCGGCAAAAGCGGCGTCACCATGCAGCAGCAGCGGCATGACCTTGGAGCGTTCGCGCAGCGGAATGATGTCGCCTTCAAAGACGGTCGCCATCTGGTCCTGCTTGGCGCGTGCCTTGCCCATGACCACAGGGTTGACGATTTCCAGGTGCGACGGGTTTGCCGTCAGCGACAGGTGAACCTTGTTGCCGTCGAATTCGCGGTCGGAAGACGCACCGAGGTGGTACTTCACGTCGCCCGAACCTTCGACGTCGTCAGGCGCGTAGGAGCCGCCCTTGAACTCGTGGAAGATGGCGCGGTGCGGCTTTGCCATGACCTGGGAAAGCACGTTCAGACGGCCGCGATGGGCCATGCCGAGCACGATTTCCTTGAGGCCTTCCTGGCCGCCGCGCTTGATGATCTGCTCGAGCGCCGGAATGAGCGACTCACCGCCGTCGAGACCGAAGCGCTTGGTGCCCTTGTACTTGACGTCGATGAACTGCTCGAAGCCTTCGGCCTCGATCAGCTTCTGCAGGATCGCCTTCTTGCCTTCAGGCGTGAAGTCGACGCCCTTGTCCGGACCTTCGATGCGCTCCTGGATCCAGCCCTTCTCTTCCGGGTTGGACATGTGCATGAACTCGACGCCGATCGTCGAGCAGTAGGTGCGCTCGAGGATTTCGACCATCTCACGGAGGGTCGCGTATTCAAGACCGAGCACGTTGTCGATGAAGATCTTGCGGTCGAGATCCTTGTCCTCGAAACCGTAGTTCGAGGGCGAAAGCTCGTTGTAGTCTTCAACCGGGGCAGCCAGGCCGAGCGGGTCGAGCTTGGCATGCAGGTGGCCGCGGGCGCGATAGGCGCGGATCATCATGATGGCGCGGACGGAATCGCGCGTCGCCTGGTGGATGTCGGCAGCGCTGGCGACGGTGCCGGTGGCGGCCGCCGCTTCCTCGGCCTTCGCCTTGACCTTCTTCTCGATGACCTTCTCGACCGTGCCCCAGTCGCCATCGAGCGCCGAGACCAGTTCGCCATTGGCCGGGATCGGCCAGTTGTTCTTTTTCCAGGAGGCGCCCTTGGCTGCCTTCACCACATCTTCCGGCCGGTCGGCGAGCGCCTTGAAGAAGGCCTGCCATTCAGCCGACACGGACGCCGGGTCCGCCTCGTAGCGTGCATGGAGCTGCTCGATATAGGCGGCGTTGGCGCCGTCCAGAAACGAAGTGAGCTGGAATTGCTCGTTGGCCTCTTGCCTTGTCATGGTCTCACGCGGACTGATCTGTCCGCCTCCTGACTGAAGTTGGGTTGCCGGGTATCCCGGTCGTTCATGTTCGTTCGGCGCGTCCGGGCGCCGGGCCTTTTTCCTACGGCGCCGCGCATCGTCAGGACGCGCTGGGTCACCGTGGCAGTCATTGCCGCATGTCCTGATCTTCAATCAGCCAAGGAAACAGGCGGCAGGCACGTTGTCCGGGCCGGATCGACCGGCCCGGACAAATGGTTTGAGATCAGCCCTTGAGGACTTCGACCAGCGTCTTGCCGAGACGAGCCGGCGAAGGCGATACGCGGATGCCTGCCTGCTCCATCGCAGCGATCTTGGATTCCGCATCGCCCTTGCCGCCGGAAACGACAGCGCCGGCGTGACCCATGGTACGGCCCTTCGGAGCGGTACGGCCCGCGATGAAACCGGCCATCGGCTTCTTGCGGCCCTTCTTGGCTTCGTCGATGAGGAACTGTGCAGCATCCTCTTCGGCCGAGCCGCCGATTTCACCGATCATGATGATCGAGGTCGTGGCTTCGTCCGCCAGGAACATCTCGAGCACGTCGATGAACTCGGTGCCCTTCACCGGGTCGCCGCCGATGCCGACGGCCGTCGTCTGGCCGAGGCCTTCGTTGGAGGTCTGGAACACGGCTTCATAGGTCAGCGTGCCGGAGCGCGAGACGATGCCGACCGAACCCTTGCGGAAGATCGAGCCCGGCATGATGCCGATCTTGCATTCTTCCGGCGTCAGGATACCGGGGCAGTTCGGGCCGAGCAGACGCGACTTGGAGCGGTCGAGGCGAGCCTTGACGCGTACCATGTCGGCAACCGGGATGCCTTCGGTGATGCAGGTGATGAACGGGATTTCCGCATCGATCGCCTCGATGATCGCGTCCGCGGCACCTGCCGGCGGAACGTAGATCACGGATGCGTCCGCGCCGGTCTTTTCACGGCCTTCGGCAACCGAGGCGAAGATCGGCAGACTTTCGCCCTTGGAGCCGGTCCAGGTTTCGCCGCCCTTCTTCGGGTGAATGCCGCCGACCATCTGCGTGCCGTAATAGGCAAGCGCCTGTTCGGTATGGAAGGTGCCGGTCTTGCCGGTCAGGCCCTGAACGAGGACCTTGGTGTTCTTGTTGACGAGAATCGACATGTGGTCTGGTCCTTCAGTTAGCCGTTGATCGCGGCGACGATCTTCTTGGCAGCATCGTCCAGATCGTCGGCGGCGGTGATCGCCAGGCCGGATTCGTTCAGGATCTTCTTGCCAAGCTCGACATTCGTGCCTTCGAGACGAACGACCAGCGGAACCTTGAGGCCGACTTCCTGCACGGCGGCAACGACGCCTTCAGCGATGACGTCGCACTTCATGATGCCGCCGAAGATGTTGACGAGGATGCCCTCGACCTTCGGGTCGGCCGTAATGATCTTGAAGGCTGCCGCAACCTTCTCCTTGCCGGCGCCGCCGCCGACGTCACAGAAGTTCGCCGGCTCCTTGCCGTAGAGCTTGATGATGTCCATCGTCGCCATGGCAAGGCCGGCGCCGTTGACCATGCAGCCGATGTTGCCGTCGAGCGCGACATAGGCGAGATCCCACTTCGAGGCCTCGATTTCCTTGGCGTCTTCTTCGGTCTCGTCGCGCAGAGCCTTGATGTCGTCGTGGCGGAAGAGCGCGTTGCCGTCGAACGAGACCTTGGCGTCGAGAACGCGCATGCGGCCGTTCTTCATGACGATCAGCGGGTTGATCTCGAGCAGGCTCATGTCCTTCTCGACAAAGGCCTTGTAGAGGATCGGGAAGAGCTTTTCAGCGTCAGCCTTGGCTTCGCCTTCAAGCTTCAGGGCCGCGGTGAGCTTGGCAAGATCAGCGGCGGTGACGCCGGCTTCCGGGTTGATCGCTACGTTGACGATCTTTTCCGGCGTGTCGTGCGCAACAGCCTCGATGTCCATGCCGCCTTCCGTCGAAACGACGAAGGCAACCTGGCCGACCGAGCGGTCGACGAGCAGCGATAGATACAGTTCGCGGTCGATGTCGGCGCCGTCCTCGATGTAGAGGCGGTTCACCTGCTTGCCGGCCGGGCCGGTCTGGGCAGTAACGAGCGTGTTGCCGAGCATTTCCTTGGCATGGGCCTTGGCTTCGTCGATCGAGAAGGCAAGACGAACGCCGCCCTTGGCGTCGGCGGACAGTTCCTTGAACTTGCCCTTGCCGCGGCCGCCCGCATGGATCTGGCTCTTGACCACGTAGAGCGGGCCCGGGAGCGACTTGGCAGCAGCTTCAGCTTCGTCAGCCGAGAAGATCGCGACACCTTCCGCGACCGGTGCGCCATAGCTCTTCAGGAGAGCCTTGGCCTGATATTCATGAATGTTCATGGTGTTTTTCCTGTCTGAGCATTGTGCGGGCAGGTGGGGCACCTACCCGCACCAATGCGGCAAAAACAATGAGGTCGAGCGGATCAGCGTCCGCCCGACGGGAGGCGATTACTGCTTGAGGCTCGGCGCAATGCCGATGCAGGCTTCGCAAAGACCGGCGACCGAAGCAACGGACTTGTCGAACGCTTCCTTCTCGGCCTTGTTGAGATCGATCTCGATGATGCGCTCGACGCCGCCGGCGCCGATAACGGTCGGAACGCCGACATACATGTCCTTGACGCCGTACTGGCCGGTCAGGTGTGCCGCGCAGGGCAGAACGCGCTTCTTGTCCTTGAGGTAAGCTTCAGCCATTTCGATCGCCGAGGCGGCCGGTGCGTAGTAGGCCGAACCGGTCTTGAGCAGGCCGACGATTTCGGCGCCGCCGTCACGGGTGCGCTGGATGATTTCTTCGAGGCGTTCCTTGGTGACCCAGCCCATCTGCACGAGGTCGGTCAGCGGGATGCCGGCAACGGTCGAGTAACGGGCGAGCGGCACCATGGTGTCGCCGTGGCCGCCGAGAACGAAGGCGGTGACGTCCTGGACCGAGACGTTGAATTCCTGCGAGAGGAACAGGCGGAAGCGCGAACTATCGAGAACGCCGGCCATGCCGACGACCTTGTTCTTCGGCAGGCCCGAGAACTTCTGCAGCGCCCACACCATGGCGTCGAGCGGGTTGGTGATGCAGATGACGAAGGCGTTCGGGGCATACTTCTTGATGCCGGCGCCGACCTGTTCCATGACCTTGAGGTTGATGCCGAGCAGGTCGTCGCGGCTCATGCCCGGCTTGCGAGCGACGCCGGCGGTGACGATGCAGACATCAGCGCCTTCGATGGCGGAATAGTCGCTCGCACCCGTCAGGTTCACGTCGAAGCCTTCGACCGGGGAGGACTGGCCGATGTCGAGACCCTTGCCCTGCGGAATGCCGTCGGCGATGTCGAAGAGGACGATGTCGCCCAGTTCCTTCAGGCCGGCGAGATGCGCCAGCGTGCCACCAATCATCCCTGAACCGATAAGTGCGATCTTGTTGCGAGCCATGAAAGTGCTTCCTTTGTGATCCCAATATGATCAAGGCCTGAAACGCGGCAAACGCCAAACCTTCGCCGGAAGCCATTAAACGGCAATCGGTAAAATATCAATCGATACTTTTTGGTGGAACAATTTCAATCGGTTAGATCATAAAATTCTTACGTAAACGTAAGAGTTTGCGCCACATCTGCGTCACGAAACAGCAACATTTGCGGGATGCGCAGCGGCATATTCCTCGCTTTGCATCTCGATCAGACGTGAAACCGTGCGGTCGAACTCGAAGCCTTCCGTGCCCTTTTTCTGGGTCAAAAGATCCTGCGGCTCTGCCGCCGCCGAGGCAAAGAGCCGGGCGCCGTTGTCGTAGAGCGTATCGACCAGCAGGATGAAGCGCTTGGTCTCGTTGCGCATATGCGGACCGAGATGCGGTACGTGGTCGACGAAGATCGTCGAATAGCGCTCGAGGATGGCGAGATAATCGGCAGCCCCAAGCGGTTGCTGGCAGAGGTCGGCGAAATTGAAGCGGGCACTCTTTCCGGACGCGGCCGGTACGGGGATCTTGCGCCCCTTACGCGGCACGTCCGCCGGAGCGGCCGGCGCATTGCGGGTCTCATGGGCCCAGGCGCGCGCCATCGCCGCATCCGCCTCAGGCCCGAGCGGCGAGAGCCACACCGGGCTGCCGTCGGTCTTCGTCAGCCGGTAGTCGGTGTCCGTGTCCAGCGAGATAACCTCGGCATTTGCCTTAAGGAGTTCGATGAACGGCAAAAACAGGCTGCGGTTGAGGCCATCGCGATAGAGATCGTCGGGCGCCACGTTCGAGGTGGCAACCAGCACGCAGCCCTTGGCGAAGAGTTCGCCGAACAGGCGGCCGAGGATCATCGCATCGGCGATGTCGGTCACGGAGAATTCGTCGAAGCAGAGCAGCCGCGCTTCACCGAAGAGCTCGGAGGCGACGGGCGGGATCGGATCGGCCTGCTTGGTCTCGCCGTTCTTCAGCTTCTGCCGGTGCTTGTAGATGCGCTCGTGCACATCGGCCATGAACTCGTGGAAATGCGCCCGGCGCTTGCGCTGGATCGGCACCGCCTCGAAGAACATGTCCATCAGCATGGTCTTGCCGCGCCCCACGCCGCCGTGGATGTAGAGACCCTTGACCGGCGGATGGTCCTTCTTGCGCGAGGCAAACAGCCAGCCGAGCGCATTGGTCTTGCGCGACGGGCGGCTGGCGAGCAGCTCGGCCGAGAGATGATCGAACCGCCGCGCGATCGTAAACTGCGCCGGGTCACGCTTGCGCTCGCCGTTCGCGACGAGCGCTTCGAGCTTGCGGTAAATGCTGTCGTCAGGATTGAGCACGTCTCACCCGAGATGGGACGGAAAATAAAAGCCCGGCACGAGACCGGGCTGGAGAAGCGTCAGCGGCTGAGGCTGACTGGCTGGCCGCCATTGGTCGAGCCGTCGAAACGCGCGTCGGCCGTCTTGTAGAGGCGGGCGATGGCATTGCCGCTGCGGTCCTTGAGGACCACCTGCTTGCCGGCCACTTCCCAGGAGCCCATGGTCGTCAGCTCGCCGGCGCAACCGCGGGTGCCGCCGCGCGAACCAGAACCAAGATTGGTGAGCGTCAGGAACATGTCGCAGGAGCTGCCGGCGCTGGAGACGCGCCAGTTGCCAACCATCGCTTCCTTGGTGACGTCGAGCCCGCCACCTGCAGCCGCGGCGACCTGCGTGCCGGGCTGCTGGACAGCGCCGCCGGCAACCGCCGTGCCGCTCGCCGGTGCAGCCGGGAATTGCGACGTGTTTCCGGTTGGTGCCGGAAGCTGGTTCGACGAAACCGAAGGGACCGGTGCGGCCTGGATGGGAGCGGGCGAGGCGTCCTGGGAGCTGAAACCGCCCATCGACGTCCGTTGGCATCCGGCCAGCGCAAGCACAACCGCCAGCCCCGCCGCCGCATGAATTACCCGCATATCCCTACTCCTGTTCGTGTCCGCGAACCATGATGCAACGCGATAATATAGGCCGAAATACAGCAAATCCACCTGACAAATCAAGGGACGACGATTCCTGGCGACCTGTTGCAGGATTGAAACGTCCGCAGGGCCGGATCGCGCGCCACGTCCTCGCTGCGTATCATCGCCTCCTGCCGTCGGCCCGCCTCTCCCGCATCGGCACAATCACGAATTGTCCGCCGCCCTGGAGAGGCGCAAAACAGAAAACGGCGAGCCAGGGCCCGCCGTTTCCAAAACTTCATGTCCGGTCCGGCCGATTACACACGGCGCTCGACCAGCATCTTCTTGATCTCGCCGATCGCCTTGGCCGGGTTCAGGCCCTTCGGACAGGCCTGGGCGCAGTTCATGATCGTGTGGCAACGATAGAGGCGGAAGGGATCCTCGAGGTTGTCGAGGCGCTCGCCGGTCGCTTCGTCGCGGCTATCGATCAGCCAGCGGTAGGCCTGCAGCAGAACCGCCGGACCGAGGTAACGGTCGCCGTTCCACCAATAGCTCGGACAGGAGGTCGAGCAGCAGGCGCACAGGATGCACTCGTAGAGGCCGTCGAGCTTGAGGCGGTCCTCGTGGCTCTGCTTCCATTCCTTGGCCGGCGTCGGCGATACCGTCTTCAGCCAGGGCTCGATCGAGCGGTGCTGGGCGTAGAAGTTGGTGAGGTCAGGAACCAGGTCCTTCACGACCGGCATGTGCGGCAGCGGATAGACCTTTACCGCACCCTTCACCTCGTCCATGCCCTTGGTGCAGGCGAGCGTGTTGGTGCCGTCGATGTTCATGGCGCACGACCCGCAGATGCCTTCGCGGCAGGAGCGGCGCAGCGTCAGCGTCGGGTCGATCTTGTTCTTGATGTAGAGCAGACCGTCGAGCACCATCGGGCCGCAATCGTCGACATCGATGTAGAAGGTATCGATGCGCGGATTGGCACCGTCATCCGGGTTCCAGCGATAGATGCGGTATTCGCGAACGTTGGTCGCGCCGGCAGGCTTCGGCCAGACCTTGCCTTCCGTCATCTGCGAGTTCTTGGGGAGAGCGAGTTCAACCATGTGGCTTGTTCCTCAAGATCAATAGACGCGGGCCTTCGGCTCGATCTTCTTGGGATCGATGCCGTCGGCGATCAGGTCGGTATGGACGGGGCGGTAGTCGAGCTTGACGTCGCCGGCCTCGTTGACCCAGGCGAGCGTGTGCTTGCGCCAGTTGACGTCGTCGCGGCCGCCGAGCGGACCCTCGGTGTAGTCCTCGCGGGCGTGCGAACCACGGCTCTCCTTGCGCGCTTCGGCGCCGTAGATCGTCGTGATGGCGTTGGCCATGAGGTTTTCGAGTTCCAGCGTCTCGACGAGGTCCGAGTTCCAGATCATCGAGCGGTCGGTGACCTTGATGTCGGGCATCTCCTTCCAGATCGCCGAAATGCGCTTGCAGCCCGATTCCAGCGATTCCTGGGTGCGGAACACGGCCGCGTCTTCCTGCATGGCGTGCTGCATCTTTTCGCGCAGCACGGCGGTCGGCGTGGAGCCATTGGCGTTACGCAGGCGGTCGAAGCGGTCCATGATCCGTTCGCAGGCGGCCCTGTTGAGTTCCGGCACCGGCTCGTTGCGGTCGATGACCTGGCCGGCGCGGATGGCGGCGGCACGGCCGAAGACCACGAGATCGATCAGCGAGTTGGAGCCGAGGCGATTGGCGCCGTGCACCGAGGCGCAGCCGGCTTCGCCGACGGCCATCAGACCGGGCGCAATGCGCTCCGGGTTCTGGCTGTCGGCATTCAGGACTTCGCCCCAGTAGTTGGTCGGCACGCCGCCCATGTTGTAGTGCACCGTCGGCAGAACCGGGATCGGCTCCCGGGTCACGTCGACACCGGCAAAGATCTTCGCCGATTCCGAGATGCCCGGCAGGCGCTCGTGCAGGACGGCCGGATCGAGGTGATCCAGGTGCAGGAAGATGTGGTCCTTGTTCTTGCCGACGCCGCGGCCTTCGCGGATTTCCATCGTCATACAGCGCGAGACGACGTCACGCGAGGCAAGGTCCTTGGCGGACGGCGCATAGCGCTCCATGAAGCGCTCGCCTTCGGAGTTGACGAGGTAGCCGCCTTCGCCGCGTGCGCCTTCGGTGATCAGGCAGCCCGCACCGTAGATGCCGGTCGGATGGAACTGGACGAATTCCATGTCCTGCAGCGGCAGGCCGGCGCGTGCAATCATGCCGCCGCCGTCGCCCGTGCAGGTGTGCGCCGAGGTCGCCGAGAAGTAGGCGCGGCCGTAACCGCCGGTCGCCAGCACCACCATCTTGGCGGAGAAGCGATGGATCGTGCCGTCGTCGAGGTTCCAGGCGACGACGCCGGTGCAGCGGCCGTCATCCGACATGATCAGGTCGAGCGCGAAATACTCGATGAAGAACTCGGCGTTGTTGCGCAGAGACTGACCATAGAGAGTGTGCAGGATCGCGTGGCCGGTACGGTCGGCAGCAGCACAGGTGCGCTGGACCGGCGGGCCTTCGCCGTAGTTCTGCATGTGGCCGCCGAACGGTCGCTGATAGATCTTGCCTTCCGCGTTACGCGAGAACGGCACGCCGTAGTGCTCGAGCTCATAGACCGCCTTCGGCGCTTCCATGGCGAGATACTGCATGGCGTCGACGTCGCCGAGCCAGTCGGAACCCTTGACGGTGTCGTAGAGGTGCCACTGCCAGCTATCCGGCGTCATGTTCTGCAGCGAGGCGGCAATGCCGCCCTGGGCGGCAACCGTGTGCGAGCGGGTCGGGAAGACCTTGGTGATGCAGGCGGTCTTCAGACCCTGCTCGGCCATGCCGAGCGTCGCGCGCAAGCCCGCACCGCCGGCGCCGACGACGACGACGTCGAAGGCGTGATCGACATATTGATAGGCCTTGCCGTTTGCAGCGGGTGAACTGTTCGATGCCATGGCGAAATTACCCTGCAAAAGCGATCTTCAGGATGGCGAAGAGACAGAGCCCGCCAACCGCGATCGTGAAAAATGTATTGAGCATGAGAAGCACGATCTTCATGCCTTCGCCATGCACGTAGTCTTCGATGATCACCTGCATGCCGAGCCGCATGTGAACGAGGCCCGAGAGCACGACGAGCGCCATGACGACGGCGACGAAGGGGTTCGCGAGCGCGGCGACGACATCCGCATAGGGCGCGCCTGCGTAGCGAACGAGAAAGATGACGAAGAAGATCAACAGCGGAACGTTGGCGACGGCCGTCAGGCGCTGGCGCCAGAAATGATCCGTGCCTTCCTTGGCCGAGCCAAGACCGCGAACCTTGCCGAGAGGAGTGCGCATATCCATGAGTATTCTCCCTCAGTCAGCGAACGAGATAGCCGACCACCCAGATCAGCAGCGTCAGCGCCACCGAACCGATGATCGTTGCCTTGGCCATCTTGGTGGCGAAGTGCTTCTCGTAGCCGTAGCCGAGATCCCAGGCAAAGTGGCGCAAGCCGCCGAGCATGTGGTGCACCAGGGCCCAGGTATAGCCGAACAGCACCAGCTTGCCGATCAGCGTACCGAACAGCCAGCTGACCCAGTCGTAATAGGCAGCACCCGACGCAGCGGCGATCAGCCACCAGGCGACGAGGATGGTCCCGAAGTAGAGCGCACCACCGGTGATGCGGTGCACAATGGACATGACCATCGTCGGGATAGGTTTATAGATTTGAAGATGCGGCGAGAGTGGCCGGCTTCTTGTGACATTCGTCATCGGAACCTCACGGAATGCCCGGATTTCCGCCCAAAAAACTGGACGATTTTAGTCCGGTATCGCACCTGATTGTGCGCAATTCAGTCATTCGGACCTTTAATCACCATAAAGCTTAACGACAAGTGTGTTTGCGGTGCAAAATCAATTTAATCGATTAGACGAATTGCGCCATTTTCCTGCCAGCCGGAGACATGGGCCGGCGTTAACGATAGCGACAAAAAGCCAAGCAATTCCGTGACTTTCCCGACGATGTGGCCCAGAGTGCCCTTAACGATTTGTTAAGCGTCACCCGGAGGGCGGGCAGAATGATTCTGTTCAGGGCAATCCATGCGACCAAAGTGCTAGCGCTTGCCGGCCTGGTCATCGCCACCAGCTACATTCCGATGGAAGCTCGAGACCGGGGCGGACTGCCGGAGGCGCAGACGCGAACACGCCATGTCAGGATGAATGCCGATCGTTTCTATCCTCGTCACGATTTCGATCGCATGGGTTATCGCAACGACTGGGACCGCCATCGCGGACCGCGCCGCGACTGGGCGTCCAACGGTGGCCCGCCGGAAGTGAACACGCGCACCCGGCACGTTCGCCTGCCGCGCTACCGCCCCTACCCCGGCGCTTATGCCGGACGGTGGGAGCAGCGTGGCGGATGGGTGCGCGACGGAGCCGGTCGCGACTACTGGACATCCGACGCCCGCAGGCACGACGGTCGCCCAGGCATCTATGACGTGCCGCCGCAGGTCTCGACCCGCACCCGCCATGTCCGCCTGCCGCAATATCGGGCCTATCCCGAGCGGTGGGGCAATGGCGGTGGATGGGGGCGCGATCAGGCCGGGCGCGAGATCTGGACATCGAGCAACCAAGGCCGAGACTATCGCCCGAGCTATTACGGCGGTGATGAATATCCGGACATCATTCCTGGTATCGGCACCTATGTCGGCGGCATTTCGGCCTATGTCGACGTCGGCAATGGCATCTATTTCAGCCAGGAAGGCGACTACGGCTATGCGGATGAGGCAGATACTGCGCCGCCGCCCGAGGCGAAACGCGGCAAGATCATCAACGTCACGCCACAGACCATGAACGGTTCCTGCGCCTACGAACACGGCGTCTGCGTCATCCGCCGGTAATCGCGGCTACAGCGATATCAGCCCGTCAGGCCAACGGCTTCGATGATCGGGCGCATCGTCGGAAGTGCAGGCATCGTCAATTGCAGGAGGTGGTGCCGAAGCGCCAGACGGTGGTGCGCTTGACCTCGCTGTCCTCCAGCGCCCGGGTGACGGGAACCTCGTAGGTGGCAAGCGCCGTCATCATCTCGCGCGGGCAATAGGAACGTCCGGGATCGCCGACGATCACCGAGGCGCCGTTCGCGGCAAGTCCCGAAAACCACGGTTTCAACCGGTCGGCAAAAGCCTTGTCGTAGAAGACGTCGCCGGCGAGATAGACCTCGGCTTCAAGATCGCGGCCAGTGATGTCCTCGCCGGTATAGGAAAGCGTGACCCCGTTGAGTGCGGCATTGAGCCGGACGGCCGTTTCCGCCCAGGGGTCGATATCGGCGGCCAGCACCGATACTGCACCCGCCTTCATCGCCGCGATCGCCACCAGACCCGAACCGGAGGCAAAGTCGACGACACGGCGGCCGCGCACAGCTTCGGGGTGATCGAGGATGTAGCGGGCGAGCCCCTGCCCGCCGGCCCAGGCGAAGGCCCAGAACGGCGGCGGCAGGCCGATCTCCTGCAGCTCTTCCTCGGTCTTCAGCCAGAGCTCATGCGCTTCGGTCGCCAGATGCAGACGGATCTCCGGCACATGCGGCGGCGTGAGCACATCGGTGTTTTCGAGGATGAAGCTTTCCGGATCGGTCTTCACAAAACTCTCCGCGCCTGCCCGAGCGTCCCGGACAGGCGGAAAACAAGACTAGCGCGGCGGATTGTCGAGCCCGCCCATGCGGCAGACCTCGAGCCATTCGTCCTCGGTCACCGGCTGCACCGACAGGCGCATGGAGGTGACGAGCGACATCTTGGCGAGCTTCGGATTGTCCTTGATCTCCTTCAGCGTCACCGGCCGCGGCATGTCGGCAACCGCGCGGATATCGACGCAGTCCCAGCGGGCGTCACCCTCGGCAGTCGAATCCGGATGCGACAGCGCGCAGACCTCGGCGATGCCGACGATCTCAAGCCCTTCGTTCGAGTGGTAGAAGAAGCCCTTGTCGCCGATCTGCATCGCCCGCATGTTGTTGCGCGCCTGATAGTTGCGCACGCCGGTCCATTCGGTGCCCTTGGCGCCGGCATCCTTCTGCATCTGCCAGGACCATTTGAACGGTTCGGATTTGTAGAGCCAATGCGCCATCTTGGTCTCAAGCCTCCGGATTGTTGAAGACCCAGTTGAAGGCCTTGATCTCGACATTGGAAAAGAGCCCGGCCTTGGCATAGGGATCGGCTTCGGCGATCGCACGCGCCTCGTCGATCGTCTCTGCCTTGACGAGCACCAGGCTACCGGTCGGCTTGCCGTCGTCGCCGAGGAACGGACCGGCCATCTTCAAAATGCCCTTGGCGTTAAGATCGTTGAGATAGGCGACGTGATCAGGGCGGGTATCGAGCCGAAGCTGCAGCGCGCCTGGCTTGTCGGTACAATGAAGTGCGAAGAGCATGCTTCCTCCTAGAGTTTTCGTTGGTGCGGGATGCGGGCGGAATATCGCCGCTCCCTTCATTCCTGAGTGATCGGGCGGGTCATCAACTGTTCGAGCGCGGTGCGGACATCGAGCTTGCCGTCGATGATCGCCGCCACCGCTTCGGTGATCGGCATTTCGACGCCGAGATCATGGGCAACGCGGGCAGCAACCGATGCGGCGAACGCGCCTTCGACCAGTTCGCCCTTGCGTCCGCTGGCGCGACCATCCTTGCCGAGCGCGATGCCGAAACGCAGGTTGCGCGACTGGTGGCTGGTCGCCGTCAACACCAGATCGCCAAGGCCGGAGAGACCGCGCACAGTATCGGCCTCGCCGCCCTCGGCAGCAATGAAGCGCGACATCTCCGCAAGGCCACGCGAGATCAGCGCGGCACGGGCGCTGTCGCCAAGGCCTGCGCCCTCGACGATGCCACAGGCGATCGCCAGCACATTCTTCAGCGCGCCGCCGAGCTGCACGCCGATGCGATCCTGCGAGGGATAGAGCCGGAAGGTCGGACCCGAGAGCACCTCGGCCAGCATCGTCGCCGTCTGACCATCGGCCGCGGCGACCACCATAGCCGTCGGTAGGCCCTTGGCGATATCGGCGGCGAAACCCGGACCGGAGAGCACGCCGACCGCATGGCCGGGCAGCTCCTCCGCCAGCACGTCGGTCAGCAACCGTCCCGTCGCCTGCTCCATACCCTTGGCGCAGGTGACGATCGTGGCAGCCGCATTGATATGAGGACCATACTGTCTCGCCGCATCCCTATGCGCCTGCGACGGCATCACGAAGAGCACGACCTCGGCATCGGCAAGAACCGAGACATCGGCCGTATGTTTCAGCGCCGGCGGCAGGTCGATGCCCGGCAGGGCGTCCTCATTGCGGCCGGTGTCGCGGCAGGATTCGGCAATCTCCGGACGACGGGCAAGCAGCGTCACGTCGCTGCCTTCGGTCGAGGCGGCAACCGCGGCGAGCGCGGTGCCAAAGGCGCCTGCGCCGACCACGACGATCTTCGGCCCGTTCTTGGAAATGTCGCTCATGCTCTATCCGTATGCTTTAGATCTTGTCACGCCTTGGCGCCGCGTTTGCCCGAACCGAGCAGCGCCTGCGCCTGGGCGTCGAGCGGCCAGCGCGAGCGCGGCGCGACATCGAGGCCGTCGGCCGCCATGCCTGCCGCCAGCCGCTCGGCACCGGCCCAGGCGATCATTGCCGCGTTGTCCGTGCAGAGCGAAAGCGGCGGCGCGATGAAGTCGAAACCGGACTGCGCGCACAAGGCCTGCAGCGTCGAGCGCAGCACCTGATTGGCGGCGACACCGCCGGCAACCACCAGCGCCGGGCGCGCCACACTGCCATGCTCCGCCTTGAAGCGCTTCAGGCCGCGCCCGACCCGATCCTTGAGCGTGCGGGAAATCGCCCGCTGGAACGAGGCGCAGATATCGGCGATGTCCTGCTCCGTTACCGGCTCCAGCGATTGCGCCACCTGGCGCACCGCCGTCTTCAATCCCGAAAAGGAAAAATCGAGCCTGGCGTCACCGACGAGCGGTCGCGGAAAATCGAAACGCTGCGGATCGCCGGCAAGTGCTGCCCGCTCGACCGCCGGACCACCCGGATACGGGAGGCCGAGCAGCTTGGCCGTTTTGTCGAAGGCTTCGCCGAGCGCATCGTCGATCGTCGTGCCCCAGCGTTCGTATTCGCCGACGCCCTTGACGAGGATCAGTTGCGTGTGACCGCCGGAAACGAGCAGCATCAGATAGGGAAAGGAGAGCCCATCGGTCAGCCGCGCGGTCAGCGCGTGGCCTTCGAGGTGATTGACGGCATAGAGTGGCTTGCCGGTTGCGCGCGCGATCGCCTTGCCGGTCATCAGCCCGACGATCAGGCCGCCGATCAGACCGGGACCACTTGTCGCAGCAATGGCGTCGATCTCGGAAAGCGTGACGCCGGCCCTGAGCAGCGCTTCCTCGATCAGCGTGTCGAGCGCCTCCACATGGGCGCGCGCCGCGATCTCCGGAACCACGCCGCCATAGGCGCTGTGCTCTTCCAGCTGGCTTAAGACCACGTCGCCGAGGATATGGCCCTTACCGCCGGAATCGCGCAAAATGACGGAAGCGGCGGTTTCGTCGCAGCTTGTTTCTATGCCGAGGATGCGCAGGGGCGGAGACATCGGGAACTACTCAAAGATTGCGGTCGCACCGAAAGGTGGGTACACGGAACTCCGGTAACAATGGATAGCCTTTGATGCAAACAAAACCTTTCCGGATCGGCACGCGCGGCAGCCCGCTGGCGCTCGCTCAAGCCCATGAAACGCGCGATCGCCTCGCAGCGGCGCATGGTCTGGCGCCGGAAATGTTCGAGGTCGTCATCCTCTCGACCAAGGGCGACCGGATCACCGACCGCTCGCTCGCCGAGATCGGCGGCAAGGGCCTGTTCACCGAAGAGATCGAGCAACAATTGCTGTCGGGCGAACTCGATTTCGCTGTGCATTCGTCCAAGGACATGCCGACGAAACTGCCTGACGGCCTCTGTCTTTCCGCCTTCCTGCCGCGTGAGGACATTCGAGATGCCTTCATCGGTCGGACGGCAAAAAAACTGCTGGAACTGCCGCAGGGCGTGACGGTCGGCTCGTCGTCGCTGCGCCGCCAGGCGCTGATCCGCCGGCTGCGTCCGGATATCAATGTCATCACCTATCGCGGCCAGGTGGAAACACGGCTGAGAAAGCTCGCCGAGGGCCAGGTCGATGCCACACTGCTTGCCTATGCGGGCCTCAAGCGTCTCGGCATGACCGACGTTCCGACCGAACTGCTCGACCCCCAGGAATTCCCGCCGGCGCCGGCCCAAGGCGCGATCTGCATCGAGAGCCGCATCGGCGACAGCCGCATCAACGACCTGCTCGCAGCCATCGACGATCCCCGCACCCATGAGGCAGTCGCCTGCGAGCGTGGCTTCCTCGCGACGCTCGACGGCTCGTGCCGCACGCCGATCGCCGGTCTCGCCACCTCGGACGGCACCCATCTCAGCTTTTCCGGCATGATCCTCACGCCCGACGGCCAGACCCATCACCGGGTTACGATCGAGGGCAGGGCCACCGACGCCGAAGCGCTTGGGCAAAAGGCCGGCGAAGAGATCCGCGCCAAGGCCGGCCCCGGCTTCTTTGCAAGCTGGACTTAAAGCCATGCGCGTGCTCGTCACCCGGCCGCTTCCCGCCGCCGAGGCGACGGTACGCCGGCTGGAAGCCGCCGGCCACCGGCCGATCCTGCTGCCCCTGATGCAGGCGACACATCTTGCTGCCGTCTCCGTTGCCGCGCTTGAAGTGCCGCATGCGGCGATCGTGCTCACCAGCGCCGAAGCCATTCGGATGCTCGTATCGTCAGATGCAGACCTGTCACAGCATCTGGCGACCCCGTGCTTCTGCGTGGGCGCCGCCACGGCGCAAGCAGCAGCCGGGCTCGGTTTCTCCGATCTGCGCATAGCGGAGGGTACCGGCCAGTCCCTGGCGGAACTGATCGGCGCGACCATCGACACGCTGCCGCCACTTCCCCTGCTCTATCTGGCAGGAACGCCGCGCTCCGAAGGGCTGGAAAAGGGGCTGAGACAACGCGGCATAGAGCACCGGACGGTCGAGTGCTACCGCATGGAGCCGATCGCCCATTCGCGCGCCGCGATCGAAGATCTGCGGCGGAGCAGCCGTCCCGACGCCGTGCTTTTATACTCGCGAGAGACCGCGCGACAGTTCGTTCGCCTGCTTTCCGAAGCCGGTGTCGATGCTGCTTCCTTTGCGCCGCGCTACCTCTGCCTCAGCCCCGTGGTGGCCGAGGCGCTGCCGGGTAACGTCGTGGCGGAGACCGCCGCAAGGCCCGATGAAGACAGCCTTTTCAGTCTTCTCTAACATCGAATTCATCCAAAAACGGAACGGAGGGGCTTTCCCTCACCGTTCCGGCTGACTAGGTTTGAAGGAAGAGCCGACAGGCACTAACGGTAAGAGGTCACCATGGTATCGGAAAACCCGCCGCGCCGCTCGAAGTCCGAGAAGGAACCGCTGACGATCGACCTCGAAGCGGAGAAAACCGTTGCGGAACCGGCCGGCCCGGAAGCAACCGGCGAGACGCTGGCAGACGCTGCGGCCGAGAACACAGCGCACAAAGCCGAGACGGATGAGCCGATAAGGGACACCAGCGACGACAGCGCCGCCGGATCCCGCCTGGACGAAGAAATCGAGGAGCAGCGCGCCGATGCCGCCGCCGACGCGGCCGCGGCCGTCTTCGCCGAAGAGCCGCCGCATGTGGCCCGCGAGCCCGAACCGGCACCGCCGCAGAAGCCGGTATCGAACTCCGGTGCGCTCGCAGCCGGCATCGTCGGCGGTCTCGTGACGCTGCTCGGCTTCGGCGGCCTGCAATATGCCGGCATCGTGCCTGGACTTGGGCCGACCCGCGGCGTCGAGCAGAACATTTCCGGCGAACTGCAGGCCCTGCGCGACCAGATCGCGGCGCTGCCCACCCCCGCAGCCGTCGTCGACAACACCGCACTCGAAGGTCGTATCGCCGCGCTCGAACAGTCGGCCTCCCAACCGGCTGCGAGCGGCGCGCCGAGCGCCGAGGTCGAGACGCTGAAGGCGGAAGTCGACAATCTCACCAAGGAGCTTGCAGGCCTGAAGACGGCGCTCGCCGATGCGCAGCAGTCGGCAACCGCCGAGAAGGCGGAACTGACGAGCCGCATCGAGACCGCCGAGCAGAAGCTCAACGAGCCGGTCAACGATATCCAGATGGCGAAAGCCGTTGCGGTCACTGCACTGAAGTCGGCGATCGATCGCGGCGGGCCTTTCCTCGCCGAACTCGACGCGCTGCGCAGCATCGCGCCGGATGAACAGGCCGTCGCCGCGCTCGCCCAGGATGCCCAGGTCGGCGTGCCGACCCGCACGGATCTGCGCCGCGAGTTCCCGAAAACCGCCGACGCCATGCTCGACGCTCTCAACCAGCCCGACCCGAACGAGGGTATCTTCGACCGGCTAGTGTCCAGCGCCATGTCCGGCATTCGCGTGCGTCCCGTCGGCAGCGTCGAGGGTGAAACGCCCGAAGCCGTCATCGCCCGGATCGAGGACAAGCTGAACAATGGCGACCTCAAGGGCGCCGCTCTGGAATGGAATGGTCTGCCCGACACCGCCAAGCCGGCGGGCGAGGCTTTCAAGGCCAAGCTCGACCAGCGTTTGCGGGTCGAAGCCGCGATCGATGCCGCCGTCGCTGCGACGATGGCAAAACCAGGCACGGAAGGCTGAGGGAACCAGATATGATCCGCATTCTGATTTTCATCCTGATCGTGCTTGGTCTCGGCCTCGGCTTCGCCTGGCTCGCCGACCGGCCGGGTGAACTCTCGGTCGTCTGGCAGGGCCAGTTGATCGAGATGAGCCTGATGCGCGCGGCATCGCTGCTGATCTCGCTGATTGCCGCGGTGCTGATCGTCGTCTGGCTGGTGCGCACCATCTGGCTTTCGCCGCACACGGTCACCCGCTATTTCCGCGCCCGCAAGCGCGACCGCGGCTACCAGGCGCTGTCGACCGGCCTGATCGCCGCCGGCGCCGGTGACGCCAATCTTGCCCGCAAGATGACCGCCCGCACCCGCGGCCTGATCAGCGCCGACCAGGAACCGCTGATCCACCTGCTCGAAGCCCAGACCGCACTGATCGAAGGCAAGTACGACGACGCCCGCCGCAAGTTCGAGCTGATGGCCGACGATCCGGAGACGCGCGAACTCGGGCTTCGCGGCCTTTATCTCGAGGCCAAGCGGCTCGGCGCCCACGAGGCCGCGCGGCAATATGCCGAGCGCGCCGCCGAAAAGGCGCCGCACCTGCCCTGGGCAGCGCTTGCAACCCTCGACAGCCAGAGCCAGGCCGGTCAATGGGACGATGCCCTGCGTCTGCTCGACCAGAGCCGCATCGCCCACGTGGTCGATCGCAAGGAAGCCGATCGCAAGAAGGCAGTGCTGCTGACGGCGCGCGCAATGACGAAGCTCGAGGGCGACGTGAAAGGTGCACGGGACGATGCGCTTGCCGCGCTGAAGCTCGACGAACATCTCGTGCCGGCGGCGCTGACGGCCGCCAAGGCGCTGTTTCGCGAGGACAACCTGCGCAAGGGCACCTCGATCCTGGAGAAGAACTGGAAGCACGAGCCGCATCCGGACGTGGCCCGGCTCTACGTGCGCGCCCGCGGCGGCGACACTGCGGTCGACCGGTTGAAACGGGCGCGCAAGCTCGAAGCCTTGAAGCCCAACAATGCCGTGGCGATGGCTGCCGTCGCCGAAGCCGCACTCGAAGCGCGCGAACTGCTTCTGGCTCGCACCAAGGCGGAAGCCGCCGCCCGGCTCGACCCGACCGAGAGCATCTTCCTGCTGCTTGCCGACATCGAAGAGGCCGACACCGGCGACGAGGGCCGCATCCGTCACTGGATGGCGCAGGCGCTGAAGAGCCCGCGCGATCCGGCCTGGACCGCCGACGGCGTGACCTCGCCGACCTGGCTGCCGGTCTCGCCGGTGAGCGGCCGGCTCGATGCCTTCGAATGGAAAGCCCCGCCGCATACGCTTTCGGCCACCGTCGACCACGACCAGTCGAACGCCGACGAGGCGATCCGCAGCCTGCCCGCCGTGGTGGAGGCGCATGTGCACCAGCCCGCACCCGCGGCCCGGCGCAGCGAGACGCCCGTGATCCTCGAGGCCGAGCGCGAGGAGCCGCGTCCGGCACCGCAGCCGATCAAGGTCGCCGAGCGCAAGGCGCCGGAACCGGTTGCCGACAAGCCTCCGGTCAAGGCGGAGAAGGAAGAGGGCGCGAATGGCGAGCACAGGCCCGATCCCTTCTTCGGCCGCCCGCCGGATGACCCCGGCGTGCGCGATCCGGCCGCTGGCGAGAAGGCGCCGGAAAAGACGACTTTCCGATTGTTCTGAGTTCTCAAGGGGCTGTGGCAAAATACATGTTTGAACGCTTACGGACGTTTCTCGATGGTCTGACCGGCCCGGCGAAGCGCATAGAGCATGGCGATCCGCGCGTGGCGGTCATCGCTCTCTGTTTCCAGGTGATGGAGGCCGACGGCCGGATCCTCGCGTCCGAGCGGCGCAAGATGCGCAAGGTCATCAAGGAGCATTACAAGCTCGACGATGCCTCGCTCTCCGCTTTGATCGAAGCCGGCGAGACTGCCGAGAGCGAGGCGATCGACTTCTACCAATTCACTGCCGAGCTCAAGCGTCACCTCTCCGAGGAGCAACGCGTCGAACTCGTCGGCATGCTCTGGGACGTTGTCTATGCCGATGGCGAGCGCAGTGAGATGGAAGATCACGTGATCTGGCGTATTGCCGATCTGCTCGGCGTTTCCGGTCGCGACCGGGTGTTGCAGCGCCAGGAGGCGGCGGCCAGAAGCGACACGGTCGAGAAAGCCGAGTCACAACAGGATAACTGAAATGCCGATGCCCGACGACAGCGCCCGAAAACCCGTCCTGATCATCCTGCATCAGGAGCGATCGAGCGCCGGCCGCGTCGGCCAGATACTCGAGCAGAAGGGTTTTGGGCTCGACATCCGTCGTCCGGCGCTCGGCGACGATCTGCCGGAAACGCTGGAACGGCACAGCGGCACGATCGTCTTCGGCGGTCCGATGAGCGCCAACGACGAGGAAGAGTTCGTCCGCCGCGAGATCGACTGGCTTTCCGTGCCACTCAAGGAAAACAAGCCCTATCTCGGCATCTGCCTCGGCGCGCAGATGCTCGCGCGCAACCTCGGCGGCTCGGTGGCACCCCATCACGAAGGCATGACCGAGATCGGCTGGTATCCGCTGGTTGCGACCGAAGCGGGCAAGGCGCTGATGGACTGGCCGGCCATGGTCTACCATTTCCACCGCGAGGGCTTCGACCTGCCTTCCGGCGCCGAGCTGCTCGCAACCGGCGACACCTATCCCAACCAGGCCTTCCGCTACGGTGACAATGCCTGGGGCATCCAGTTCCACGGCGAACTCACTCGCGCGATGATGCATCGCTGGGTGGTGCACGGCGCCCATCGCTTCGAGATGCCCGGTGCCCAGGTGGGCAAGGCCCATCTCGACGGCCGCATGCAGCACGACGGGCCGTTGCGCACCTGGATGGAGAACTTCCTGGAACTGATCTTCCTGCGCGATGAACGGCCGGGAGAAAAGGCGGAAAGCGCGTAACGTGCTGTCCGCTCGCACCGCTTACTTGTGGTGATCGGGCACGTCGAGCGTATCGATCTTGCGCAATTGCGGAAAGCCAAGCGCCCAAAGCCCTGAGACGAGCAGCGTGCCCATGCCACCGAAGACGACGGCAAAGACCCCGCCGAAGCCGGACGCCATCATGCCGGCGCGGAATTCGCCAAGTTCGTTCGACGCGCCGATGAAGACCATGTTGACGGCGTTGACCCGGCCGCGCAGTTCGTCCGGCGTCCAGAGCGTGATCAGCGTCTCGCGCACATAGACCGAGACCATGTCGGCAGCACCCATGACGACGAGGGCCGCGATCGAGACCCAGGGAGTCGCTGAAAGGCCGAAGATAACGGTGCCGAGACCGAAGAGCGCCACGCCGATGAACATGTAGAAACCGGCGCGATGGCGGATCGGGTGCGCCGCCAGCCAGACCGCCATGGCAACGGCGCCGACACCCGGGGCCGCGCGCAACAGGCCGAGCCCCCAGGGGCCGAGGTCGAGGATATCGCGGGCAAAGACCGGCATCAGCGCCACGGCGCCGCCGAGCAGCACTGCAAAAAGGTCGAGCGATATGGCGCCGAGCACCACCTTCTCCGCCTTGATGTAGCGAAAGCCGGCGGTGATCGTCTGCCAGCTTTGCGCCGAGGCCTGGGTGCGCGTCGCCGGCTTCGGAATGGCAAAGACCATGAATGCGGAGGCGAGGAAGAAGCAGAAGCCGATGGCATAAGGAAAGACCGCGCCAAGCGCGTAGATGAGACCACCCGCGACCGGGCCGACGATCATCGCGATCTGCCAGGAGGTGGAGTTCCAGGCGATCGCGTTGGGCAGATCTTCCGGCGGCACCAGGTTTGGCGCCAGCGATTGCGACGCGGGTGCAAGGAATGCACGCTCGATGCCGAAGACCACGAGAACCGCATAAACCGGCCACGGCGAAAACAGCCCGGTAACTGTCAGCGCGAGCAGCGCCGCTGCGCAAAGCGTGCTGACCACCATGCAGACGCCCATGATCATGCGCCGGTTGTAGCGGTCGGCCACGGATCCTGTGACGAGGATCAGCACCAGCGATGGCAGGAACTGGAAAAGGCCGATCAAGCCAAGATCGAAGGGATCGCGCGTCAGATCGTAGATCTGCCAGCCGACGGCGACAGAGATGATCTGGATCGCGAAATAGGCGAGGAAGCGCGAGAAGAAGTAGCGACGATAGCCGACATGCCGAAACGCGGCAAAACGATGCGAGGCATGGACGGCGGACATGAGGAAGTCGCTCCTGAAGCGGGTCGCGCAAAACTGGGTCGCGGTTTTGCGATAACGACAAGTGAAACGTCAATATTCAAAAGGCAGGCAGCGCATCTGAAGGATCGCGACATGCTCTCGTCGGCACCGACTGTCGAGCGGCCACACGTTAAACATGATCGCGCCCGATAAACCGGCGTACTTGCTCGTTTAGGTCTCAATGTCTACATGTCTGTCAATAACGATTTGGAGACCGGCATGCTTGCTGTTATCGGCACCTTGAACTTCATCATCAACATCGCGTGGTTTCTGGTCATCGCGTCGGCCATCTTTTCCTGGCTCTACGCGTTCAATGTCATCAACGTGAACAACCAGGCGATCAACATGATCGGCCGCTCGCTTTACCAGTTGACCGAGCCGCTCTACCGCCCGATCCGCCGCATCCTGCCCGACATGGGCGGCGTCGACCTTTCGCCGCTGGTCGTTCTGGTAATCCTCTATTTCATCCAGCTTTTCCTGAACACGACGATCGCGCCGGCCTTGCTGGGCTGACGACGGCCGGCCAGGTGCAGGGTGAGTAGCACGGCCTTCACCGCGCATGGCGACCATGTTCGCCTGACGGTGCGCCTGACGCCGAACGGCGGCCGTGATGCCATCGACGGGCTGGAAGCGGCTGCTGATGGCGAAGAATATCTGAAAGTGCGCGTCCGCGCGGTCCCGGAGAAAGGCAAGGCCAATCAGGCACTGCTTGCCTTTCTTGCCAAGACGCTCGGGCTTGCCAAGAGCAAGCTCTCCCTCATCTCAGGCGAAACGCAGCGCAAAAAAATCCTCCGGATCGAGAGCGACCCGGAGGAGCTGATGAAACGCCTTGCCGAACTGGCCGGCAGATAAAGCTTACTTGGCGCCCTTGGCGCGCTCGACGGCTTCCTTGATCAGCTGGCGGGCGGTGGAAGCATCCTTCCAGCCGTAGATCTTCACCCACTTGCCGGGCTCCAGATCCTTGTAGTGCTCGAAGAAGTGCTCGATCTGCTTCAGCGTGATTTCCGGCAGGTCGGTGTACTCGTGAACCTTGTCGTATCGCTGCGTCAGGTGACCCGACGGAACGGCGATGATCTTCTCGTCCTGGCCGGAATTGTCTTCCATCATCATCACGCCGATCGGGCGCACATTGATGACGCAGCCCGGAACCAGCGGACGGGTGTTGCAGATCAAAACGTCGATCGGATCGCCATCGTCCGAGAGCGTATGCGGCACGAAGCCGTAGTTGCCCGGATAGGTCATCGGCGTATAGAGGAAGCGGTCGACGACCAGCGTGCCGGCTTCCTTGTCCATCTCGTACTTGATCGGATGGCCGCCGACGGGAACCTCAACGATCACGTTGACATCTTCTGGTGGATTCTTTCCGATGGAAATCGCGTCGATGCGCATGGATCTACTCCAGGGTCGGTTTGAGAAGTTTGCCCGTCGGATAAAGGGAAACATGCCGCGATGCAACATAACTTTCGTCCGTAGCGCAGATTCAACCGGTCGTTTTGCGCCTGCCCATCGACCTCTACAGGTCTGCCAATCGCGTTTGAGGGAGTTTTGTATGAACGGAAGGGTTGCATGCCTGGCGCTGGTGCTTTTGTCCGCCGGCCCCGTCTTGGCCAATGAGAGCGTCTATACCGACATCGGCCGCGACAAGTGCAAGACGATCGCCGAAGAAGAGGGCATGTACGCGTTGATGACTTGCCCTGGTCATGCGGACTATCCCGTTCGCTTCAAGGAAGCCGACATCCGCCAGAGTGTCTCGTTCGGTCACCTGAACCAGCGCTATGCCGACGACGCTTTCGAGAGTTTCATTCCATTCAACCACGCCGGCACGACCGTGGAGTGGCGGGTTGCCAAGGATGGCAAGGCCGTAGCGACGATCCTGCGCTGGTTCATCGAGAACACGGACGAGTCCGGCGCTTCGGTTCCTGCACTTCAGGGGCAGGTGCTCGTCATTTCCAAGGTGGCCGAGAAGGATGACGGCAAGGGCTGCGTCGCCGGCTATGTCGATGCGCTTGCCAATCCCGATCCGAATGCGTTCGCCCGCAAGATCGCCGACGAGGTGGCACCGACCTTCCGCTGCGGCGTCGACAAGCCCGCCTATCACGGCACGCGGGGCGACAAGGCGGCCGATCCCAACAACGAACTGCCTGAGTAAGTCTTTGATTTCAGTGTCGCGGAGGCGTCGGGCCTAGTTCCAGGCGAAGCCGACCTTCTTCAGGTGCTTGTCGCCGAAATCTTCCATGCCTTCGGCGATATCGGTGCCGCCGGCACCCTGGAAGAACTGGTAGGCATGCTCGCTGTCTTCGAGGCACCAGACGACGAGGCCACGGCAGCCGAGCGAACGCAGCAGGCTCTTGGCCTCGCCGAAGAGAATGCGCCCGAGGCCGATGCCCTGGTATTCCGGCCTCAGGTAGATCTCGTAGATCTCGCCTTCCTGCGGCAGGGCCTTGGCGCGGCTGAGGCCGAGCGTTGCGTAGCCGGCGATGGTTCCGGCGACGTCGACGACGAGCAGCGTGGCAGGACCGCGGGTCGCCTTGCGCCACCAGGTCTCGTCACGGCGATTGACCATCTGAACGAGCGGACGATGGGGAATGAGACCGCCATAGGTCTGCAGCCACGAAACGCGGTGCACATCGGCAATTGCCGACGCTTCCTGCGGCTCTCCGGGCCGAATCTCTATCGAAACAGTCTTCATGACTCGCGACTCTAAACACACACAAGGCGAACAGGAATCCCGCCCGGTTGCCAGCCTGCGTTAACCCACAGGCAACTTTAACGGCACCCAATGGAAGGTTAACGCCTTTTTAACTTTATCCGCAAGTCGCCCATCGGTGGCACACACAGCAAAAAACCCCGGATCGCTCCGGGGTTTTTCTGAAAGTCGTAGGATCGATCAGGATCGATCAGGCAGCGCCAGCCGTGCGGGCCTTTTCGAAGCGCTTGCGATCGTTCGGGTCGAGGTGCAGCTTGCGCAGACGGATCGACTTCGGCGTCACTTCGACCAGCTCGTCGTCCTGGATCCAGGAGAGCGCGCGCTCGAGCGTCATGCGGATCGGCGGCGTCAGGCGAACAGCTTCGTCCTTGCCGGCAGCGCGCATGTTGGTGAGCTTCTTGCCCTTGAGCACGTTCACTTCCAGATCGTTGTCGCGGGTGTGGATGCCGATGATCATGCCGGCATAGACCTTCTCGCCGGCGTCGATGATCATCGGGCCGCGGTCTTCCAGGTTGAACATCGCGTAGGCAACCGATTCACCGGCGTCGTTCGAAAGCAGAACGCCGTTGACGCGACCACCGATCTCGCCCTTGTAGGGCTGGTAGGCGTGGAACAGGCGGTTCATGATCGCCGTGCCGCGGGTGTCGGTCAAAAGTTCCGACTGGTAGCCGATGAGGCCGCGGGTCGGAGCGAAGAACACCAGACGGACGCGATTGCCGCCAGACGGACGCAGTTCGACCATCTCGGCCTTGCGCTCGGACATCTTCTGCACGACGACGCCCGAATGCTCTTCGTCGACGTCGATCACGACTTCTTCGATCGGCTCGAGCATCTGGCCGTTGTCATCCTTGTGCATGACAACGCGCGGACGCGAAACGGCAAGCTCGAAGCCTTCACGACGCATGGTTTCGATGAGAACCGCAAGCTGCAGTTCGCCGCGGCCCGATACGAAGAAGGAGTCCTTTTCCGAGGATTCTTCGATCTTCAGCGCAACGTTGCCTTCGGCTTCCTTGAACAGGCGGTCGCGGATGACGCGGCTCGTGACCTTGTCGCCTTCGGTGCCGGCAAGCGGGCTGTCGTTGACGATGAAGGACATGGTGACGGTCGGCGGGTCGATCGGCTGCGCAGTCAGCGCTTCGGCGACCGACGGATCGCAGAAGGTGTCGGCGACGGTGCCCTTGGTAAGGCCGGCAATCGCAACGATGTCGCCTGCCTGCGCTTCTTCGATCGGCTGACGCTCGATGCCGCGGAAGGCGAGGATCTTCGAGATACGGCCGGTTTCAAGCAGCTTGCCATCCTGGCCGAGAACCTTGACGGCCTGGTTCGGCTTGACGGTGCCCGAGTGAACGCGACCGGTGATGATGCGGCCGAGGAAGGGGTTGGCTTCGAGGATCGTGCCGATCATACGGAACGGGCCTTCGGCAACCGTCGGCTCCGGCACGTGCTGCAGCACCAGGTCGAGCAGCGGCGCCATACCCTGGTCCTTCGGACCTTCCGGGTTGACGTTCATCCAGCCATCGCGGCCCGAACCGTAGAGGATCGGGAAGTCGAGCTGCTCGTCGGAGGCGTCGAGGTTGGCGAAGAGGTCGAAGACTTCGTTGATGACTTCTTCGTGGCGACCGTCCGGACGGTCGATCTTGTTGATCGCCACGATCGGCTTCAAGCCGACCTTCAGCGCCTTGCCGACAACGAACTTCGTCTGCGGCATCGGGCCTTCGGAAGCGTCGACGAGAACGATGGCGCCGTCCACCATCGACAGGATGCGCTCGACTTCACCGCCGAAGTCGGCGTGGCCAGGGGTGTCGACGATGTTGATGCGCACGCCCTTCCACTCGACCGAAGTCGCCTTGGCGAGGATGGTGATGCCGCGTTCTTTTTCGATGTCGTTGGAGTCCATGACGCGTTCGGCAACGCGCTGGTTTTCGCGGAACGAGCCCGACTGCTTCAGGAGCTCGTCAACAAGGGTCGTTTTCCCATGGTCGACGTGCGCGATAATCGCGATGTTACGAATGCTCATTTTTCGTCTCGGAAGGTTCAGGGCAAGCCCCGATGGGCCACGCCGCTTTTTCAATGGTCGCGCTCATACAGGTTTTTTTGCGATTGCGAAAGGGGGGCGCGCGCATGAGCGTCGTGTTCAAATGCCGGTAGGCCATGGGTTTGCACTCGTCAGGGGTCTCGCGAACGCCGTTTGCAAAGCTGTTGGCCGCGACCGAATTCCTCATGCAATTGCGGCCGGATCGAGCGTCACGCGCCAGAGTTCCTGGTCCTGCCGGTCCATCAGCCGCACCGTCATCTGCTGCGTCTGGCCGTTGATATCGACGATGCCGAAAAACTGCAGACCAGCTGATGGCGGCAGGTTCTGGTCGATGCCGCCGCCGGATGCCTTGATGAAGCGAACCTCCGGCCCGAAGGTCATGTCGAGGTCCTTCGGCCCATAGGTGCCGGAATGCAGTGGACCGGACACGAACTCCCAGAACGGCGTGAAATCCTTGAATGCGCCGCGCCCCGGATCGTAGTGATGCGCGGCGGTGTAGTGCACGTCCGCCGTCAGCCAGACGAGGTTGTCGATGCCGTTGTCGCGGACGAAGCGCAGGAGATCGGCAAATTCGCGTTCGCGCCCCGCGGGCGGACCGTTGTCGCCGTTGGCGATCGCGTCCGAGCCGCGCCGGTTGGTGTAATCGTCCCAGACGACGAGACCGATCGGCATGTCGCAGGCGATCACCTTCCAGGTGGCCCGCGAGGCAGCAAGTTCGCGCTTAAGCCAGTCGACCTGCCGCCAGCCGAACAGGGCGCCGCCGCCGTCTTCTCCCTGGTTGGCGCCGCGATAGGATCTGAGGTCAACGAAGAACACGTCGAGCAACGGACCATAGCCGATCTTGCGGAAGATGCGGCCGGGCTGCGTTGCCGGCATGCGGATCGGCGTCATCTCGTTGAACGCCCGCGCCGCCCGCTCCGCATAGACGGCAACATCCTTTTCCGGATAGCGCGCGTCGTCGCGCAGGTCGGTCGAGGCCGACCAGTTGTTCAGCACCTCGTGGTCGTCCCATTGATAGAAAGTGGGGCACACGGCGTTGAGTTGCCGCACATGCTCGTCGAGCAGATTGTATTTCCATTGCCCGCGATATTCTTCCAGCGTCCGCGCCACGTCGCGCTTCTCATGCGTCACCACGCGGTTCTTCCAGACACCGCCATCACGTAGCGCTATCTCGTCAGGGATCGGGTTATCGGCATAGATCGTGTCACCGGAATGAATGAAGAAGTCCGGCTCGTGCTGGCGCATGGTCGAATAGGTCTTCATGCCGACATCATCAATGCCCCAGCCCTGCCCGGCCGTGTCGCCAGACCAGACGAAGCGGATCGAGCGCTTGCGCAAGGGCGCGGTGCGAAACCGGCCGGTGACCGGCGCGGAGACGCGGTTGACGTCGTAGAGATCCGTGGCGGTGAAGCGGTAGAAGATATCCTGGTCCGGCAGCAGCCCGTCGAGCGAACATTTGATCGCGCAATCCGTCTGCGGCGTCGCCGTCAGATCGGAAAGGCGAAGGGGGTTAGAGAAGCTCTCGGTGGTCGAGTATTCGACCGACACCTTCGACGGGCGATCCACCCGTGTCCAGATCATGCCGGAGGACGTATCGACATCGCCCGATTGCACGCCGTGAATGAATTCCGCCGGCCGTAGCCGCGTGCATAAAAGGGTGTCGCAAGACCGGATGAGGCCACGAAGCCCGCGGCACCGGCGGAAAGCAGGAAAGAACGCCTCGAAAGCGTCTTGAGGATATCGGCCAAACAGACCTCCGATTCGGCAGCGCCACCGCGCGTGCCGGACCTTTGGTCATCTGGGTGTCAGCGACGTAACAGGCGCATGAAACTATTTGAACGGTTTGGCGACAGTTCGGTGAAGGCCGGAGCTGGCCGCGGCGACAATGGGACGATGGCAAACGCCGCCAATGCTGTTATCAAAGGCGATCAGCGTTGGCCTTGGTGAATCCGGGCAACGAACCCGCCTCCTGCCCCCGTTCGGTGGCCACACAAATCGACAGGTGATCATCGTGTCCCATGCCGCCAACGTCTCCGTCCGCGACCGCCTGGAACAGATCCTGAGCCGGCTCAACAATCGTCGGCACGAGGAAAAGGCTTTTGTCCGGCTCTACGAAGAGCGCGCGCGGAGCGAGGCAGACGCGGCCGACCACCGCCGGCGGGCGGGGGACAGCCTTGGGCCGCTCGACGGCAAGATCGTTTCAATCAAGGACCTGTTGGATATCGCCGGCGAACCGACGCTTGCCGGCTCCATCATCCGCCGCGACGCGCCGCCGGCCCAAAAAGACGCGCTCGTTGTCCAGCGGCTGCGTGCTGCCGGTGCGGTCATTATCGGCAAGACGCATATGACCGAATTCGCGTTTACGGCCGTCGGGCTCAATCCGCACTACCCCGTGCCCGGAAACGCCACCGACGAAAGCCTGATCCCCGGCGGTTCATCCTCGGGCGCTGGCGTGTCGGCAGCAGAAGGCACCTGTGACATTGCCATCGGTTCAGATACCGGTGGCTCGATCCGCATCCCCGCGGCGCTGAACGGCATCGTCGGCTTCAAGCCGACGGCGAACCGCATCCCGCTCGATGGCGCCTTTCCGCTCTCGCCGGTTCTGGATTCGCTCGGACCGCTCGCCCGGACCGCGGCCGATTGTGCAGCGACCGATGCTGTGATGGCCGGCGAGCAGCCAAGGCCGCTTGTCGCCCGTCCTGTCGCAGATCTTCGTATCGGCATCCCCCGTGGCAGGCTGTTTGAAGACCTCTCCCCCGAAGTCGCCGACGCCTTTGCGGCAAGCCTCGACCGACTGGCCAAAGCGGGTGCCAAGATCGTCGACTGCACCATCGATGACTTGATCGAGAAGCTCGGCCAAGCGACGCGGATCGGCTCGATTGCGGGCCTGGAGGCAAGCCGTATCCACGCCGGATGGCTGGGTGATGCGGCCGTCCCAGTCGACGAAAGGGTCAAGTTCTCGCTTCGCCGCCGCCTTTTGGTGCCCGACGCGACGATCTCGGCCCTGCTGCAAACCCGGCATGCGCTCGCTGCCGCCATGGACGAGCGGCTCTCGCCCTACGATCTCATCGCACTGCCGACGACGCCGATTGCGGCCGTGTCCATCGCAAGCGTCGACACCGACGCGGCGGAATACGACCGCGTGGAGAGCCTGCTGCTGCGCAACTGCCAGGTCGCCAACCAGTTCGATCTCGCCGCTATCACCCTGCCGATGCCGGGCCTTGTGCGGCCGGCCGGACTGATGCTGGTTGGGAGAAACGGAACCGATGCGACCGTACTGGCGTCAGCCCTTTCAGCCGAGGCGCTGCTTCAGGAAGCTTGAACGGCGCGCCCGATGGTCATCGAATGAAACACCAGCCTGCAAGCAGTCCGGTTCGGCAGTCGTCGTCGAAGGACATCAAGCGGGCATGGATCCCGTTGAAATCGGAACTCCGCAACGCCTTGTTCTCTACGGCCAATTGCTCGCGCCTTGATGCGCCAAGCATGCCGAGCGATGTGCGCGCCGATTTTGCGACAGCGATATGCGATGAAGCAGACTTGATCTGCGACGCGCTTTAGCGTGAGCGCTTCGAGGCCTGAAGGATCAGCCAGACCGGTACGCCGATGACCGTATGCCAGATAGAAAATGTCATGCTTGTGCGTCTCCCCTAGCGCAAGCGATACGTGGCCGCGAACTCTCCCGACATCCGACGCGTCGCCGATTGAAACCCGGTCAGAACAGGACATCCCTGATTCGATTCGCAACCGATGGTGGATTACGTTCGAAAAATAGTTCGTGGAGGAGACGCGCTCCGCTCAATGCATCGTTTCGCCGGAGATCTCGTCACGGAGGATGCGGAAGGCATCTTCAAGCGCGGCGACCAAGACATCGGTCAGTTCGTCGCCGTCATTGTTCGCGAGATAGAGGGCAACCATCGTGTCGGATGGGTCGCGGTAATGCTCGATATCGTTTGACATATCATTGTCCTTCATTCGCCGTGTCACATCCCGGCCATTGAGGTGACTATAGGCGAAGGGACTTGCGTAAAGCTGGATGCATGACATCAGGCGAAGGGCACAGCACGCAGCGTCGCGTTATTCTCCATGCGCTCCCTAACGGGGTCGACCGACAAAGGATAGAGGATAGCGACCTATTTCGCTCGCGCCGGGCGCACGAGCACGCTAGAGCATGTCGCCGACGAACGACGCGGGAATGAGCATGTCGAAGAAAACCAAGAGCGACGAAACCGCGGACGTGCAGCGCCTGAAACTCGATTTTCCCGACATCCATGCGGATCTGATCGCCGGCCGCATCCCGTCGCTACGCAAGGCGCTTATCGCGGCAGGGCTTAAGGACGAGCGCACGCGCCTCGACAAGCTCAAGAATTCCTGGACCAAGGCAAGCCCCACCGAGCGTGAAACGTTCCTCAAGTGGCTGAGCAGCAATGGCGGCCCGGACGGGCTTGCCCCACACGCTCATATCGATCCGCCGCTCGCAGCGCCCCCCGCGATTGCCAGCGGTCGCTACCTGCTCCCCGAAACGATCGCCGAAATCCGCACGATCATGAATCGCCGCCGGATGCGGGCGAACGACATCATGGCCGAGATGGGATTTGCCGGCGACGACCTGTCCCTCACCCGCGCCCTGTCCAAGGGCGCAAGCCTGCGGCTCTCGGTGATTGCCGCGCTGGAAACCTGGTTGCGCAACAACGCGGCGGAGTGAACCCGCCGGACAATCGTCCGCTTTCAACGCGCCCCTCTTCCGCCCGCTGCAACCCGCATTGCCGGCGCGCGACCGTTGCGCGCGTTCAGCAGAAGAAAATTGCAACTTAAACCTGAGCCAATCCTTGAAAGCACGAAAGTGGTGCTTTATGTTATTGCTCATGGCTCAGGGCAACCACACGTCGATCTTGTACTACGATCTCGCGCCGGACGCGGAGGCCAGACGTGCGCTGGAAGAAACCTTCGTTGCCTACGGCGACATGCTGGCGATGCTCGATGAACTCGCCGGCGAAAAGGCGGGCGCCAATCTCGTAACGTTGCATGAACTTGCCTACGAAACGGTCCGGGAGCGCACCGGGCTTCCGGCGCGCATGGTCACGCTTGGACTGCGTGACTTCGCGGCAAACCGCGGACAGCAGGCCAATGCCGAAAGGCTGCCGCTGGACGACAAGCTTTTCGCAATCAAGGGACCGTCGGATCTGACCGTCGCCACCGTGCGTGGTCGCGTCGCGATCCCATACGACGTCGCCGGCTATTCGCCGGGCACTCTGAATATCTTCGCCGCCCAGCTCGTTGCACAGCACGGCGGCTATCAGATCCACATTGGCGTCACCACGCATTCCGACCGAACGGAGAAGAAAATGATGACGAATGAAGGCATCCTATCCCGTATGGGCCGCTTGATCGCCGGTCTCGCCAATGCCGCCGTCGACAAGGCGGAAGGCAGCAACAAGATCGTGATCGTCGAACAGGCACTCCGCGAAATCGACGCGGCGGCTGAAGAGGCCCGGGTCGATATCGGCCAGGCACGCGCCGAGGAGTATCGCATCCTCAGCCGCCGCGACGAAATCGGCGCCGATCTCGAAAAGCTGGACGAAAAGATCAGCACCGCCATCTCTGCCGCCCGGGAAGACCTTGCCAAGGCCGGCGTCGCCCGCCAGATCGACCTGGAATCGCAGCTCGCCGCCCTGGACAAGGCGCTCGCCGGCGCCCGCACCGATCTCGAAGAGGGCCAGCAGGCGCTGCAGGCGGTGCTTGCCACCCGCCGCGAGGCCGAGGCGCGGCTCGCCGATCTCAAGCGCAGCATCGCCCAGTTCCCCGAGAGCAAGGTTTCGGGCCTGGCGAAGCCCAGCCCGGTGGACGGTGCCGCCCGCGCCGCTGCCGCCGTCTCCCGCGCCACGGGCGTACCGGGCGGAGAACACGGCAACAGCGCCGAGCTGGACGAACTCGACCGCCTGCATCGCGATCGGGCGATCGACGCGAGACTGGCCGCACTCAAGGCAAAGCAGCACTGACGCCGATGCTGTTCTTCCTCGCCCCGGAATCCCTACCCTTCGCGGTTGCGGCGGTGATGTTGGCCGCCTTCACCGGCATCGAGCTCCTCTGCCTGCTGCTCGGCTTCTCACTGGGTGAGGCGATCGACAAGGCCTGGCTGGACGACCACAACGCATTGGGCGGGCTGATGTCCTGGTTCAATGTCGGCGGCGTACCGCTGCTCGTGCTGCTGATGCTTTTCCTCGGCCTCTTCGCGATGATCGGTTTTGTCATCCAGGCGGTGGCCGGGGCCCTGTGGGTGCCGCTGCCTGCCCTTGTCGCGGCGCTACCGGCACTCGCCGTCTCGCTGCCCGCAGTTCGGATGTCGAGCCGATGGGTGGCAAAGATCGTGCCGCGTGACGAAAGCTATGCCGTCGATCTCGGCGATTTCGTCGGCCGCAGCGGCGAAGTCACCGTCGGCCCACTGGACCAGGGCCTGCCGGGACGCATCCGCCTCAAGGATCGCCACGGCAACTGGCATGTGCTGCGCGCGCGCGCCGCCCGCAACGAGCAACCGATCGCCATCGGCGCGCAGGTGCTCGTCGTCGATCGCGTTTCCAACATTTTCATTGCGATATCGGCGCCGGCAGACCTGCTGACGCCGCCCAATCCTTAAAATTCCCACGTCTTAAAGTCTCACGGAGCAACCATGTTTTATGAACTCTTGGTGCCGGCCGGCATCGGCATCGTCCTGATCCTCGGCATCGGCTTTGTTCTTGCATCGCTCTATACCCGCTCGAGCCGCGACGAAGCCTATGTGCGCACGGGCCTTGGCGGCCAGAAGGTGGTCCTCGACGGCGGCTCCATCGTGCTGCCGATCTTCCACTCGATCGCCCGCGTCAACCTGAAGACGCTGCGCCTTGAAGTCCGTCGTGGCGAAGGCGACGCGCTGATCACCAAGGACCGCATGCGCGTCGATATCGGCGCGGAATTCTATGTCCGCGTGAAGCCCGATGCCTCCTCGATCGCGCTTGCAGCCCAGACACTCGGCGACCGTACCAACGATGCCGAACAGCTGCGCGTGCTGATCGAGGCCAAGTTCGTCGACGGTCTGCGCTCGGTCGCCGCCACCATGAGCCTCGACGCGCTGCAGGAACAGCGCATGGATTTCGTCAAGGCGGTGCAGGAAGCGGTCGGCGCCGACCTGCAGTCGAACGGTCTCGAACTCGAATCCGTTTCGCTGACCCGTCTCGACCAGACGGATATCAAGCACTTCAACGCCAACAACTTCTTCGACGCGCATGGTCTTGCGGCGCTGACCCGCATTACCGAGGGCCGCAAGAAGGAGCGCAACGAGATCGTGCGCGATACCGAAGTCGCGATCGCCCAGAAGGATCTGGAAGCCCGCCAGCAATCGCTGACGATCGAGCGCACCAAGCGCGAGGCGGAGCTGAACCAGGAACGCGACATCGCCAACAAGTCGGCCGCCACCCGCGCCGAAACCGCGCAGCAGGAACAGGCGGCCAAGCGCGCCGAGGAAGAAGCTCGCATCGCCGCCGAGCAGGCGATCGCCGAACGCGAGGCGCTTGCCAAGCAGGCGCGTGAAAGCGCCAACATCGACGCCACCCGCGCCGTGCAGCAGCGCGACACGGAAGCCCGCCGCGACCTGCAGATCGTTTCGCAGGAAAGCGCCATCGCGGTTGCCAACAAGAGCCGGGAAGAGTCCGAGGCGAAGGCCCAGGCTGAAACCGCCCGCGCGCTCGCCATCGCCGCGGAAGAAAAGGTGGAGACGGCAAAGGCCGTGGAAATCGCCGAACGCGAACGCCAGATCGCCGTCATCGACGCCCGCAAGAACGCCGAAACCGAAGCGACCGCCGTGACCGTCGGCGCCGAAGCCGAAAAGCAGGCGGCCCTCGACCAGGCCGATGCGATCAAGACGCTGGCCACCGCCGAGGCCGACGCCGCGATCATCAAGGCGAAGGGCGTGCTCGAAACCGGCAAGGCCGCAGCCGAGAGCGAGGCGCTGCTCAACGAGGCCCGCAACAAGCTGAGCTCCGCCATCATTGAATTCGAGATCCTGCGCGAACGCATCCGCATCATTCCCGAAGCGCTGGCAGAAGCGGTCAAGCCGATCGAGAAGATCTCCGACATCCGCATCTTCGACACCGGCGGCATGCTCGGCCGCAACGGCGGCGGCGACGGTGCTGCCAACGGCATCGGCCTTGGCGACGGGTTGGCGGGCCAGCTCCTGTCCTACCAGGCCAACAAGCCGATCGTCGACCAACTGCTGAAGGAAGCAGGCTTCAACGGCGAAAATGCGATCTCGTCGCTGCTCGGCAACCTGCAGGCGGCACCGTCGCCGGCGGAGAAATCGCCGAAGAAGTAACGCGAAACCGACGGGATCCCTGGCCTCGCGGCTGGGGATCAGACTATGGGTGCGGGCATCAGGTCAGGCCGGCCCGCGCGTGACCGCAAGCATCCTGCGGCGCTGTCGTCGCGACCCTTAAACCGGCCCTGCGGCCGACGGTCCGCCTGCTTCCCTCCTGCCTCGGCTGCCGGGTCACGGGCCGCTCAACATGCTGGCGCACTAGCGCGCGTGTTCAATGCGCCACGTTCTGCCGTTTCCGCAAGTTGCCGAGAACTGGCCATTTACATCCACAAGTGCTAATATTTTTGGGCCGAAGGTTCCAGAGGAACCCGCCTCGCGACCGACAATCAGATAAACGCGAATTGCTTGCAGCCAATTGCCGCGCCGTCGGACGACCGCTCCATGAGCGCCGTCGATGTCCGACGACATCAACGTGGAGGAAAAGCCAATGGCCAGCAATCTTGTTTCGTATATCGCGCAGATGCTTACCCCTGACATGATCGCACGCATCGCTTCGGCGCTCGGGCTCGACAGCAGCAAGGTGCAGGGCGCCGTCAGCGCCGCCATTCCCGCGGTGCTGGCGGGACTGACGGGTGTCGCCGCGCAACCGGGCGGGGCGCAGAAGATCGCCGATACCGCCAGTCAACAAGGCGGATCGCTCGACAGTCTCATCGGGATGCTTCAGGGAGGCGATCAGGCGACGCTTAGCCAGAACGGGTCACAGATCATTTCGTCAATCTTCGGGGCAAAGGACGGCAGTGCGCTGGCAAGCGCCATCGGCGGGATCTCCGGCATGGACCCGCGGGCGAGCGGTTCGTTGCTGGCGACGCTTGCTCCCCTCGTGCTGGGTGGCCTTGCCCGGCAGAGCGGCGGCGATCTCAGCGCCAATGGCATTGCCGGACTGCTCGCGAGCCAGAAGGACAACATCGCGGCCGCCCTGCCCTCCGGCGCAAGAGAACTGCTTGGCGGAACAGGCTTGCTCGGCGGGCTCGGCGCTTCGGCACAGTCTGCCGCGGCCTCGGCGAGCCAGGTCGCCCGCAACGCCGCGACAGCGGCTTCGTCCGTCGGTGGAGCCGGTCAGCGCGCAGCCGAGGCGGCGACGCCGTCCGGGTCGCGCAACTGGCTCTACTGGGTGATTGCCGTGCTCGCGCTTGCAGCCGTGCTCTTCTATCTGTTCGGCAGACCGAGCGGAGAGGTCGCGCCACAGGCTGGCACGGCGGGGCAAAGCTTGACGGTCGGCGGGGTCGACATCGGCCGGCAGGTCCAGGACAGCATGGCGAGCCTGCAGACAACGCTGACCGGTGTCACGGACGCCGCCTCGGCCACGGCCGCCCTGCCGAAACTGGAGGAGATTTCAGCCGGGCTCGACAAAGTCACGGGCGCCACCGGGCAACTGTCTGCCGAACAGAAGGCAGCCCTTTCCGCGCTCGTCGGGCCGATGATGCCAACGCTCAACGGGCTTTTCGACAAGGTGCTGGCGATACCCGGCGCTTCCGACATCGTGAAACCCGCAATCGATGCATTGAAGACCAAGCTCGCCTCACTGGCGACCTGAAGAACCAGCCCAAGCATGAGCTGCCGGCCCTGCATTCCGCACGGACCGTTGGCGATTGTCATCGACGAAACCGGATAGGAAGGAAGACGGCCATGGCCGACAAATCGACATTCACCCCGGAAGAATGGACGCTGCTCCTGGAGAGCGTGATGATGGCCGGCATTGCCGTGACGGCCGCGGAGCCGAGCGGCCTCTGGGGGATGATGAAGGAAGGCATCGCCAACAGCAGCGCACTTCTGCAGGCAAAAGCCGATGCCGCAGCAAGCCCGCTCGTCAAGGCGCTGGTCGCCGACTTCGAAACCTCGGAGGGCCGGACCGCCGCTCGCGATGGGCTGCAGACGAAACTCAAGGGTGCCAAGCCGGAGGACATGAAGGCCAGGTGCATTGAAACGCTGAATCAGGCCCGGACACTCGTCGAGACCAAGGCGCAGGGTGATGTCGCAGCCTTCAGCACATGGCTATACCAGATCAGCCAGAAGGTGGCGGAAGCCGCCAAGGAAGGCGGCTTCCTGGGCTTCGGCGGCGTCGCTGTCAGCGATGCTGAGAAGGCCACCTTGTCGGAAATTTCCGCGGCGCTGAAAGTCGCCTAGGCAGCTGCGTTTCGCCGCGGAAGCACGAACGTGCCGTCAGCCCGGCCGCCGACGCCCTTGCCCGGTTCGCAACGGCATCGATGGCTATAGTTCGGCAAACCGCAATCGCTGGCGACAACGCCGCGACATCGTTGTCAGATGGGTCACCCTTTGACGCGGCGCACGACCCGCGATCGCCATATCAGGGTGGGCTATCGGAAGCGCCGGATGACCGCTGGCAAGGAGAACGATCGATCGCCCCGCCTCCGACACAACAGGAACGTGCCCGCCCCCATCCTGAAACAGATATCGAGCCTGCTGGCGATTTTGTTTCCTGGACGCCGAAGTCGAGTTGATAGAGACGCGCGTTTAAACAACGAACCCCGGAAGCTTCCGTGAACCGCCCTGAAGTCGGGCTGCTTCGCATAGCACATGGTGGTGAGATAGATTATGGCGGAGAGGGTGGGATTCGAACCCACGGTACGGTTGCCCGTACGCCGCATTTCGAGTGCGGTGCTTTCGACCACTCAGCCACCTCTCCGCTTTGCTGGTCGGCGCTTGTTCGGCGCGGTCGGGTTCATAGCGGCAGATTCGGGTGCTGGCAAGGGCCTTGTTTGAAGAATATGTAACGGCCTCGTTGCTTTCGCCTTGACACGCCTGTGCAAATCCTTGTAATCCGCGCAATGAAGTGGTGTGGCCTAGCTTCACCGCAGCGGGTGTGATTTGCGCCCTTTCACCGGTGGATATCCGAAAAGGAGATCCACTCAACTGTCGACTGAGAAAAAGACGGCCTTGTCTTCGGGCAGAGAGCCGGATCGAACATGAAAGGATAAAAAATGTTCGCAGTCATCAAGACCGGCGGTAAGCAGTACCGCGTGGCCGCCAACGACGTCCTCACCATCGAAAAGCTGGAAGGCGTTGCAGGCGACAAGATCGAATTCACCGAGATCCTGATGGTCGGCGTTGGCGCCGATGCAACCATCGGTGCTCCGTTTGTCGAAGGCGCCGTTGTCAGCGCTGAAGTTGTTGAGCAGGGTCGCGCCAAGAAGGTCATCGCCTTCAAGAAGCGTCGCCGCCAGAACTCCAAGCGCTCGCGCGGTCACCGCCAGCACCAGACGACCGTCCGCATCCTGGACATCGCTGCTGCCGGTGGCAAGGCAAAGAAGGCTTCGAAGAAGTCTGAAGCTGCCGCTGAAGCCGCTGCAAACTGAGTTCAGGGATCTAAGGTTTAAAGGAGAACACCAATGGCACACAAAAAAGCTGGCGGTTCGTCGCGTAACGGTCGCGATTCTGAGTCCAAGCGCCTTGGCGTGAAGAAGTTCGGCGGCGAGAACGTCATTGCAGGCAACATTATCGTGCGCCAGCGCGGTACGAAGTGGCATCCGGGCGCCAATGTCGGCCTCGGTAAGGACCACACGATTTTTGCACTTACGGCCGGCAACGTGGACTTCCGTACGAAGGCCAATGGCCGCGTGTACGTGTCTGTAATGCCGAAAGCCGAAGCAGCGGAATAAGCCGGTAGCGCTCTAAAACAGCCGGCGTCTCATCGACCCGGCTGACGCACCTGATGGTTCCAAGCCAGACTTCAAAGGGGAGATGGGGCAATACCCAACTCCCCTTTTTCGTTTCTGGAGGAAACCATGCAAACCGAGTTGTTGAGGGAAGACCAATCCCGGTCTCCCGAGCAGAGGCTGAGGCCCCAACGGTCAAGGACCGATTGCCCGATATTGTTGTCACCCCGGCTCGTTCTGCGCGCGCCCCATGAAGACGATATCGACGCCCTTGCCCATCTTGCCAACAATGCCAATGTCGCGACCATGGTTTCGCGCATGCCGCACCCGTATACGACGGCCGATGCCGCCGACTTCGTGCGACGCGCGAAAGCCGGCACGATTGGCAAGTGCGTCTACGCGATTACCAAAGCGGACAATGGCGCATTTCTCGGTTGTTGCGGTATCGAGCCGCATCCCGATGGCAAGACGGCGGAGCTCGGCTATTGGCTGGGCGAGCCCTATTGGAACCAGGGCTATGCCACCGAGGCCGCCCAGGTCCTGACCGACATGGCCTTCCGCACCCGCGACATCGACCAGATCGATGCGCGCTGCCGGGTCATGAACTTGGCATCGCGCCGGGTCATCCAGAAGTGCGGTTTCCAGTTCCAGGGCAGCGGCATGGTCGGCAGCCTGGCGCTCGGCGGCTCGATCGCCGTCGAATGGTACCGGCTCGACCGCAAGACCTGGGTCTCCTTGAGAAGCTGGGGAGGCATGCGATGAACGCGCTCGCTTCCGAACGCCAGCGGATCGTTGCCCGCCCCGGTCCCGGCCCCTGCCCGGTCATCGAGACCAAGCGCCTGGTCCTGCGCCCGCATCGGCGAAACGACGCCGAGGCGATCGCCCAGTCGCTCGGCGATTTCCAGGTGGCGCGCATGCTGGCGCGCGTTCCCGCGCCCTACGATCAGCAGGACGCGCTCGACTGGCTGACGGCGCAGACTTCGGGGCTGACGCCCGACTGGACCTTCGCCGTCACCACCGGTGACGACGTGCACATCGGCTGCGTCGGCATCGAGCTCCGCCACGGCCAATGGCATGTCGGCTACTGGCTGAACCGCTTCTACTGGGGCAAGGGCTTTGCCTCGGAGGCGACCTATGCGGCGGTCGAGCGCTTCTTCCGCCGCATGCCCGAAACGACCCTGCATTCCGGCGTCTTTGCCGACAATCCGGGATCGCTGAAGGTGCAGGAGAAGATCGGCTTCCAGATCACCGGCTGCGCCCAGGTCTATGCGCTCGCGCGCAACGCCATGGTCGCCCATATCGAGACGCGGCTGACCGCCGCCGATCTGCGCCGACCGCACTAGAGAACATCCCCGCGAAGCTCGGGCTTCGCGGGGACCTTTTTTGTCATGCGAGCGTGAAACCGACAGGCAGGTGGTCGGAACCCTTGGCCTCATAGTCGGTCCAGGCATCGGTGAGACGAGACGCAAGGCCGGCGCTCAAGAAACAATAGTCGAGATGCATGCGTTTTTCGGGGTTTTCGGGATGGATCCAGCTATAGCTTTCAGGCGTCAGGCGGCCGAGATGCGCAAGCGCATCGACCGGATTCTCAAGCCGCAGCGAACGGCCGTAGAAGGCGTCGCGCGAGCCGGTCATCGCGCAGTATTCCGGCGTCTCCGGCTCCATGTTGAAATCGCCCATGACGACGAAGTCCTCCGGATGCGGCGGCTCGGCCATGCCGAAATCGGCCGCCCCGGTGATCGCGCCGCCTTCGAGCGGATAACCGAGCAGCCGCTCCTTGAGATAACGGATCTGGGCAATACGCTCGGCCGGCAGCACATGATCGAGATGCACGGAATAGACCCGGAGCGGACCGTCGGGCGTTGCGACCAGCGCTTCCGTCGCCCCGCGCTGCAGGTTCATCGGGCTGATCGTGCGGGTGCGCGGCAAGGGGATGAGCCGGGTTGCAAGGATCGGCCAGCGCGACAGGATCATGTTGCCGAACTGGAAGCGCCGGCTGACGGCGCGTCCATCCTCGATCGCCGAACCGATGTCGATGTCGCAAGGCGCGTGGAAGGCGGAGAAATGGCCGGGAAACAGCTTTTCGAAGCGGGTGACGAGATCGACATGGCCGTTGCGGTGAAAGCCGCGCGTCACTTCCTGAAGCGCGATGATGTCGGCGTCCCCGATCGAAGCGGCGATACGCTCGGGATCGAAGCGACCGTCGAGGCCGATGCCGTATTGGATGTTGTAGCTAACGAACCGCACGATATTCTTTGACCTCCGAATAAACCGCCTATATCGATGGCGGCAAATTACAGCGCCGCGCATCCTTTAGGACCTGCAAAGGTCGCTGTAACACTTTCTAAGACCGCGCACTTACACCGAACAGATGGCAGCCCAATGAAATTTCTCGACGAAACGAAAGTCTATATCCGCTCCGGCGACGGTGGCGCAGGCGCCGTCTCGTTCCGGCGCGAGAAGTTCATCGAGTTCGGCGGACCGGACGGCGGCGACGGCGGCCGTGGCGGAGACGTCTGGGTTGAGGCCGTCAACGGTCTGAACACGCTCATCGACTTCCGTTACCAACAGCACTTCAAGGCCAAGACCGGCCAGCACGGCATGGGCCGCAACCGCACCGGCGCCGGCGGCGACGACGTGACGCTGAAGGTCCCGGTCGGCACCCAGATCTTCGAGGAAGACAACGAGACGCTGATCGTCGACATGGTCGCCGAGGGCCAGCGCTATCGGCTGGCCGCCGGTGGCAATGGCGGCTTCGGCAACGCCCGCTTCAAGTCCGCGACCAACCAGGCGCCGAACTGGGCCAACCCCGGTCTCGAGGGCGACGAGAAGACGCTCTGGCTGCGGCTGAAGCTGATCGCTGATGCCGGTCTCGTCGGTCTGCCGAATGCCGGCAAGTCGACCTTCCTTGCCGCCTGCACGCGCGCTCGCCCGAAGATCGCCAACTATCCGTTCACGACGCTGCATCCCAATCTCGGCGTCGCCACCATCGACGGCAACGAGTTCATTATCGCCGACATTCCCGGCCTGATCGAAGGTGCGCATGAAGGTGTGGGCATCGGCGACCGCTTCCTCGGCCATGTCGAGCGCACGCGTGTGCTGCTGCACCTCGTCTCCGCCCAGGAGGAAGATGTCGCCAAGGCCTATAAGACGGTCAGGCACGAGCTCGAAGCCTATGGCGGCGGGCTGGAAGACAAGCCGCAGATCATCGCACTGTCGCAGATCGACGTGCTCGACGAGGACGAGCTGAAGATAAAAGCCAAGGCGCTGGCCAAGGCCTGCGGCGAGCAGCCCCTGCTGCTCTCTGCCGCCGTCGGCAAGGGCATGACCGAAGCGCTGCGAGCGTTGCGCAGCGTCATCGTCGCCGCCAAGGCCGGTGAAGGCTATGGCGAGGAGAACCTCTGAGATGACCAAGACCCGCAAGCCGCTTTTGAAGTATCGCCGGGTCGTCATCAAGATCGGGTCGGCATTGCTGGTCGACCGCGCCACCGGGCTGAAGAAGGCCTGGCTTGACGCCATGTGCGCCGACATCGCCGGCCTGAAGTCCAAGGGCGTCGAAGTGCTGGTCGTCTCCTCGGGCGCGATCGCGCTCGGCCGTACCGTGCTCAACCTGCCGGCAGGTGCCCTGAAGCTCGAAGAGAGCCAGGCGGCCGCCGCCGTCGGCCAGATTGCGCTCGCGCGCGCCTGGTCGGAGAGCCTTTCGACCGATGCCATCGTCGCCGGCCAGGTGCTGCTGACACTCGGCGACACGGAAGAGCGCCGCCGCTACCTCAACGCCCGCGCCACCATCAACCAGCTGCTGAAACTCGGCGCCGTGCCGATCATCAACGAGAACGATACGGTCGCGACCACAGAAATCCGCTATGGCGACAACGATCGTCTCGCCGCCCGTGTCGCCACTATGGTCGGCGCCGATTTGCTGGTGCTGCTCTCCGATATCGATGGGCTCTACACGGCCCCGCCGCATCTCGACCCGAACGCCCGCTTCCTCGAAACGATCGCCGAGATCACCCCTGAGATCGAGGCCATGGCCGGGGGTGCGGCATCCGAGCTTTCGCGCGGCGGCATGCGCACCAAGATCGATGCCGGCAAGATCGCCACGACCGCCGGCTGCGCCATGATCATCGCCTCAGGCAAGCCGAACCATCCGCTGGCGGCGATCGAGGACGGTGCCCGTTCGTCCTGGTTCGCACCATCAGGCTCGCCGGTGACCGCGCGCAAGACCTGGATTGCCGGGCAATTGCTGCCGGCCGGAACGCTTGCCGTCGATGCCGGTGCCGAAGAGGCGCTGCGCTCGGGCAAGAGCCTGCTGCCGGCCGGCGTCCGTGACGTGACGGGCAGCTTCAGCCGCGGTGACACCATCGCCATTCTCGGCACCTCCGGCCGCGAGATCGCCCGTGGTCTTGCCGGCTACGATGCCGACGAAGCCCGCCAGATCGCCGGCAAGAAATCGGCCGAGATCGCCGCGATCCTCGGCTATGCCGGCCGCGCCGCCATGGTGCACCGCGACGATATGGTGATGACCGGAAAACGCGCTGAGGCCGAGGGCAGCCGGAAGGATGAAGTCCATGCTTGACGAGGTGAAAAACAAGGGCGACGTCGAGACCGTCATGCTGGAGATCGGCCGCAACGCCAAGGCCGCCAGCCGACCGCTTGCCATCGCCAGCGCCGAACGCAAGCACGCCGCCCTGATCGCCATGGCCGATGCGATCGTCGCCCGCACGGACGAGATCCTGGCGGCCAATGCGATCGACCTTGAAAACGCCCGAGAAAGCGGCGTCGCCGCCTCTTTCATCGACCGCCTGACGCTGAGCGAAGGCCGCATCCGCGACATGGCAAACGGCATTCGCGCGATTGCCGAGTTCAAAGATCCGGTCGGTGACATCATTGCCGAATGGGACCGGCCGAACGGCCTGCACATCGAGCGCGTCCGCACGCCGCTCGGCGTCATTGGCGTCATTTATGAAAGCCGGCCGAACGTGACGGCTGATGCCGGCGCGCTGTGCCTCAAGGCCGGCAACGCCGTGATCCTGCGCGGCGGCTCCGACAGCTTCCATTCCTCCAGCGCGATCCATGCCTGCCTCGTCGAAGGCCTCAAAGCCGCCGGCCTGCCGGAACATGCGATCCAGATGGTGCCGGTCTCTGACCGCGCGGCCGTCGGCGCCATGCTCTCGGGTCTTGGCGGCACGATTGATGTGATTGTACCGCGCGGGGGCAAGAGCCTCGTTGCCCGGGTGCAGAACGAAGCGCGCGTGCCGGTCTTTGCCCATCTCGAAGGCCTCTGCCACATCTATGTCGATGCCTCTGCCGATCTCGCCATGGCGGAAAAGATCGTCGTCAACGCCAAGATGCGCCGCACCGGTATCTGTGGTGCTGCCGAAACACTGCTGATCGACCGCAACGACGCCGACCGACTGGTCAAGCCGTTGCTGAACGCCCTGCTGTCAGCGGGCTGCGAAGTACGCGTCTCCGACGAGCTCTCAGGCGCGGTCGACGGCCTGAAGGAAGCGACCGACGAGGATTGGGCAACGGAATATCTCGACGCCATCATCTCCGTGAAGCTGGTTGACGGGATCGCCGGTGCGATCGAGCACATCGGGACCTGGTCGTCGGCCCACACGGAGGCCGTCATCGCTGAGGATCCCGAGGTCGTCGAGCGTTTCTTCTCGGAGATCGATTCCGCGATCTTGCTGCATAACGCCTCGACCCAGTTTGCCGATGGCGGCGAATTCGGCATGGGCGGTGAAATCGGCATCGCCACGGGCAAGATGCATGCGCGCGGACCGGTCGGCGTCGAACAGCTGACCTCTTTCAAGTATCGGGTGCGTGGTGCTGGACAGGTCAGGCCCTGAGGTGACGGCAGGCAGGGTGAACACCCGCTACCTGCGCATGCCCCATGTCGAAGCCGGCATGGTGGTGGGCCTCTTCGGCGGATCCTTCAACCCGCCGCATGAGGGCCATGTGCTCGTTGCCGACACGGCGATCCAACGGCTCGGGCTCGACCAGCTCTGGTGGATGGTGACCCCCGGCAATCCGCTGAAGGACCACAACAATCTGGCGCCGCTTGCCGACCGCATCGCCATGAGCGAAGCGATCGCGCACAACCCGCGCATCAAGGTGACGGCCTTCGAAAAGGCGTTGAGGCAGAGCTATACCGCCCGCACGCTCGAAATCGTGCAGGCGCGAAACCGCGACATTCGCTTCGTCTGGATCATGGGCGCCGACAACCTGAAGAGCTTCCATCGCTGGCAGAACTGGCAGAAGATCGCCCGCACTTTTCCGATCGCCGTCATCGATCGGCCGGGCTCGACGCTCGCCTATCTCTCCTCACGCATGGCGAAAACCTTCGACTATGCTCGCATCGACGAGGACGACGCGCGGCGCCTCCCCTTCCACCGCGCGCCAGCCTGGACCTTCATCCATGGACCGCGCTCATCGATGAGTTCGACGGCGCTTCGCGCCGCCGGTGGAGTATGATTTCCAGGGATTCAGTTCTGCTGTCTTGAAACAGCTACGGTTTGATGCCTACATTCATGGACGGTTCGATCTTTGTTCGAATCGGAAGTGCCTGTTCTGTTCATGTGGAAAGGAAAGACCCTGACAACAGCACACGCCAAGGGATATGCGGTTACCGCATTCCCGCGCAGCACGGGATCTAGCGACGAAGCCGCTGTCCGTGCGCTTCAACTGGTCCTCGAGAGCCTAGAGGACTCGAAGGCAGAAGACATCGTCAGCATCAACATTGCCGGAAAGTCGGCGCTGGGAGACTTCATGGTCGTTGTCTCCGGGCGATCGAACAGGCATGTGATGGCCATTGCAGATCACCTGACGACCGACCTGAAAGACGGGGGCTTTGGCAATGCCCGTGTCGAAGGTCTGGAAGGCGGTGACTGGGTGCTGATCGACACCGGTGATGTGATCGTTCACATCTTCCGGCCGGAAATCCGGGAGTTCTACAACATCGAGAAGATGTGGGCGGCTCCCGAGATCGAGGACGGCACCTTGCATTGAGACCGACCGGGTCGCCGCGCAGCTGAATGCCGGACGAGCCGAGTTGCGGTCATGCATGAATGTGAAGGGCTGGCGCCGCCTTGGGCGGCGTTGTCAGCCGGATATTTGTTGCGACTGATCGTAACCTGCAGGCCCGTCAACCGGACAAGGCGCGCAACGACGCTGCAAGGCTCCAGGAACGCGGTATAAGATTCTCCTTGAATCGACCCGATTTCAGGAACTATGCAGTGCGCGTTGCAGCGCAAGCGAGGACGGACAAGGTCATGCGTATCGGACTTTTCGCAGTCGGCCGCCTCAAGGCGGGGCCGGAAAAGGATCTTGCGGCCCGTTATCTCGATCGCTTCTCCAAGGCCGGTCCGGCGATCGGGCTTGAGCTTTCCCGCGTCGTCGAAGTCAACGAAAGTCGTGCTTCGAACGCCGAGACGCGCAAGCGCGAGGAAGCCGCACAGCTCGAAAAGGCACTGGCCGAAGGCAGTCTGCTCGTGCTCTTGGACGAACGCGGCAAGGCGCTGGATTCGGAAGGCTTCTCATCGCTTCTCGGCACGTTCCGCGACAGCGGCAAGCGTGACCTGATGATCGCGATCGGTGGCGCCGATGGTCTCGATCCGAGCCTTCATCCCCGCGCCGATGCGGTGCTGAACCTTGGAAAGATGACCTGGCCGCACCAGCTCGTGCGCATCCTGATCGCCGAGCAGCTCTATCGGGCCGTCACCATTCTCTCCGGCCACCCCTATCATCGGGTCTGAAGCGGCGGGGCTGCTTTTCGGGCAACCTCTCCCGGTACACGCGGCGATAACGAGAATATGCTTGGTCGTGCGCGCCAAATCAGATTAGGTTTTTTCCTCATATTTTCGGATGGACGCACGCAACGGATGACGCCCCGAGGCAGGACCAGCGTTTTCGGCATGGGAAGAGACGACGCAGGACGGCTTGCCCGTACTGCGGCGGCCTTTGCGCTTGCGCTTGCGATCGGCCTGCCGGCGAGCGCCCAGGAGGCCACGCCGCCCGCCGCCGCGACCGGTCAGGAGCAGGGCCCGCCCGACCCCGCCGCCGACCTCACGCTTCGCCGCAACAGTACGCGCAGCGAACTGGATGCGCTCTCCAAGACGATCACGCTTTCCCAGGAGCGCGCCAATGCGCTGACGGAAACCATTGCCGAAATCGACAAGACCAACGAGACGCTGCGCGCCGCAATCGTCGAGTCCGCAAAGAAACGCCAGGATCTCGAACAGCAGATCGTCGATGGCGAGAAGAAGCTGAGCGACCTTAGAACCAAGGAAGACACGGTCCGTCGCTCGCTGCGCTCACGCCGGGGCGTGCTTGCCGAGGTGCTCGCCGCCCTGCAGCGGATGGGACGCAACCCGCCGCCGGCGATCCTGGTGACGCCTGAGGATGCGCTCGGCTCCGTGCGCAGCGCCATTCTGCTTGGCGCCGTCGTGCCCGGCCTGCGCAAGGAAACCGAAAACCTGGTGGCCGACCTCAAGGCGCTCGCCGACATCCGCACCGGCATCGACCGGCAGCGCGAGGACCTGACTGCGGCAATGACCGCCAATGTCGAGGAAGAGCGCCGCATGTCGATGCTGGTTGCCGAAAAGGAAAAGCTGCGCCAGACGAGCGCCAGCGAACTTGCGGCCGAGCAGCGCAAGGCGCAGGAACTGGCCTCGCAGGCGACCAATCTCCAGGGCCTGATCGGCTCGCTCGAGGACCAGATCTCCTCCGTTCGCGAGGCTGCCGAAGCGGCGCGCGCGCAGGAGGAAGAACGCCGTCGTATGAGCGAGGCAGAGCGCGAGGCGGCGCGGGAACTCGCCCGCAATGCGGTGCCTGACAAAAACCGCATTGCGCCCGCATATGTGTTTTCGGAGCTGAGGAACAAGCTTGCCTATCCGGCCGCGGGATCGCTGTTGCGCAAATTCGGCGATGCAGACGGCACGGGGCATTCCCTGCAAGGGATCATGTTGGAAACCAATCCCGGCGCGCTGGTGACTGCGCCGTCAGATGGCTGGATCGTCTATGCAGGCAATTTCCGCAGTTATGGGCAGATGATCATTCTCAACCCGGGCGACGGCTACCACGTCGTGCTTTCGGGGATGGAGAAGGTGAGCGTTCAGACTGGGCAGTTCGTCGTCGCCGGAGAACCGCTGGCGACGATGGGCGCAAAAAGAGTGGCGAGCGCTGCGGCCTTGGCGCTGGAAACGGACCGGCCGACGCTTTACATTGAATTCCGAAAAGACGGAAAACCGGTTGATTCCCGACCATGGTGGACCGCAGCAGAGGTTGGAAAGGCGCGAAATGATACGTAGGGCTTCACTTGTTCTGGTCGGGGCGCTGATGGGCGCGACCGCGATGGGCGTGGTTTATTCGGCTGTCGTTCCGGCCGTCGCTGCCAACACCTCGACCTATCGCGAACTGGCAATCTTCGGCGACGTGTTCGAACGCGTGCGGGCGCAATACGTGACGCCGCCGCAGGACGACAAGCTGATCGAGAACGCGATCAACGGCATGCTTTCCTCGCTCGACCCGCATTCGAGCTACATGAACTCGACCGATGCCGAGGACATGCGCACCCAGACGCGCGGTGAATTCGGCGGCCTCGGCATCGAAGTGACGATGGAAGACGACCTCGTCAAGGTCACGAGCCCGATCGACGACACACCTGCGGCCCGCGCCGGCGTGCTTGCCGGCGACTTCATTTCCAAGATCGACGGTGCGGATGTTCGCGGACTGAAGCTCGAAGACGCCGTCGAAAAGATGCGCGGCGCCATCGGCACCCCGATCAAGCTGACGATCCTGCGCAAGGGCGCGGACAAGCCGATCGAACTGACGATCGTCCGCGACGTCATCGCCGTTCGTGCGGTCAAGTTCCGCACCGAAGGCGACGTCGGCTACCTGCGCGTCATATCCTTCACTGAAAAGACCTATGACGACCTGAAGAAGGGCATCGAGAAGATCAAGGCCGAAGTGCCGGCCGATAAGCTGAAGGGCTACGTGCTCGACCTGCGCCTCAACCCGGGCGGTCTGCTCGATCAGGCGATCAACGTCTCCGACGCCTTCCTGGAACGTGGCGAAGTCGTTTCGACCCGCGGCCGCAACCCGGACGAGACCCGTCGCTTCAACGCCACGCCGGGCGATCTGACCGATGGCAAGCCGGTAGTCGTTCTGGTCAACGGCGGCTCGGCCTCCGCTTCGGAAATCGTCGCCGGTGCCCTGCAGGACCTGAAGCGCGCGACCGTGCTCGGCACGCGCTCCTTCGGCAAGGGTTCGGTCCAGACGATCATCCCCCTCGGCGAAGCCGGTGCGCTGCGTCTGACGACGGCGCTCTACTACACGCCGTCAGGCAAATCGATCCAAGGCACGGGCATTACGCCCGACATCAAGGTCGAACAGCCGCTGCCGCCGGAACTGCTCGGCAAGGTCGAGGCTCAGGGCGAGTCCGATCTGCGCGGCCACATCCAAGGCCAGAGCGAGACCGACGAAGGCTCCGGCTCGGTCGCCTATGTGCCGCCGGAAGCCAAGGACGACCTGCAGCTGAACTACGCGCTCGACCTTCTGCGCGGCAAGAAGACGGACCCGTCCTTCCCGGCGAGCCCCGAGCAGGCACAGTTGAAGAAATAAGCCTCACAGACACGAAACGAAGCGCCGCATGTTCACCCGAACATGCGGCGCTTCGCATTTGGCCCCATGACTCGGCCGGCCGATGCACTGGTCAAGCCTTCGCCACTAAATTATAGGGTTAGCAAGCGCTGCCGCGGCCACTGATTCTTTCGAAGGCATACGGCGTGCGACGGGAGAGGATCGGCACGCGTCCTGGCGCCGGCCTCGCTCTAGCGGCAACATCCCACAGCTCGACCGAGGCTTCGTTTGGGAACTGATCTCAATGCTCCGCTCGGCCAGAACCGGCGGGCCAAGCCAGTGTCGAAGCGCAATCCCCAGCGAACGCTCGGGTTTTCTCTTGCCGGCCTTTGCATCGCCGCGGTGATTGGCATTTCCGCCTGGAACACGCTTTCGCCGGACGGTTTGCGGCGTGATTCCGCATCGCCGGTCGTAACGGCCGAGAAAGCGAAGAGCCCAGGCGACAAGGCATCCAACCCGGCCAGCGGCCAGACGGGCGTCGGCTCCGGAACGATGGCACCGGGAACGGCCTATTCCGGCGCCGATGTCGAGCGCACGCTTACCGACGACGGCTCCACCGTCACGACGTTCTCGCCGCGCAGCCGCGACGGCAAGGGACCGGCCCTCATCAATGTCGGTCCGATCCGCGGCCAGGATCCGCGCATGGCGGCGATGCCCAATGACGACCTGCTGGAAGAAAGCCCCGCCGGACGCCTGCCGATCATCGGTCCCGACGGGCTGCGGCCGCTCGATCAATATGCGCGCCCCTGGTCGGGCGCGCGCGGCACACGCATCGCACTTGTCGTCGGCGGGCTCGGCCTCAGCCAGACGGGAACCCAGAAGGCGATCCGCGACCTGCCGGGTGAGGTGACGCTCGGCTTTGCCACGGCTGGAAACAGCCTGCAGCGCTGGATGCAGGAAGCGCGCCGCAGCGGCCATGAGATCCTGTTGCAGCTTCCGATGGAGCCGTTCGACTATCCGGCCAACGATCCAGGCCCCAATGCGCTGCGCGTCGGCCTCGGCGAAAAGAAGAACCTCGCGGAACTGCACCGCAACCTCGCCGAGATCACCAATTATACCGGCGTCATGAATTATCTTGGCGGCCGCTTCCTGTCCGATGCCGATGCGCTGGAGCCGGTCATGCGCGATCTCGGCAAGCGCGGCCTGCTGTTCCTCGACGATGGCACCTCGGCGCAGTCGCTGTCCGGCAAGCTTGCCGGCGCCTTCGACGTGCCGCACGGCTTTGCCGACCTGACGCTCGACAGCGAACTCAGCCGCAACGCGATCCTGAAGAAGCTTGATGAACTCGAACGCATCGCGCGCCGCAACGGTACCGCCATTGGCGTCGCTTCTGCCTTCGACGAGAGCGTCGGCGCGATTGCCTCCTGGATCGGTGAAGCGCAGGGGCGCGGCATCGAGATCGTCGGCGTTTCCGCGCTCGTCAAGGATCCGCAACAGAACTAGCTTAAAGCCGTCCCCACGGGACCAATGAACGTTTGCACAGAAGAGGCAGCCGATGAGCAAGGACAAGAAACTGAAGGCGGATGACCTTCCCTATCGCCCCTGTGTCGGGGTGATGGTGCTGAACCGGGCGGGCCTCGTCTGGGCCGGTCATCGTATCGCCGTCGGCAATTCCGAATATGACGGCTCGCCGCAGCAATGGCAGATGCCGCAGGGCGGCATTGACAAGGGAGAGGATCCGCTGAAGGCCGCCTATCGCGAGCTTTACGAAGAGACCGGCATGAGCACCGTCTCGCTGCTGGCCGAAGCGCCCGGCTGGATCAACTACGACCTGCCCGAACATCTGATCGGTATCGGCCTCAAGGGCAAGTATCGCGGCCAGACGCAGCGCTGGTATGCCTTCCGCTTTGAAGGCGAGGAAAACGAGATCGCCATCAACCCGCCGCCGGGCGGACATGAGCCGGAGTTCGACGCCTGGGAATGGAAGCCGATGCGCGACCTGCCGGAGCTGATCGTGCCGTTCAAGCGCAAGGTCTACGAGGAAGTGGTTGCGGCTTTCGCGCATCTGGCGCCGTGAACCGGACCTGCCCGTTCCTGAAACGACAAAGGCCGGCGATATCGCCGGCCTTTGTGTTTGCAAGCTTTTACCAGGCTCAGTCGGCTTCGGCCTCGTTGGCCGGAGCGGCATTGAGCTGGCCGTATTTCTCTTCGCCGATCTTGTCGAGCAGCTCGAGCTGGGTTTCGAGGAAGTCGATATGGCCTTCCTCGTCGGCAAGCAGCTCTTCGAAGAGCTTCATGGAGACGTAGTCTCCGGCGGCATGACAGATGTCGCGGGATTTCTTGTAGGCGGTGCGGGCGTCGTATTCGCCGGCGAGATCTGCCTTCAGCACTTCCTTGACGTTCTGGCCGATGCGCAGCGGCGCGACCGTCTGCAGGTTGGGATGGCCTTCAAGGAAGATGATGCGCGCGACGAGCTTGTCGGCATGTTGCATCTCCTCGATGGATTCGGCCCGCTCCTTCTTGGCGAGAAGCGTATAGCCCCAGTCTTCGAGGAGGCGGTAGTGCAGCCAATACTGGTTGACGGCACCGAGTTCGAGATAGAGCGCTTCGTTAAGCTGCTCGATGACTTTTTTGTCGCCTTTCAAGATCCGCCCTCCGGTTGTCGTCGTGGAATTGTCTGAGGCGGGTCATGAAATCAAATATCTCTGCGTCCGTCGAGTCGCGGTGCGCGTGATATTGCTCGGTGGTGCGGATGATGATGTCGACGACATTGGGGAAACAGCCGCAGCAACGGCCGCGTTTTTCCATCGCGTGGTAGACTTTCGCCGGCACGATCAGCTGCCAACAGTCCTCGTCGAGGAGACCAATGATCGTGTCCTCGATCTCTTTTTCCGTGATGAAATTGCAGCTGCAAACCAGCATGTCGTCTCGCCTGTCGTACGCAACGCCCTGTATCAGCGCATAAAGCAAAACAGGACATTTAGTGTCAACTAAAAACTCCGCGAGCGGAAGTTGCGGGTGGATTAGAACGACTCTAAACTTGACAAAAAACTTCGCCTTTTCAGAATTTTAGAGATTCCTGAGCGACTGCGCCTGCAAACCCTGAATGGGTCATGAGGCGCACAGCCTGCGACATTTTTACACACCTCCGGTCGCGACGGCGGGAAACCCTGCCCATGACCCCGCGCCGGAAGCATTCCATGGAATCCCTCCGACGTATCTGGCCGTCCCTTCGCCAAACCGCCCCACACAATCGGGAGACAGCAAAGCCGGGTCGGGCTTTCAATGGAAATTGCGCCCCTTCGGCATCACGTCGGCCACCTCGGCTGTCGCTCGATCCGGGTTGCTGGAACTGCTGCCGGAATGGCGGGGGATCGGTAGGCGCTGGTCGCCTTGCGCCCGCTTCATGCGCGCGTCGCCGGTCGGTCTCAGTGCCTCATCGGCACGCTCGCTTGCGCCGAACCGCCGCGCTTCCTTGCGCAACAACCCGAGCATCGGCGTGATATCCTCGATGTGCTCGGCGACCACATGGATGACGCTGCTTTCGCGCTGCAGCCGGCCGCGGATCTTCACGAGACGCGCACCCATGACCACCGGCCGATAGGTCGCAAACACCTTCGGCCAGACGATCGCATTGGCAACACCGGTCTCGTCCTCGATCGTCATGAAGATGACGCCCTTGGCCGAACCCGGGCGCTGGCGGACGAGCACCAGCCCGGCAACGGTCACCCGCCGCCCGACCGGAGCGGTCGCAAGCATGCGGCTCTGGACGATCCCTTGCGCGGCAAGCGTGTCTCTGAGGAAGGAGACCGGATGCGCCTTCAGCGAGAAGGAGAGATAACGATAGTCGTTGATCACCTGCTCGCCTGCCAGCATCTCCGGCAAGATCATCGCGGGCTCCGGCCGCAACTCCTCTCTCGCAGCCCCCTCGAAAAGCGGCAGCCGCTCGGCCGCACTTTTTTCGTCGAGCGCCTTCACCGCCCAGAGCGCCTTGCGACGATCGAGCCCAATCGAGCGGAAGGCATCCGCATCCGCAAGCCTTTCGAGCGCGGAACGGGAGAGGCCGGAGCGCAGCCAGAGATCGCGAACCGATCCGTAACCGGCCCCCCTATTGGCGACGAGCTTGTCCTCGAGTTCCCTTTGGTTCAGCCCCTTGATCGAATTGAAGCCGAGGCGCATCGCCTTCGTCGTCCTGATCACAGTCTCCATCTCGCGGTGGCGCGGCTCGATGGCCCTCTTGTCGAGCCCCCCCTCTTCGAGATCCGCATCCCAGACCGAGTGGTTGATATCGACAGGCAGCACCCGGACCCCATGCTCGCGCGCATCGCGCACCAACTGACCGGGCGCGTAAAACCCCATCGGCTGCGAGTTCAAGAGCGCCGCGCAGAAGACATCCGGGTAATAGGTCTTGAGCCAGGACGAGACATAGACGAGCAGCGCAAAGGACGCGGCATGACTTTCGGGAAAGCCGTATTCGCCGAAACCCTCGATCTGCTTGAAGCAACGCTCGGCAAAATCGCGCGGATAGTCGTTCCTGACCATGCCTTCGATCATCTTTTCGTGGAAGGTATGGATGGTGCCGGTGCGCTTGAAGGTCGCCATGGCCCGGCGCAACTGGTCAGCCTCGCCGGGCGAGAAGCCTGCGGCGGTAATCGCGATCTGCATCGCCTGCTCCTGGAACAACGGCACGCCCAGCGTTCGCTTCAGCACGGCCTCCAGTTCAGGACTTGGATATTCGATGGGAATTTTTTTATCCCGCTGCTCCCGCCGCTTCAGATAGGGATGCACCATGTTGCCCTGGATCGGCCCGGGCCGGACGATCGCCACCTCGATGACGAGATCGTAGAAGATGCGCGGCTTCAGCCTTGGCAGCATGCTCATCTGCGCCCGGCTCTCGATCTGGAAGACGCCGATCGTATCGGCGCGACAGATCATGTCGTAGACGTCTTTCTGGTCATCCTTGAAGAGCTGATGCAGCGTTTTCTGCTCGTTGTAATGCCGGTCGAGAAGCTTGAAGGCACGGGCGATGCAGGTCAGCATGCCGAGCGCCAGTACATCGATCTTCAGGATCTTCAGCGTGTCGAGGTCGTCCTTGTCCCACTCGATCATGTAGCGGTCGGGCATCGCCGTATTCATGATCGGCACCACCTCGTCGAGCCGGTCGCGGGTCATCACGAAGCCGCCGACATGCTGGGAAAGATGGCGCGGGAAACTCATCAGCTCGGTGGCGTAATCGAGCACCTTCACCGTCGTCGGATCCTTCGTATCGAGCCCGGCCGCCTGCGCCTCGCGCTCCGAGAGATCGGCGACCGACCAGCCCCAGACGGAACCGGCAAGCGCCGATTGCACGTCTTCTGAGAACCCGAAGGCCTTGGCGGTCTCTCGGCCGGCCGAGCGCGCCCGGTAGCTGATGACAGCCGCCGTCAGTCCCGCATGCTCCTTGCCGTAGGTGCGGTAGATATGCTGGATCACCTCTTCCCGCTTCTCATGCTCGAAATCGACGTCGATATCCGGCGGCTCGTCCCGTTCGGTCGAAAGGAAGCGATCGAAGAGCAGGGTGGTCTTAAGTGGATTTACCTCGGTGATGCCAAGGCAATAGCAGACGGTGGAATTCGCCGCCGACCCGCGGCCCTGGCACAGGATGTCGGCGCCGCGCGCGAACTGCATGATGTTGCGCACTGTCAGGAAGTAGGGCTCGTAGCGTTTCTCTGCGATCAGGCCGAGTTCGTATTCGATCTGCCTGGAAACCTGTTCGGAAATTCCTTCGGGATAACGCTCGCGCGCGCCCTCCATCGTCAGCCGCCGCAGCGTCTGCGTCGGCGTCTCGCCCGGAATGCTCTCATCCGGATATTGATATTCGAGATCCGACAGCGAGAACTTCAGCCTCTCGAAGAAATGCCCGGTATTGGCGATCGCTTCCGGATAGTCGCGGAAGATGCGGATCATTTCGGCGGGCGTCTTCAGATGCCGCTCGGCATTGGCATGCAGCCGATAGCCTGCGGTCGCGATCGTCACATGCTCGCGGATGGCTGTAACGACATCGGCAAGCGGCCGGCGGCCGGCGGCATGAAACAGCGGACTGTTGGTGGCGACGAGCCTGACCGACGCATGGCGGGCAATGGTTGCAAGCCCGGCAAAGGCGAACTGATCGAAGCCATCGTAACGCGGCACCAGCGCCAGATAGAGCCGATCGGCGAAATGCGGTTTCAGTCGCTTGAGAAAATCGGCAAGCAGGGTTGCCTCCGGCGCGCCGATGACAGGACCCGGCAGCACCGCGAGAAGCAAATCCTCGCCCCATTCGATGAGATCGGTCTCGTAGAGCGTGCAGGTGCCCTTCTTGGCCCGCAGGTTTCCGGCGCTCAGCATTCGGCAGAGATTGCCCCAGCCGCGGCGGTTTAAGGGATAGGCGAGCACGTCGGGCAGGTCTTCGGCAAAGGTGAGCCGCGCACCGGGCTGGAAAGCCGACTTCTCCACCTTGGCCTGCGCATGGGCGCGCACCACGCCGGCGACCGTGTTGCGATCGGCAATGCCGAGGCCGCCAATACCGAGGCGGCTCGCCGCAACGACCATCTCACCCGGATGGGAAGCGCCTTCGAGGAAGGAGAAATTCGACCAGGCACCGATCTCGAAATAGGGGGTAGCGTCGCTCATGCGAAGACTCCATGCATGAACCAGCGCGGCGGAGCGCTCGCGCCATAATGCCCCTCGCGAAACAGCCAGAACCGCCGGCCGCTATCGTCCTCCACCCGGAAATAATCACGCTCCAGCGCCGGCTCGCCATCAAGCCACCATTCGCCGGCGATCCGCTCCGGCCCCTCAGCGCGCGCGATACGGTGCAATGTGCGCCGCCAGCGAAAGCTTCTCGGCGGCCCCTCCGGCACTTCGGCCACCGCCTCCACCGGTTCGGGACTTGGAAAGAGCCGCTGCGGCCGGGCGGCGGCAGCAAGCAGGGGCGCCGGGATGTTGTTACCCGGTTCCTCTGCCTTGCCGATCAGCGCCAGATCCGTGAGCGGCCGGAAGCTTGCCGCCCGCTCCGGCACATGGCTTTCCGAGAGCGCCGGCACCATGAGGCTTTCTGCGCCGAAGCGCGCCATGACCCGGTCGGCGAAGGCGGCAAGCGGACGCTCGCGATCCGGCGTGCCAGAGAAATCCTCCTGCATCACCTCGTATTTTTCGCTCTTCGGCACCGAAAGCCTGAGGATTTCGAAGCCGAAGCCGGCATCGAGATCTTCGTGCACCGCCTGCAGGCGTTCGCGGAAGAGACCCGCGACGCGACGCGGCTCGTTGAGCGGCGAGGACGTGCCGGCGGCGATGCGAAAGACCGCACCGTCGACGCGGAAAAGCAGCAGTTCGAACAGGCGCCCGCCCTCGCCGCGCTTCTCCAGTTCCGGTTTCAGCCGCAACGCCAGTTCTTCCGTCAGGCCCAAAATATCGTCTTCACCCTGGACCGGCTCGCCGAGCCGCCGCTCTGCCGAAAGGGCAGCGACGGGCAACCGTGGCGACAGCGGCTCGTCCTCGCGCCCGAGCGCCTGGTCGAGACGCAGAAGCAGGGTTGCGCCGAACCGGCGGGCGAGCGGTGCGCGCGGCGCCTCGATCAGGTCGCCGATCTGCTTGAGCCCGACCCGGCCGAGTGTTTCGATCGTTTCCTGCGGCAGCCGCAGCGCCGCCATCGGCAAGGGTGCCAGCGCTCGCACCGCCTCGTCCTCGGCAAGGATAGCGTCGGAGCCGAAACGCGCCACCGCCCAGGAGAGCCCGGCGGACGAAGAGATCGCCGCCCGGGCCTCGACCCCCAGATGAAAGAGGCGAGCGAGCAGATCGTCGAGCAGCGCTTTTTCCCCGCCGAGAAGATGGGCGCAGCCGGTGATGTCGAGAAAGAGGCCGCTGTCGCCATCGAGCGCGACGAGCGGCGTGTAGCGGCAACACCAGGCCGCCAGCCCTGCAAGCAGCGCCCGGTCGGCGGCGGGATCGGCCGGCAGCACGTCGATCTCGGGACACATGGCCCGCGCTTCGGCGACACCCTGGCCGATATGAAACCCACGCTTTTCAGCGAAACCATCGAGCGCAACGAGACGCATTGCGCTCTTCACCTTGTCGGCGAAGACGACGGGCGGATGCTCAGGACGCCCGCGGGAAAGCCACGAGTTCCCCCAGCGCTTGCGCGCGACCCGATCGGCCGGAAGATGCGGAAAGGCGAGCGACAGAATGCGCTGATTCTGGATCTGCCGCAGCAGCGGCTGGTAGGGGCTCGACGGGGTAAAGGCGGCGGTCATGGGGGTTCCACTCCAGGAAGAAGCCGAGCGGCGCAGGAGCCCTGCTCTTCTCGGCAATGACGTGAAAGACGGGATGGCCGATGCTGCCGCGAAGCATCGATCCATCCGGTAGCGGTCGCTCACGCGCCGGTGCCGGCTCGACGAGGAAGCGGAAGAAGGCGCTGCTCGCCTCCTCGTGTCCGGATTGGCGCAGAAGCAGAAGGGGGACGTGGCCAGCGCGCGAGCGCACATGCAGGCGTCGGCTCTCGCTGAGTGCCAGGGCAGCCGGGTTGCCGCGAATTTCAAGGATGACGGCACAGAAGCTCGGCACGGAAAGCGCGGCCTCGGCGATCCAGAGCGCATCCTTTATCGTGCGTGGCAGGCTGAAGACGAGGCCGCGGACATCGAGACCAAAGGCCTTCAGACCCAACCCATAGGGCATGCCCGCCTCGGTGGAAGCCATCGACTGGCTGATCCAGAGAACGGGGGCGGCCGGCTCGCCCTTTTCAAGCCGCGCCCGTTGACAGAGCACGCTGAGTGCTGCGGCAAAACCGGCGGCTGCACCGGCATCGCGCGTCTCGGCATTGCGGATTTCCGTCATGCCTTCGAGCGGCAGGCCGCCTTCGAGAAGATCGTCCAGATCGGGAACGCCGAGCGCCAGCGCCTTGCGGCCAGGCTCGTCTTCTTCCCGTTGACGGAAGCCGCCGGGATCGGCCGCCTTGGCGGCGCGCACGACGCCCGGAAGCCGACGGTTTTCGATCCTGGCTATGGTTTCTCGGAGCGAAAGTACCGTCTCCCGCTGCACGGCTGTGTCGGCCATGACGGTCAACTCCCATCAGAATGTTCATGTTATGTTCTATTAGATTCCAGAGCTTCCTAAATGAGTCAACAGCCAATTCTAAGAATTTATTCCTGTCCCTGTGGTCAAGGAATTCAACACTCGAAAAACAAAGGCAAAATCGCTATATGGAGGGCAACAAGGAGTGCCTATGGCCCGCATTGACCAGACCGATGATTGGCGGGAACGCCACGCACCGACGCTTACCACTTTCGAGCAGCTTGCGCTGGAGGCCTATGGCCACCTGCCGCAGGAATTCCGCCAGCTGACGACCGACCTTATCATCGAAGTTGCCGACTTCCCGAGCGACGACGTTTTCGAGGACATGGCGCTGGAAACGCCTTTCGACCTGCTCGGCCTCTTCGAAGGCCGCGGCATCAGCGAACGCTTCACCATGGAAACCGGCCAGTTTCCGAACCGCATCACCCTCTACCGCCGCCCGATCATCGACTATTGGGCGGAGAACGAGGAGACGCTGGGCGACATCATCACCCACGTGCTGATCCACGAGATCGGCCACCATTTCGGCCTCTCCGACGACGACATGGAACGGATCGAGGCCAGCGTCGAGCACGTCGGCGGCTGACACTTCATTTGCCTATCATCGCGCGGTGAGGAAGCCTCTCATCCGCCTGCCGGCACCTTCTCCCCGCAGGCGGGGCGAAGGAAACTCGCGATACGCATCCCAATCGGAGCACGACCGATTCCAGAAAGCAGGCCTCACACGCCGATTGTGAGCATCAACCGCGTCCCCTCGCCCCGCCTGCAGGGAGAGGGTTAGTCCTCGGGCTAAACCCGAGGAGAGGGGCAAACCTGCACGACGGCAAACAGCCTCGACTACTGCTCCGACAGCTTGATATCCGGGGTGTATTCCTTGCCTTCGACCTCCTTGACCACCGCCTGGCCGCACTGCATGTGCTGCGTGTCGGCATTGAAAGCATAGGTGGGCGAGCCATGCAGGCTCCAGCCCTGGTTTAGCGCCGCCGTCACCTTGTGGCAGAAGGAAGCGTCGTCAGGGCCGGTCAGGAAGCGGAAGAGTTTCAAGATCTTGTCTTTCGTTTTTCGATGAGGTCCGCCTTGGCGGCAAGCGTGACGGCCTGGTCGAGGTGCAGCCGCTCGACCATCCGCCCGCTGAGGTTGATGACGCCCTTGCCGACGTTTTCGGGCAGCGCAAAGGCGGCGATGATCGCGCGCGCCTCGTCGACGGCGATCTGATCGACGCCGAAGCGCTCGTTCGCCGGGCCAATCTGCGCTGGATGGATCAGCATTTTGCCGTCATAGCCCATGTCGCGGCCCTGCCGGCATTCCTCGTCGAAACCGGCACCATCGCGGAAATCGTTGAACACGGCGTCGATGACATCGAGCCCGCCGCCGCGCGCGGCAAGCAGGATCTGCATCAGCCAGGGGATGAGATAGGGCCGGCCCGGACGATCCGGAACGCCGGTCTCCTTGCGCAGGTCGTTGAGGCCGACGACGAAACAATCGAGCCTGCCACTGAAGGTACGGCCGGCCTCGGCGATTGCCGGCGCGTTGATCACCCCGCGTGGCGTCTCGATCATTGCCCAGAGGCGCAGCGTCTCCGGCGCATCGTTCTCGTCGAGCCAGTCGGCCGCCGCCTGGATATCCGCCGGGCTTTCGACCTTCGGCAACAGGATGGCGTCGGGATTGGCCGCAAGCGCCGCAGCAAGATCGCCCTGACCATAGTCGGAGCCGATCGCATTGATGCGAATGACAATCTCGCAATCCGGCCGGCTCGCCGTCAGATACTGCACAAGCGCCGCACGCGCTTCCACCTTGCGCTCGGGCGCTACCGCATCCTCGAGATCGAAGATCGCGACATCCGTCGCGAGTTCCGCGACCTTGGCAAGCGCGCGGGCATTGTCGGCCGGCACGCAAAGCACCGAGCGGCGCAGGCGTACAGGGTGATGTTCGCTCGATTTGTTCATGCTTCAGTTGTGCCCGCCTTTGCCGCGTTCCGCAAGACGAGGCGAACCGCCGCACCCCTTTCGAAAGCCCGCCTCTTGCAAGTCCGAAGGCGCGCCCCCACATCGCCATCAGAAAGGTGACGATTATGCAAAGCATTCGCTCTGTTCTCTTTACGGCCGCAGCCCTGACCATCACGTTCGCGGCCTTTGTGCTTACCGCCTCGCTGGCGCTGGCACTGGCCGGCATCGCCGCCGTCGTCGTGGTCGGCAGCGCCATTGCCACCCGGCTGAATTTCAGGCCTGCCCGCGCCACCGCGCGCCCGGCTGCCGCAGGTGCGACCCAGAGCCAGCGCGAGATGCGCATCTGGAACGACGGCCGCGGCACGATCATCGACCTCTGATCCCCCTGGGTGTCGAAATCGATCCCCGGGCGTCGGAATCGATCCCCGGCGATCATTGCAATCGGGCCGATCCGTGATCGGCTCGAACCCTGTTGGTGGCCTTCAAAAACCGTCATGCAGCCGGCCGCGATTTTTTTTCGACCCCATGTCGGATCGGAGATTCCATGTCCGTCCTTGAGGCAGGCCAGCACGGTCCTGGCTCTTCGAACAGGATGGAGAACGATATGGATACCCAGACGCAGCAGCCGGCACCGGTCCTCAACGGCCTTCTGCCCTATCTTCAGGTCGATGGCGCCGCCAAGGCGTCCGAATTCTACCAGCGCGCCTTCGGGGCCAAGGAAGTGGGCCGGCACCCGCTCGACGAGCAGGGCCGCACGATGCACATCCACCTCTATGTCAACGGCAGCTCGCTGATGCTCGCCGATGCCTATCCGGAATACGGCCATCCGCTGGAAAAGCCGCAGGCCTTCACCCTGACGCTCACCGTCGACGACATCGATGCCTGGTGGGACCGTGCGGTTGCCGCCGGCACCGAGGTCGTGATGCCGATCGAGGTGATGTTCTGGGGCGACCGCTACGGCCAGCTCCGCGATCCCTTCGGCGTTCTCTGGGCCATGAACAGCCCGGTGAAGGCAAGCTAAGTCCCTGCAGACAATCGAGATCCGGACGAAGCTCTCGCCGGGCGGGCATTTTCACCCGCCCGGCGAAGCGTATTTGAACAGATTTTCCTTCATTTCGGCGCAAAACTCATCTAAACGCTAGCGCAACATTCTTCTGAAATCGAAGGCCTGAAGTTATGGAAAAATTCGTCAAGCTCACCGGTGTCGCTGCCCCCCTCCCCGTCGTCAACATCGACACGGACATGATCATTCCGAAGGACTACCTGAAGACGATCAAGCGCACCGGCCTTGGCAAGGGCCTCTTCGCCGAAGCCCGCTACAATGAAGACGGCTCGGTCAACCCCGACTTCGTGCTCAACAAGCCGGCCTACCAGAACGCCAGCATTCTCGTTGCCGGCGATAACTTCGGCTGCGGCTCCTCGCGCGAGCATGCTCCGTGGGCGCTGCTCGACTTCGGCATCCGCTGCGTGATCTCCACGTCCTTTGCCGACATCTTCTACAACAACTGTTTCAAGAACGGCATCCTGCCGATCGTCGTCAGCCAGGCTGACCTCGACAAGCTGATGGACGACGCCTCGCGCGGCTCCAACGCCATCCTCTCGGTCGACCTGGAATCCCAGGAAATCACCGGTCCGGACGGCGGTTCGGTCAAGTTCGAGGTCGACGCCTTCAAGCGTCACTGCCTGCTGAACGGCCTCGACGACATCGGCCTGACGCTGGAAAAGGCAACCGCCATCGACAGCTTCGAAAAGACGGTCGGCGCCGCGCGCCCCTGGGCTTAAAACGAAGATATGGCGCGCAAGCTCATCTCCTCGGGCTCGCCCTTCGAAAAGACGGCAGGCTATTCGCGTGCCGTCGCGATGGGTGACTGGTGCTTCGTCTCCGGCACGACCGGCTATGACTACGCCACCATGACCATGCCCGAGACGGTGGAAGAGCAGGCGCGCAATTGCCTGAAGACGATCGAGGGCGCGCTGAAGGAAGCGGGCTTCTCGATGAAGGACGTGGTGCGCAACCACTATTACGTCACTGATGCCAGCTTCGCCGACCGGGTGTTCCCGATCTTCGGCGAAGTCTTCGGCGAAATCCGCCCGGCCGCAACGATGATCGTCTGCGACCTGATCCGCCCGGAAATGCTGATCGAGATCGAGGTCACCGCGCTTCGCGGCTGACCCCTTGATCGCGCCCACCCTCAAAACGATTCCGATTTAAGCCATTATGCGATAGTCCATAGGGCATGACTTCGCCTGACTTACGCTGAACCGGAAGACGCCCATGCAATTTCAAGGCACCGCCGACTATATCGCCGACAAGGACCTGATGATCGCCGTCAACGCCGCGATCCGGCTGGAGCGCCCACTGCTGGTCAAGGGCGAGCCCGGCACCGGCAAGACCGAGCTTGCCCGCCAGATCGCCGCCGCCCTTGGCCTCGAACTCATCGAATGGAGCGTCAAGTCGACGACCAAGGCACAGCAAGGCCTCTATGAATATGACGCCGTGTCGCGGCTGCGCGACAGCCAGCTCGGCGACGAGCGTGTCAACGAGGTCCGGAACTATATCCGCAAGGGCAAGCTCTGGCAGGCCTTCGAGGCCGATCGCCGCGTGGTGCTTCTGATCGACGAGATAGACAAGGCCGACATCGAGTTTCCGAACGACCTGTTGCAGGAGCTCGACCGCATGGAATTCCATGTCTACGAGACCGGCGAGATGATCGGCGCGCGTCACCGGCCGATCGTCATCATCACCTCCAACAACGAGAAGGAGCTGCCGGACGCGTTTCTGCGCCGCTGCTTCTTCCACTATATCCGCTTCCCCGATGCAGACACGCTCGCCCGCATCGTCGAGGTGCATTATCCCGGCATCCGCAAGACGCTGCTTTCGGCGGCGCTCGCCGCCTTCTACGACATCCGCCAGGTGCCGGGCCTGAAGAAGAAGCCCTCCACGTCAGAGGCGCTCGACTGGATCCGCCTGCTCGTCGCCGACGAGGTCGATCCGGCCGACCTCAGGGCCGATGCCAAGACCATGCTGCCGAAGCTGCATGGTGCGCTCCTGAAGAACGAACAAGACGTGCACCTCTTCGAGCGCCTCGCCTTCATGGCCCGCCGCGACGGATGAGGCCGGACGCGCACAAGGTCCTGATCTACGCCACCTGGCAGGACCGCCTGCTGGTCTTCGACGAGCCGGATTTCCCAGACATCGAGCTGCAGGTGCCCGGCGGTACGATGGAACCAGGCGAAAGCCCGGAGACATCGGCTCAGCGGGAATTCATCGAGGAAACCGGGCTGACGCCGCCGGAAGCACTCACCCATCTCGTCACGCAGGACTACCACTACCCGAAGGACGGCAGGACGATCTGTCATCGGCGGCACTACTTCCACATCGCCCTTGCCGGCGAGCAACGGCAGACCTGGATACATCAGGAAATGACGCCCTTTGGCGGCGGTGACCCGATCCGCTTTCGTTTCTTTTGGCTCGGTATCGATCAGGCTGACCGCCGGCTGGGTTATGGCATGCGGGATGCTCTACGCCTGCTGCAGACCAGCCACTCTCCCTGACCCTCTCCCCGCAGGCGGGGAGAGGGGACGAGGACGACGGCTGCCCCCAAGCCGAGACGTGCCGACAGCGAACCCGGCTACCAAGATGGGCCGAACGGCCGCTGAGCTTAACTCGTGGAACGATCGGGTGCGGCAAGGCCACTTCTCCCCGCCAGCGGGGAGAAGTCGCAGCAGCGGGATGAGGGGCAGCCGCCCCCAACGCGAATCGTTTTTCTTGACCCCCGCGGCCCACTCGCGCTATCAAATTCTCCGTGGTGATTTGGCCGGCCGGCTTGCAGCCACGTTAAACAAGTCGCTAAAGGGCCGAGGAAAGTTGGATTTCCGAGGACCGGTCGCGATCAATCGCTGCCGGTTTTTTTGTATTGATCGAGTGGAAGCCCATGCCCATCAAGATTCCCGATACGCTGCCCGCCTTCGAAACCCTCGCGCATGAGGGCGTGCGGGTGATGACCGAGACCGTGGCGATCCGTCAGGATATCCGCCCGCTCCAGATCGGGCTCCTGAACCTCATGCCGAACAAGATCAAGACAGAGATCCAGATGGCGCGCCTGATCGGCGCTTCGCCGCTGCAGGTGGAACTGTCGCTGGTGCGCATCGGCGCGCACCGCGCCAAGAACACCTCGGAAGATCACCTGCTCTCCTTCTACGAGACCTGGGAAGAAGTGCAGGGCCGCAAGTTCGACGGTTTCATCATCACCGGCGCCCCGGTCGAGACGCTCGAATACGAAGACGTCACCTATTGGGACGAGCTGAAGCGCATCCTCGACTGGACCGAGACCAACGTGCATTCGACGCTCAACGTCTGCTGGGGCGCGATGGCGGCAATCTATCACTTCCACGACGTGCCGAAGTATCCGCTGAAGGAAAAAGCCTTCGGCGTCTATCGTCACCAGAACCTCAACCGCTCCTCCGTCTATCTCAACGGCTTCTCCGACGATTTCGCCGTCCCCGTTTCGCGCTGGACCGAAGTGCGCCGCGCCGACATCGACAAGGTGCCGAGCCTCGAAATCCTGATGGAATCGAAGGAGATGGGCGTCTGCCTCGTGCACGAGAAAAAGGGCAACCGGCTCTACATGTTCAACCACGTGGAGTATGATTCGACCTCGCTGTCGGACGAATACTTCCGCGACGTGGATGCGGGCGTGCCGATCAAGATGCCGCACGACTACTTCCCGCACAACGATTCGACCCTGCCGCCGCAGAACCGCTGGCGCAGCCATGCACATCTCTTCTTCGGCAACTGGATCAACGAGATGTACCAGACGACGCCCTACGATCTCGCGGAGATCGGCACCGGGAAAAGCTGAGGTCAGATGTTCATTCCCTTCTTCCTCGAACTCAAGGCAGCGAAGGTCCCGGTCACGCTCCGGGAATTCCTGTCCTTGATCGAGGGGATGGAGGCGGGCATCGCCACCTTCGACGTCGAAGCCTTCTACTATCTGGCGCGCACGGCACTGGTGAAGGACGAACGCCATATCGACCGCTTCGACCGGGTGTTCCAGCACTGCTTTTCGGGTCTCGAAGCAGTCAACCCGATGGAAGCGAGCGAAGAGGCGGTCATCCCCGAGGATTGGCTGCGCAAGCTCGCAGAGAAGCATCTGAGCGAGGAAGAAAAACGCCTGATCGAGGCACTCGGCGGCTTCGACAAGCTGATGGAGACCTTGCGCCAGCGGCTGCAGGAGCAAAAGGGCCGCCATCAGGGCGGCTCAAAATGGATCGGTACCGCCGGCACCTCGCCCTTCGGCGCCTATGGCTACAATCCCGAGGGTGTGCGGATCGGCCAGGACCAGTCGCGCCACCGCCGCGCCGTCAAGGTTTGGGACCGGCGCGAGTTCAAGGATTATGACGACACGATCGAGCTCGGCACGCGCAACATCAAAGTTGCGCTGAAGCGGCTCCGACGCTGGGTGCGCCAGGGTGCCGCCGACGAACTCGACCTCTCCGGCACCATCCGCGCCACCGCCGAACACGGCTATCTCGACGTGGTGACGAGGCCGGAGCGCCGCAATGCGGTGAAGCTTCTGATGTTCTTCGATATCGGCGGATCGATGGACGATCATATCCGCATCGTCGAGGAGTTGTTTTCAGCGGCCCGCAGCGAGTTCCGCCATATGGAGCATTTCTACTTCCACAATTGCGTCTACGAGGGCCTGTGGAAGGACAATCGCCGCCGCCGTGTCGACATTACCCGTACGACGGAAGTGCTGCGCACCTACGGCGGCGACTATCGCGCCATCTTCGTCGGCGACGCTTCGATGAGCCCCTATGAAATCAGCCACCCCGGCGGCTCGGTGGAGCACTGGAACGATGAGGCGGGCGCCCTCTGGCTCTCTCGTCTGACGGCTCATTTTCCGCGCTCCATCTGGCTCAATCCCGTGCCCGAGCAGCACTGGGGCTATACCCAGTCGATCACGATGGTGAAGAGCCTGTTCGAGGGACGCATGTTCCCCTTGACGCTCGCCGGCCTGCAGGAGGCCACCAAGCAGCTGTCGCGCTGACATGTCTGCCGAGAGGTCGCTGTAGCACCTTGAATAGCTGGATGTTTTCGCTCTCAGGCCGGAGACGGCGCCAGGCCGCATTTAGTATGATTTTCCGGTTGCCGTGCCTTTGGAAATGACGCAGGTTGCTGCGATCGCACCGTTGCATGTTTCCTTGGATCCTAACCGAGCCAAGGACAAAACATGCAGCAATTCAAAAGTGTACGGCGACCTTTGTGCGTCTGGGGAGACGCGCAGCGCTGTAGTGGGAGCCAGCGGTGAATATGCATCAGAACACGGAAATCTTCGGCCACCTGCCATCCGGCGAGCCGGTCCATCGTGTGGTGCTCTCCGGTGGCGGCCTCACCGCCCATGTCTTGACCTGGGGCTCGGTGATCCAGGACCTGCGCCTGGAAGGCCATGAGCCGCCGCTGGTGCTCGGTTTCACCGATCTCGAAAGCTATCTCGCCCATTCGCCCTATCTCGGCGCCACGCCTGGACGCTGCGCCAATCGCATCGGCAACGGCCGCTTCACGCTCGATGGCGAGGCCTACCAGCTCGAACTGAACGAGAAGGGCGTCACGCATCTGCACGGCGGCAGCGACAATATCGGCAAGCGCAACTGGACGATCCTAAAGCAGACGCCCGACAGCATCACGCTCGCCATTACCGACCCGGATGGCCGCGCCGGTTATCCCGGCAACTGCAAGGTCACCTGCACCTACCAGCTGAAGCCCGGCGGCGTCTTGAGCGTCGTCTACGAGAGCGAAACCGACCAAGCGACGCTCGCCAATGTCTGCCAGCACAGCTATTTCAATCTCGACGGCAGCGCCGACGCCCTCGGCCACGACATCATGATCGCTGCCGACCATTATCTGCCCACCAGCGAACGCCAGGTGCCGACGGGCGAGATCCGCCCGGTCGAGGGCACTGCCTTCGATCTGCGGGAAATGACGCGGCTCAGCCGCCAGACCGAAGGCGAGCGTATCGCCTACGACCATAATTTCTGCCTTTCGAACGAACGCATGGCGAAACATTCGGTGGCGCTTGCTCGCAGCATCGATTCGGGTGTCACGATGGAAGTGCTGACGACCGAGCCCGGCGTGCAACTCTATACCGGCGCAAAGCTGAACATCCCCGTCCCCGGCCTCGAGGGCCGCCGTTACGGCGCCTTTGCCGGCTTCTGTCTCGAAACCCAGATCTGGCCGGATGCGGCCAACCACGCCGGCTTCCCGAACGCGGTACTTCGCCCCGGCGAGATCCGCCGGCAGGAGACGGACTACGTGTTCATGAAGAGCTGAGCGCGGAAACGGCGACCGGCTTTACCAACAAAGGCAAAATGCAAAAGGAGCCGTCTCGGCGGTCCGAACCACATGGTGCGGACGGCACTATCGGCGCATGGAATGCCTGACGGCAAATGCCGTTTCATTCCAGAAATGACTGTGAAATGAAGTGGTTGGGAGAAATTGGAGCGGGTGAGGCGATTCGAACGCCCGACCCCAACCTTGGCAAGGTTGTGCTCTACCCCTGAGCTACACCCGCTCATCATCCAAGGTCCGGGGGTAGTCGGTGGACCGTGGCGTCGGCGCTGTCTTGCGGCGACGGGCGGTATATGGCCTAAGCGATTTTGGAATGCAACAGGGAAATGACGAGAAATCGAATATTTTTTTGGACACCCTTCGCAAAGCCCGGAAATGCCGCGTTTTCGGCCGGCCTCGCCGCCTGTGAGATTGCGTCCTGACGGCCTTCTCCCCTAAAGCAGAGACGAAACGAACGCCGTGGGGATGAGAATCATGCGTGAATCACAGCCGAAAACCGCCGAAGACCTCTTCAATTTTCTCGATGGACTTGGAATCGAGTATAAGACGAAGAACCACGCTCCGGTTTTCACCGTGGCCGAATCGGTGGCGCTTCGTGACGAGATGCCCGGTGGCCACACGAAAAACCTCTTCGTGAAGGACAAGAAGGACAACTATTTCCTGCTCACCGTCGAGGAGCACGCGACGGTGGACCTGAAGACCGTGCACCAGGTGATCGGCGCGGCAAGCAAGGTATCCTTCGGCAAGCCGGAGAAGCTGATGGAGTATCTCGGCGTCATTCCGGGGGCCGTAACCGCCTTCGGCGCGATCAACGACACCGGAGGCAACGTCAAGGTCATCCTCGACGAGGCGCTGATGACGTTCGATATCGTCAACTGCCACCCGCTTTCCAACGACGCAACGACCTCGATCGCTTCGAAGGATCTGTTGCGCTTCATGGAAGCGACCGGACACGAACCGCTTGTCTTGAAAGTCACGGCCTGACATACGATCTTTGGCGCGAATGCAGTAAGCTGGCGGACGAGCCGGCGAGGAGAGAAGAATGACGGGCAGCGACAATCCCTATGCAGGGTCTTTCGGCACTCAGATGACGGCTTCGGCCTCCTTCGGCCAGCCGGCGCCGGCGGCCGCGTCGGGCGGTGACCTGATCAAGGAAACCACCACTGCCAACTTCACCAAGGACGTGCTCGAAGCCTCCAGGCAGCAGCCCGTTCTCGTCGATTTCTGGGCGCCCTGGTGCGGTCCCTGCAAGCAGCTGACCCCTGTCATCGAAAAGGTGGTCACGGAAGCCGCAGGCCGCGTCAAGCTCGTCAAGATGAACATCGACGATCATCCCTCGATCGCCGGCCAGCTCGGCATCCAGTCGATCCCGGCCGTCATCGCCTTCGTCGGCGGACGCCCGGTCGACGGCTTCATGGGCGCAGTTCCGGAAAGCCAGATCAAGCAGTTCATCGAAAAGATCGCCGGTCCCGCCGTTGACGACAGCAAGGCCGAGATCGAGGCGGTTCTCGCCGACGCCAAGGCGCTCATCGATGCCGGCGATGCCGAGAACGCCGCCGGCCTCTATGGCGCCGTGCTGCAGGCCGACCCGGAAAATGTCTTGGCGATCGCCGGCATGGTCGATTGCATGATCGCGCTCGGCCAGCTTGCCGAGGCCCGCGAGGCGCTGTCCAGCCTACCGGAAGATCTTGCCAAGGATGCCGGCATTGCCGCCATCGGCAAAAAGCTCGACCAGATCGAGGAAGCCCGCAAGCTCGGCGATCCCAACGAGTTCGAACGGCGCCTCGCCGCAAACCCCGATGATCACGAGGCGCGCGTGCTGCTCGCCAAAATCCGCAACGTCGAGGGCGACCGGATGGCTGCGGCCGACCATCTGCTCACGATCATGAAGCGCGACCGGGCTTACGACGACGACGGCGCGCGGCGCGAGCTGCTTTCGTTCTTCGAGGTTTGGGGCCCGAAGGATCCGGCAACCATCGCCGCGCGACGCAAGCTCTCGTCGATCCTGTTCTCCTGAGCCGTCAGACATGTTTTTGAAAGGGGCGCTATCTGCGCCCCTTTTCGTAAGCGGATCCGATCACGATCCATCTTCACCTGTGAAGATCGACGGGCTCGTCCCTTGAGATTTTCAAGCAGCGCACCATCTTTTGATCTGGTTGACCACGCTTCCTTGGCGGGGCAAAGCGAATACCGGCAGGGTCTATCGGAAATGCACGTCGGAAATGCACGCTATCTCGGTCCGAAGGACTTGCCGGAGATCATTCCGGTGTTTCCGCTGACCGGTGCATTGCTGCTTCCCGGCGCCCAGCTTCCCCTCAACATCTTCGAGCCGCGCTACCTCGCCATGCTCGATGACGCCCTTTCCGGCAACCGCCTGATCGGCATCGTACAGCCGTCCTTCTGCGAGGGCCGCAACGACACCGCCACCGGACCGATGCAGGCGCTCTGCGAGGTCGGCTGCATCGGCCGCATCACCTCCTTTGCCGAGACCGGCGACGGCCGCTACATCACCTCGCTCACAGGCGTCTGCCGCTACCGGCTGTTTTCGGAAGTCGGGGGCACCCGCGGCTACCGTCGCTTCCGTATCGGCCCCTTTGCGGCAGATCTCGAAAACCGCGACGACGAGACCCTCGTCGACCGGGCAGCGCTTCTGGCCGCCTTCAAGGCCTATCTCGAAGCCAACAAGCTGAAAGCCGACTGGGAAAGCGTCGAGCGGGCGAGCAACCGCACGCTCGTGAACTCCATGGCGATGATGTCGCCCTATGGCCCGGCGGAGAAACAGGCGCTGCTCGAGGCTCCCGATCTCAAGACCCGCGCCGAAACCCTGATCGCCATCACCGAAATCGTGCTTGCGCGCGACTTCGGCGATATGGACAGCATTTTGCAGTGAGCAACGGATAGATGGATATCAACGCCAGCAAGGTCGATCCGAAACTGCTCGAACTGCTCGTCTGCCCGCTGACCAAGGGACGCCTCAGCTATCACGCCGAAGCCAATGAACTGATCTCGGAAAAGGCGCGCCTCGCCTATCCCATCCGCGACGGCGTACCGATCATGCTGATCTCGGAAGCACGCAAGATCGAGGATTGAGGGCCGCGTCGGCCCGTTACCCGTAGAGTTCTCGACTGCCCCTCATCCGGCCTGCCGGCCACCTTCTCCCCGCAAACGCAGCGAGGCGTCCCCTCTCCCATCCTGCGAGGAGAGGGCTAGTCCTCGGGTTTAACCCGAGGAGAGGGGCAACCCCAGCCGTAAAGCCTCAGATCGGCTGACCCGACAACAACCGCGGATCGGTCTCCCCGGCAATACCGGCCGCCTGGCGGATAAAGAAGCTCTTGAGAGATGGCAGCCGGTCGACGAGGCCCAGGCCGAAATCCCTGGCGATCCGGACCGGGGTGATGTCGTTGGAAAACAGCCGGTTGAGCACGTCGGTCGTAACACCCATGCGGAACGTGTCGAAACGCCGCCAGCTCTGGTAGCGCTCAAGCACCGCGAGCGAACCGATGTCGAGCCCGAGACGATCCGCCTCGACGATGGTTTCGGCAAGTGCTGCCACATCCTTGAAGCCGAGATTGAGCCCTTGCCCCGAGATCGGGTGAATGCCATGGGCGGCGTCACCGGCAAGCGCGAAGCGTGGTTTCACGAAATCGCGGGCAAGCGTCAGGCCGAGCGGAAAGGCCCGCCGTCCGCCGACCACCTTCAGGTGACCAAGCTTGTGGCCGAAGCGGCGCTCCAGTTCTTCCTCGAACAGGAAATCGTCGCCCTTGACCAGGCGTTCGGCGTCCTCGGTGCGCTCGGTCCAGACCAGTGACGAGCGATTGTTCTTGAGCGGCAGGGTGGCGAAAGGCCCGGCCGGCAGGAAATGCTCCTCCGCCGTGCCCTCGTGCGGCCGCTCATGCTCGACGGTGGTGACGATGCCGGACTGGCCATAGTCGAATTCGACGGTCTTGATGCCGGCGGCATCGCGCAGCTTGGAGCGCACGCCGTCACAGGCAACCAAAAGACGGGCCTCCAGTTCTTCGCCGCCGGCAAGCGTAACGGCAACTGCGTGGTCGCCGCTCTTGAAGCTCTCGACCATGGTCGACTGGCGATTGACCACGCCGAGCGCCGAGCAGGCACCGCGCAGTGCGCCGACCATCGCCGTATTAGGCACCATATGGGCAAACGGACGACCCTCGCCGCCGTCACCGTCGAAGGTCAGGAACACAGGCCGCACCGGATCGGCCGCCTTCGAATCGGTAATCACCATGCGGCGGATCGGCTCGGCCTCCGGCGCGATCTCATCCCAGACGCCAAGCACGTCGAGCATGCGCTCGGCCGCGGACGCAACGGCGGAAGCGCGCTGGTCCTTCTTCCAGGCGCCTTCCGGCGCGCCGTCGATCACCATCACGTCGAGATGAGGCGCCGCCTTCTTCAGCGAAACCGCGAGCGAAAGGCCGACATAGCCGCCACCGGCAATCAAGACATCGAGCATCGGCTTTCTCCGTCGCACTTGAGCATCGTTTTATGTCTATATAGATCAATGCCATCGACGTTCCTACCATCGGAGAAAGCCGAAATGTCGCGCCCCACCGAGACCGCCACCCCCATGGATGCGCTGCTGGCCATTCTCGATCTCGAAAAGCTCGAGGAAAACCTGTTCCGCGGCCGTAGCCCGCAGGTCGGCTGGCAGCGCGTCTTCGGCGGCCAGGTGATCGGCCAAGCGCTGGTCGCCGCGCAGCGAACCGTTGATGAGGGGCGTTACGTGCATTCGCTGCACGCCTATTTCATGCGGCCGGGCGATCCTTCCGTACCTATCATCTATGAAGTCGACCGCATCCGCGACGGTTCGAGCTTCGCCACCAGGCGGGTGGTCGCCATCCAGCACGGCAAGGCGATCTTCTCGATGTCCGCCTCTTTCCAGTATGACGAAGATGGTTTCGACCACCAGATCGACATGCCTGATCTCGCCATGCCCGAGACGCTTCCGGGCGAACAGGAACTCAAAGAGAAGTTTCTCGTCCACGCGCCCGAAGCAATCCGGCGCTATTGGGAAAGGCCGCGGCCGATCGAGATCCGGCCGGCGTCGCTGCAGCACTATTTTACCCGCAACGACGGCAAGCCGATCCAGGATGTCTGGGTCAAGGCCGTCGGCACGGTTCCGGACGAGCGCCATATCCAGGCAGCGATCCTTGCCTATCTCTCCGACATGACCCTGCTCGACACCTCGCTCTATGCGCACGGCACTTCGGTCTTCGACCGGAACCTGCAGGTGGCGAGCCTGGATCACGCCATGTGGTTCCACCGGCCCTGCAAGATGGACGACTGGCTGCTCTATACCCAGGACAGTCCGAGTGCGCATGGTGCCCGCGGGATGACCAGAGGCAGCCTTTTTACGCGTTCCGGTGTGCTGATCGCCTCCGTCGCCCAGGAAGGGTTGATCCGGAAAAAGGCATCTGAATAGGAAATAAGCAGAATCTTCGTTCTGCCTATTTTTTAATCTTCTAAAGTGACGATTTTTTGATGCGCCGCAGCAATCGTGCTGCGGCTTTCTTTTTTTCTATTTGTTTTCATTACTTTAAGTCGAGCGTCAGAATCTGGCACGCCCCTTGAATGTCATGGTTCGGTTGCACGGCGCTCTGGCGCTCCGCAGCAAGGAGAGACGGCCTCCGCCGGAGGCGAACAAGGATGAAACCAGATGAAAATTGTGATGGCCATTATCAAGCCGTTCAAGCTCGATGAGGTTCGCGAAGCCCTCACTGCTGTCGGCATCCAGGGCCTGACCGTGACCGAAGTCAAAGGCTACGGCCGCCAGAAGGGACATACCGAAATCTACCGCGGTACCGAATATGCCGTGAGCTTCCTGCCGAAACTGAAGGTCGAGATCGCCGTTCCTTCAGAACTCGTCGACAAGGCCGTTGAAGCGATCGCCGCAGCCGCCAAGACCGGCCAGATCGGCGACGGAAAGATCTTCGTCTACGCCATTGACCATGCGGTGCGCATCCGCACCGGCGAAACCGATTCAGAAGCGTTGTAAACCACGCCGTTCAGGGAGCACTACCTCGATGTCATCACTTAAGCTTTCCACCTCTCTTGGACGCCTGGGCGCAATGACCGCCGCCCTGCTTGCGCCGGCCGTGGCCTTCGCGCAGGAAGCGGCACCGGCGGCGGCCGCAGCTGTACCGGTGCCGGACAAGGCCGATACCGCCTTTATGTTCATCTCGACGCTTCTCGTCTTCTTCATGCTGATCCCGGGCCTCGCGCTGTTCTACGGCGGCCTGGTGCGCGCCAAGAACATGCTCTCGGTGCTGATGCAGTGCACCGTGATCGGCGCGACGATGATGATCGTCTGGGTCGTCTACGGTTACTCCTTCGCCTTCGGCGGCTCGACCAGCCCCTATTTCGGCGGCTTCGCCAAGATGTTCCTCGCCGGCGTCACCACTGAGAGCACGTCGGCCACTTTCTCGGAAGGCGTCGTCATTCCGGAATACATCTTCATGCTGTTCCAGATGACCTTCGCGGCACTGACCCCGGCGCTGATCGTCGGCGCCTTTGCCGAGCGCATCAAGTTCTCCGCAGCCGTGCTCTTCTCGGTACTCTGGGCGACCTTCGTCTACTTCCCGATCGCCCACATGGTCTGGGACGGCAACGGCCTGCTCTTCGGCATGGGCGCGCTTGACTTCGCCGGCGGCACCGTCGTTCACATCAATGCCGGCGTGGCTGGCCTGATCGGCGCGATCATGGTCGGCAAGCGCACCGGCTACGGCCGCGACATGATGGCACCGCACTCGATGACGCTGACGCTGGTTGGTGCTGCCATGCTCTGGTTCGGCTGGTTCGGCTTCAACGCCGGCTCGAACCTCGAAGCCTCGGGCGGCGCCATGCTCGCGACCGTCAACACCTTCCTTGCAACCGCAGCCGCCATCCTTTCCTGGTCGGCCGTCGAAACCTTCACCCGCGGCAAGGCCTCGATGCTGGGCGCCGCCTCGGGCATGATCGCCGGTCTCGTCGCCATCACGCCCGCCGCCGGCATTGCCGGCCCGATGGGCGCGATCGTCATGGGCGTGCTCGTCTCGCCGCTCTGCTACTTCTTCGTCTCTGTCGTGAAGAACAAGTTCCACTATGACGACACGGCAGACGTCTTCGGCGTCCACGGCGTCGGCGGCTTCTTCGGTGCGCTTGCCACCGGCATCTTCGCCTCCTCGTCGCTCGGCGGCATCGGTTATGCCGACGGCGTCACCATGGGCGGCCAGTTCATGACCCAGCTGACCGCGGTTGCCATCACCATCGTCTGGTGCGGCGTCGTCTCCGTCATCCTCTACAAGCTGGTGGACTCGATCGTCGGCCTGCGCGTCTCCGTCGAAGCCGAACGCGAGGGCCTCGACCTCTCGTCGCACGGTGAAGCCGCCTACCACAGCTAAGCGGATCGCGGCGCCGGCAATCCGGCGCCGCCTACAGTCCCGTCGCGATCCGCCCCACGCGGATCGCCCTTGGCCCGGATCGGAAGCTCCGGGCCTTTTTCGTGCCGATCGGTCCGGCTGCGACTGCTATTTTAGCGCCAACTACGCATGGTTAATGTCGCATTAACCGTACACCGCTTAGGTTGATTCCATGGCGCGCAATGCGCCGTGAAGATCGAGACGGGCAGCAGGCAACATGAGCAGAAGCAATCCGGCAGCGCTTGACAGCCGTTCCAACCGGTTCGTGCTAACCACCTTCGTTTGGCGACAGATCGCGTCGCTGGCGGGCTTTGCGCTGTTCGGCGCATTGGCGCTGGCCGTCGCAGCGCTCTCGACATGGAACGTCGCCGATCCCAGCTTCTCCTACGCTACGTCACAAGCGCCGACCAACGTGCTCGGTTACACGGGTGCTGCCTTTGCCGACATCTTCATGCAGTTCTTCGGGCTGGCCAGCGTCGTCGCCCTCCTGCCGGCCGTCGCCTGGGCCCTGGTGCTGATCGGCGGCAAACGTTTCGACAAGGTCTTCAAGCGCCTCGGTCTCTGGTTCGTCGGTTCCGTCCTAGCCGGCGCAGCACTCAGCTGTGTTCCCGCCCCCATCACCTGGCCGCTGCCCAACGGCCTTGGAGGCGTCTTCGGCGACATGATCCTGCGCTTCCCCGCGCTCTTTACCGGCGCCTTTCCGACCGGCACGCTTGCGACCATTCTTGCCTGCATCTTCGCCGTCCCCGCCGCCTGGTGCCTGGTCTATAGCGCCGGCCTGATCGGCGTCAGCGACGAGGAGGAGGAAGAGGAAATTGCCGAGCCGACGCCGAGCAAGGCGCGCACCGTGCGCGACGAACTGGACGAGGACGACAGCGAAGGCCCCTTCACCCTGCTGATGGGCTCCTTTGCCCATATGCGCTACACCATGCACGCGCGCATGCGCCGCATTTTCGGCATGAGCGGCACCCGCGCCACGCCCAAGCGCCAGTACGACGAACCCTATGATTTCAACAACGACGAGTTCGGCACGCTGAACGAACCCGCCCGGCCGAAGCCGATGGCCGCCGGCGACCGCATCGAGCCCTCGCTCGACCGCTCCGAGCGCCGCATCCTCACCCCGCCGCCGATCATGGCCGACGACGAGGATGACGACCTGCCCTTCGACATTGACGAGCGCCGCCCCGCCGGCATTCTGCCTGACGACGAAGACTACGATGCAGCCGCCGACTGGGCGCCGAAGGCGGCACCGCCGAAGCAGGGCCTGCCCAAGGGCGGCTCGCGCGTTTCGACGCCTGCTCCTCGCCCGAAGACGGGCCAGCGCGTCGAGCGCGAAGCCCAGCGCTCCTTCGTCGACGACAACGATGGCGACTTCACGCTGCCGCCGATGCATTTCCTTGCCGAGCCGAAAAACGTCGGCCGCGACGCCTCGCTCTCGCCCGATGCGCTGGAGCAGAACGCCCGCATGCTCGAAGGCGTGCTTGAAGATTTCGGTGTCAAGGGCGAGATCATCCACGTTCGCCCTGGCCCGGTCGTTACCCTCTACGAACTGGAACCGGCGCCGGGCATCAAGTCCTCCCGCGTCATCGGCCTTGCCGACGACATCGCCCGCTCGATGAGCGCGATCGCCGCGCGCGTCGCCGTCGTTCCCGGCCGCAACGCCATCGGCATCGAACTGCCGAACCAGCGGCGCGAAACCGTCTATCTGCGCGAACTCATCGGCTCGCGCGATTTCGAGACCTCCAAGGCCCGCCTTGCCATGGCGCTCGGCAAGACGATCGGCGGCGAGCCCGTCGTCGCCGATCTCGCCAAGATGCCGCATCTGCTCGTCGCCGGCACCACCGGTTCGGGCAAATCGGTCGCGATCAATACCATGATCCTGTCGCTGCTCTATCGGCTGAGCCCCGATCAGTGCCGCCTGATAATGATCGACCCGAAGATGCTCGAACTTTCCGTCTATGACGGCATCCCGCACCTGCTTTCGCCGGTTGTGACCGACCCCAAGAAGGCGGTCGTCGCACTGAAGTGGACGGTGCGCGAGATGGAAGAGCGCTACAAGAAGATGTCGAAGATCGGCGTGCGCAACATCGACGGCTTCAACAGCCGCGTCGAGCAGGCGCTTGCCAAGGGCGAACAGATCACCCGCACGGTGCAGACCGGCTTCGACCGCCAGACCGGCGAAGCCATGTACGAGACGGAAGAATTCGATCTGGCGCCGATGCCCTACATCGTCGTCATCATCGACGAAATGGCCGACCTGATGATGGTCGCCGGCAAGGACATCGAGGGCGCCGTGCAGCGACTCGCCCAGATGGCCCGCGCCGCCGGCATCCATGTCATCATGGCGACGCAGCGCCCCTCGGTCGACGTCATCACCGGCACGATCAAGGCCAACTTCCCGACCCGCATCTCGTTCCAGGTGACCTCGAAGATCGACAGCCGCACCATCCTTGGCGAACAGGGCGCCGAACAGCTGCTCGGCATGGGCGACATGCTCTACATGGCCGGCGGCGGCCGCATCCAGCGCGTCCACGGCCCCTTCGTCTCCGACACCGAGGTCGAAGAAGTCGTCGCCTACCTGAAGACGCAAGGCGTACCGCAATATCTCGATGCCATCACCGAGGATGACGACGAGGATGGCGAGGGCGGCGGCCCGGCCGGCACCTCCAATCTCGCCGATTCCGACGATCCTTACGACCAGGCGGTTGCGGTCGTCCTGCGCGACGGCAAGGCCTCCACTTCCTACGTGCAGCGTCGCCTCGGGATCGGTTACAATCGTGCCGCATCGCTGATCGAGCGCATGGAGCAGGAAGGCATCATCGGGCCGGCGAACCACGCCGGCAAACGCGAGATCCTCGTTCCGACCGAAGAGTAAGTCACCGGACCACAGGGCAATTCCCGCAGATTCGCGTGAGGCGAATGCATTGATAGAAAAGACGCCCGGCGGATGCGGGCAGAGGCTCTGCATAAAGGGCCAAACCGGTAACAGTCATGTGAGAGCGCGAGCGAAAAAGCTCGAAAATGGCGCCTTGAAGGCGCCGCACTTGCGCTCCAGATGATTCGTAAATGAAGGAGACCGAGATGACAGAGACTAAGACTGGCGAGCGCAACCACCCGGTGATGTCGCGCCGCCTCTTCGTGTGCGGGCTTGCGGCACTTGGCGGCATCGGCGGCACCGGTCTCGACCTCGGCCAGGCCTTCGCCCAGGCCCCGAGCGCTGCCCAGAAGATCGCCGACCATTTCTCCTCGGTGAAGACCATGGCCGGCGAATTCGTCCAGTTCGGCCCGCGCGGCGAGCAGACCGGCGGCAAATTCTATATCCGCCGCCCCGGCCGCATCCGCTTCAACTACGAGGCCCCCTCGCCGATGCGCGTCATCGCCGACGGCAAGTCCGTCGTCATCGGCAACATGAAGCTCAAGACCTGGGACATCTATCCGCTGTCGAAGACTCCGCTCAACCTGCTGCTCAGCGAGAGGATCGACCTGACCGGCAAGATGGTGCGCGACGTCAAGGAAGAGTCCGACCTCATCACCATCGTGCTTGGCGACCGTTCGATCTTCGGCGATTCGACCATCACCATGATGTTCGACCCGAAGACCTACGATCTGCGCCAGTGGACCATCACCGACGCGCAGAAGAAGGACACCTCGGTCATGATCTTCAATGTCAAGACCGGTATGGCGCTGGACGACAAGGTCTTCCAGATCCCCTATGACGAGGTCCGCAACAAGCGCGGCGGCTGAACGACATCACGCGCCAAGCCGACCTTCGCGCGTCCATTGGACGCGCGGTTTTTAGTGCGGCCTCGTTCAGGCATTCCTTGTCCCGGCGCGCCGGACCTGCTTAAAGCTCGGGTCAAACATCCATCCCGAGCCGGCCTTCCCTTCGCGAGCGTCCGGCCCCAGCCGATCAGGGAATGACGCATGGCCCTTTCCGTCGCCACTTGGAACATCAACTCCGTTCGCCTGCGCATGCCGCTGGTCGAGCATCTGCTGCAGACCTGGCAGCCTGACATCCTCTGCCTGCAGGAAACCAAGTGCCCGAACGACCAGTTTCCGTCCAAGCCCCTGAAGGCGCTCGGCTACAATCATATCGAGATGCACGGCCAGAAGGGCTATCACGGCGTGGCGACGATCTCGCGCCTGCCGCTGCATGAGCTTAGCGATCGCCGCGACTATTGCGGCATCGGCGACGCCCGCCATCTCTCGGTCGTTTTCGAGGCCGGCGGCAAGAAGATCCGGCTGCATAATTTCTACGTGCCTGCCGGCGGCGATGAGCCGGACCGCACCATCAATCCGAAATTCGGCCACAAGCTCGATTTCGTCGAGGAGATGAAGCTGCTGCACGCCGAAGCCGAAGCCGGCATTTCCTCGATCCTCGTCGGCGACCTCAATATCGCGCCGCTGGAAGACGACGTCTGGTCGCACAAGCAGCTCCTGAAGATCGTCAGCCATACGCCGATCGAAACCGAGGGGCTGACCACGGTCATGAACGGCGGCGGCTGGGTCGACCTGATGCGCCAGCACACGCCATCCCCGACCAAGCTCTACACCTGGTGGAGCTACCGGGCGAAGGACTGGGAAGCTGCCGACCGTGGCCGCCGACTCGACCATATCTGGTCGTCCGCCGACCTCGCGCCGGCGCTCAAGAACGTCGATATCCTGCGCGAAGCCCGCGGCTGGGAGCGCCCCTCAGACCACGTGCCCGTCATCGCGCACTTCGACATCTAGGACGTCATTTTCTGGGCGGCGGCACGCACCTTCGGCGCCCGCTGTTCCATCAAGAAAAACATGACTAAAAGAATCATATTTTTCTTGATGCGCATTTCCAAACGGACTATCCCTCTTGTCGGGCGGCGGGGACACCGCCTCCGATGGCCGCTCAGCCGTCGTTTTCACTGATATTCGGGTGCTTGGCTCTGGCTTTGGCCGGAGGGTTTTCGTGCGCCCGCAAGAGGGCCAGAGATGCCAAAGACCTTGCCGACCACCTTCCTGCGCGCCTCGCGCCGCGCGCTGTCCGCGACCACCGTGCTCGCCGCAAGCGCTGTCGCCGTGATCCTTTCGCCGACAGCGACCCATGCGCAATCGGCCGAAAGCCAGAAGACCACCCGTCTGGAAAAGATAGAAGCGACGGCCGGCAAGGCAGCTGCGGCGATCGCCGAGGATAACGACACGATCGTGCCGACACGCAACGTCTCGGCGCTGAAGACCGACACCCCGCTGATCGAAACGCCCCGCTCGGTCTCGGTGGTCACGCGCAAGGAGCTCGAAGAACGCGGCGTGCAGGACATGATCCAGGCAACGCGTTATGCCGCCGGCGTCACGACCGGCGCCTTCGGCTTCGATCCGCGTTTCGACCAGATCTATATCCGCGGCTTCGAGACGACGACGACCGGCGATTTCCGTGACGGCCTGCGCCAGCCCTACATGAACTACGGCACCTTCCCGACGGAGGTCTACGGCCTCGAGCGGATCGAGATCCTGAAAGGTCCGGTCTCGGTCATGTACGGTGCTGCCGGCGCCGGCGGCATCGTCAACCGCATCTCGAAGATGCCGGAGGAGGAGCCCCACCGCGAGGTCGAGCTGCAATATGGCACGATCGGTCGCGCCCAGGCCGCCTTCGATGTCGGCGGACCGGTAACGGCTGACGGCGACGTCCTCTATCGCATCGTCGGGCTTCTGCGAAACGGCGAGACCAACTACGACGTTGCCGACGATCGTTACCTGCTGCAGCCCTCCTTCACCTGGAAGCCGGACGAAGGCACGTCGCTGACGGTCTATGGCCTGGCGCAGAAGGGCGAAAGCGACGCCAGCCCGCGGGTGCTCGAGCATGACGGCCGGCTGCTGCGCTACAGCGACCCGGACTATGACTACCAGAAGGTCGGCCAGGTCCAGGCCGGTTACAAGTTCGAGCACGAGTTCGACAACGGCCTGACCTTCCGCCAGCACGGCCGCGTCAGCGATCTGGACCTCAAGGCCCGTTACCTGCAGTTCGGGACGGAGGTCGCGCCCGGCGTCTTTGACCGCTCACCCGTCGCCATCAAGGACGACCAGCGCGCCTACCAGATCGACAACCAGCTCGAAGCCAACTTCGACACCGGTGCGGCCTCGCACACGCTGCTGACCGGCCTCGATTACACCTGGATCACCTCGGACTTCGGCCTCGGCTTCGGCGCCGTCGATCCGGCCTATCGCTTCGATCTCAACAACCCGACCTTCGGCGTCGGCGGTCCGACGCCAGCACTTACCAGCTTCAGCGGGCGGGACCTTCGGCAGACGGGCATCTATGTCCAGGATCAGCTGGAGGTAGGCAACTGGCGCGCCGTTGGTGGCCTTCGCTACGACTGGGTCGACCAGACCAGCACCAACAAGAACACCGGCGTCGTCGATCGCAAGGACGATGGCGAACTCACCGGGCAGGCCGGTCTGCTCTACCTCTTCGACAACGGCATCGCGCCCTATGCCAGCTACAGCACCTCCTTCGTGCCGCGCACAGAGCTTTCGGCCGATGGCCGCGTGCTCGATCCGACGACCGGCGAGCAGGTCGAACTGGGCGTGAAGTACCATCCGGAAGGCGAAGCCTATTCACTGAGCGCGGCCTATTACCGGATCGTCGAAAGCGGCGCGCCGCAATACGTGTCCGACCCGTCCCTTCCCGTCGGCTACTACTACAAGTCGGCCGGCGAGGTGACGACCAATGGTTTCGAGGTGGAAGGACGCCGGGAGTTCGACAACGGCCTGAGCTTCATCGCCGCCTACAACTACAACGACGCTGAAATCACCGGAAACGTCGATCCGTCGCTGATCGGTAACGTGCCGTCGACGAAGCCGCGCCATGTCGCATCGCTGTGGGTGAACTATCTTTTGCCCGAAGACAAGCAGCTTGCGGGCCTCAGCCTCGGCGGCGGCGTACGGCTGGCGTCAAGCTCCTACACGTCCGATGCCAACACCGCCAAGAACGGCGGCGCCGTCTATTTCGACGCCTCGATCGCCTACGACTTCGGCGTCAAGAATCCCGAACTCGACGGACTGTCGCTCGCCGTCAGCGCTACCAATCTCGGCGATCGCCGCGAAGAGGTCTGCACCGATGGCTACTGCTATTTCGGCCAGGGCCGCACCGTGCTCGGTTCGCTGAAGTATCGGTGGTAGCGGGAAACCGTAGCGCGGTTCAAGCAAAACGGCCGGCGAGCGCGCCGGCCCGGCGGATCATCGCCTGCAGGTTTTCGCGGATGCGCGCTTCGACGAGCTCGGCCACTTCAGGATATTCCTCCAGCATGCGGCGGAAGAGCGGCCGATTGATGCGAATGACTTCGCTGTCTTCCTCGGCCGTTGCCGTGAACTTACGCTCGACCATCGAGATCAGCGCCAGTTCCGACAGAAGCGCTCCGCGACTGACGGTCGAGACCGTCGTCTCAGAACCGTCGAAACCGGCCTTCGACAGGGACAAGCTGCCGCTGGCGATCGCATAGGCGCAATCGGCCGGCGCCCCCTCGCGAAACAGCTCCTGTCCCTTGAAGATGCGGCGCCGCTCCGCGCCGAAGGCGATCAGCCTCAGCTTGTCCTCGCTGATATCGGCAAACAGCGGCACGTTGGACAGAAGCACGATATCGTCGTTGAGCGCCAAGCGGCTAACCTCCCACGGTCACGCCAGTGCCGGTCCCGATGGACCGGATCGCGCACGCGACCCATGCAAACAACAGTCTACGGAGAACGCGCGAGAAGTGGATTGCCACCCTGCGCACCCCGGCTACGGAACGATCTTGTAGCCGCCGTTCTCTGTCACCAAAATCTCGGCATTGGAAGGGTCCCGCTCGATTTTCTGGCGCAGACGATAGACGTGGGTTTCGAGCGTGTGGGTGGTCACACCGGAATTGTAGCCCCAGACTTCTTCCAAGAGCACGTCGCGCGTCACCACCTTCTGGTCGGCGCGGTAGAGATAGCGGATGATCGCCGCTTCCTTTTCGGTAAGCCGGATCTTCTGGCCGTTTTCGAGCGTCAGCAGCTTCTGGCTCGGCTTGAACGTGTAGGGCCCGACGCTGAAGGTTGCGTCCTCGCTCTGCTCGTGCTGGCGCAGCTGCGCGCGGATGCGGGCGAGCAGTACGGCGAAACGGAACGGCTTCGTCACATAATCGTTGGCGCCGGCCTCAAGGCCCAGAATCGTATCGGAATCGGTGTCGTGGCCGGTCAGCATGATGATCGGCGCCTTGAAGCCGCCCTTGCGCAGCAGCTTCACCGCTTCGCGACCGTCCATGTCCGGCAGGCCGACATCCATGATCAACAGGTCCACCTGCTGGGCACGCGCCGTCTGGATGCCCTTGCCGGCAGTCGCTTCCTGGATGAGGTCGAATTCCTCGTAGAGCGAGAGCTGCTCGACCAGGGTCTCGCGCAGGTCATTGTCGTCATCGACAAGAAGAATGGTACGGGTCGCCATGGGACAATTCCTGTTTGCTTCCGTTTTCAAACTAGCTCAAATGCCTGTGTTGGCAAGCGAACCAGCGTTGCTACCTCTTTATATCCGTAACCGTGCTTATGGTGCCCCCCAAATCACGGGCAAAGCAAAAATCCGTGAGAATGATGCTCAAGAAAACGTCGGGAAGAAGACCAGCCAAATCTGTCATCACCGTGCGCGCCGCACCGCGCGATCGCAAGCGAGCACTTGTCTCGTTCGACGGCCGCGTCGAGCACGCCGCCATCGGGCGAAGTGGCATTACCAGCCTGAAGCGCGAGGGCGATGGCGCCACGCCACGCGCCGCGATGAAGCTGATCGGCGGCTATGTCAGGCGCGACCGCCTCCTCCTGCCGTCGACGCCGCTGCCGACCCGGACGACGCGCACGGGCATGCTGTGGTGCGACGCGACACGCCACGCGCTCTACAATCGCCCGGTCAAGGCACCCTTCCAGCCGAGCCATGAGGAATTAATGCGTGACGACGGGCTCTACGACATCTGCCTGGTGATGGACTGGAACCTGCTCGCGCGCCGGCGAAATGCCGGTTCGGCGATCTTCTTTCACCTGATCCGGCCGGGCTACGAGCCGACGCAGGGCTGCGTCGCCGTCAGCCTGCCGGCGATGCGTCGGCTGATCCCGCATATGCGCCGCGGCACCGTCGTGAAGGTAATCTGACCTCGACGTCCGATCGGCTCAATCGAGCGAACGCGGCGTCACGAAGCGCGCGAGCCTGGCCCCGCCGGACAGAAGCTCACGCCAGCCAGTCGCTTCGAATTCAAGGACGGCAAGCGCCGCCGTCGGAAACTTGTCCGCCATGCGCATACGCAGATCCGCATCGCCGGAGCCGACGAGTTCATGCGCCAGGTCCTCCATGCCGGGATTATGGCCGACGATCAGCAGCGTCCTGATGGCCGGGTCGGTTGCACGAAGCACGCTGAGGATCTGGGCGGCCTCCACCTCATAGATCGCCCGGGTGTTTTCGACCGTGATGCCGGGCGGCAAGGCAGCGGCTACCAGTGTCCAGGTCTCCTGCGCCCGTTTCGCGGTCGAGACGAGGGCGAGATCCGGCACGAGCGCATGCCGAGCCATATAGCCCCCCATCAGTGGCGCCGCCTTGCGGCCTCGCTCGCCGAGCGGTCGGTTGATGTCGGCAACGCCGTCCGGCCAGGCGGACTTGGCATGGCGCAACAGCAGCAGACGGTAGCGTTGCACAGGCAGATCGTCGCTCATCCCATCGTTCTCCCCAATGTGCCTCGGCCCGCACAGCTTAACCCATTTCAGGCGCGCGGGCGGGGAGAGCGCCAAATAAAAAAGGCCGCCCCGAAGGGCGGCCATTGACGCCGGAAAAGCTCAGACCCGGCCTATCTCCATTCGCGGATATCGACGAAATGACCCGCGACCGCAGCGGCTGCCGCCATCGCCGGCGAGACCAGATGCGTGCGGCCCTTGAAGCCCTGACGGCCCTCGAAGTTGCGGTTCGATGTGGAGGCGCAACGCTCGCCAGGCTTCAGCCGGTCGTCGTTCATCGCCAGGCACATGGAGCAGCCCGGCTCGCGCCAGTCGAAGCCCGCTTCGCGGAAGATCTTGTCGAGGCCTTCGGCCTCGGCCTGTTCCTTCACGAGGCCGGATCCCGGAACAATCATCGCCGAAACGGTCGAGGCGACCTTGCGGCCTTCGACCACCTCGGCCACGGCCCGGAGGTCCTCGATGCGGCCGTTGGTGCACGAGCCGATGAAGACGCGGTCGACGGCGATGTCCGTGATCTTCGTGCCCGGCTTCAGGCCCATATAGTCGAGCGCGCGCCACTTGGAGGCCCGCTTGTTCTCTTCCTGGATCTCATCCGGATTGGGAACGATGCCCTGAACCGAGATGACGTCTTCCGGCGACGAGCCCCAGGAGACGATCGGCGGCAGGTTGGCGGCGTCGAGCACGACGACGCGATCGTAATGCGCGCCCTCGTCCGTGTGCAGCGTCTTCCAGTAGTCGAGCGCCATGTCCCAGGCCTTACCCTTCGGTGCGCGCGGCTTGTCCTTGATATACGCGAACGTCGTTTCGTCAGGCGCGATCAGGCCGGCGCGGGCGCCGCCTTCGATCGTCATGTTGCAGATGGTCATGCGGCCTTCCATCGACAGCGAGCGGATCGCTTCGCCGGCAAACTCGATGACGTGGCCGGTGCCGCCGGCAGTGCCGATCTCGCCGATGATGGCGAGGATGATGTCCTTGGCGGTGACGCCCGGCGGCAGCTGGCCGTCGACGCGCACCAGCATGTTCTTCGCCTTCTTCTGGATCAGCGTCTGGGTCGCGAGCACGTGCTCGACTTCCGACGTGCCGATGCCGTGGGCCAGCGAACCGAAGGCGCCATGTGTCGAGGTGTGGCTGTCACCGCACACGATGGTCATGCCCGGCAGGGTGAAGCCCTGCTCGGGGCCGACGATGTGCACGATGCCCTGGCGCTTGTCGTTTTCCGAGTAGTATTCGACGCCGAAGTCGGCGGCGTTCTTGGCGAGCGCCTCGACCTGGATGCGGCTTTCCTCGTTCTTGATGCCGAGGTGACGGTCGGCCGAAGTCGGAACATTGTGGTCGACGACAGCGAGCGTCTTTTCAGGCGCACGGACCTTGCGGCCGGCCATGCGCAGACCTTCGAAGGCCTGCGGACTCGTCACTTCGTGAACGAGGTGACGGTCGATGTAGAGAAGACAGGTGCCGTCGTCCTGTTCGTTGACCAGGTGATCATCCCAGATCTTGTCATAGAGGGTACGCGGTGCGCTCATGGCGGTATATCCATCGAGTTTTCAGAAAAAGTAGGAAAGCCGGCGGCAAGGCGGCCGGAAGCACTGATCAGGAGATCAGGATAGGCGGCTTGTAAGCGCCCCGTGGACGCGCGCAAAGAAGCGTGCCGGCAGGCGCTTGTGGTCCTGCAGCACGACGATTTTCTGCTCGCTACATCCGAATTTGGATTCCATGGCCGTGTTCATATCAATTTTCTGACAGGTCGGCAATTGCCGGAAACGGACTCAGCGCTGCTCCGCGCGCCTGAGCCGCCGCTCCAGCCCCCGCAATCCCAGCGACAGACCGATGGTCAGCACGAGATAGACATAGGCAACGATCGAATAGGTCTCGAAGAAGCGAAAGGAGCCGGAGGCATAGACCTTGCCCATCTGCGTGATGTCGGCGACGCCGAGCACCGAGACGAGCGAACTGTCCTTGACCATGGCGATAAAGTCGTTGCCGAGCGGCGGCAGGATCACGCGGATCGCCTGCGGAAAGATGACGAGACGAAAGCGCTGGTAGCGTGAAAGCCCGAGCGCCTTAGCGGCTTCGACCTGCCCCTTGTCTACCGAGAGGATGCCCGCCCGGAACACTTCGGCGATGAACGCAGAATAGCCGATCATCAGCGCCAGGATCGCCCGCCACATCAAGGAGATGTCGCGCACGACAACCGGCTCCATCCAGCCGGCGCTAATCAGCGGTGCTGAGATGAAATTGGCCGCGACGACGAGCCCCGGCGCGCCGACGAAGGCAATGTAGAACAGAAGCACCAGGATCGGCACGCCGCGGATGACTTCCGTATAGAAGCGGGCGATCTGCCGAAGGGACGAGTGCTCGGAGAGCGCCATCAGCGCGATGCCGAGGCCGAGCGTCGTCGCCAGCACGAAGCCCATGAGGGTCACGAAGACGGTGACGCCAAGGCCCTTGAAGACGACGGTGAAGACTTCCGAGAAGATGTCATTGCTGATGATCACGGCGGCGAGCGACACAGCGATCACAACAAGGGCGACCAACCACCAGGGATAGTCGCCCTTGCCGGACATGTCTGAAGATTGTGGAGCGGCCATAGCCTGCTATCAGCCGCCCATCTTGTATTCGAGGAACCACTTCTTATCGAGGGCGTCGAAGGTACCGTCTTCCTTCAGCGCCTTGATCGCGGCGTTGACCGGAGCCACGAGATCCGAGCCCTTCGGGAAGATGAAGCCGAAATCCTCGGTGCCGAGCGGCCCACCGACGACCTTGAGCTTGCCTTCGGAGGAATCGACATAGCCCTTGGCGGCGACGCTATCGGTCAGGACCACGTCGACGTCGCCGGCCTTCAGCGCCTGAACGGTCGCGCCGAAGGTCTCAAACAGCTTGATGCGCGGGTTCTGCTCGTTGCCATCGAGCATTTCGTAGACGGCGGTGTAGAACGGCGAGGTACCCGGCTGTGCGCCGACGAGACCGTCGGCAAAGGCGCCGAAGCTCTTGCCATCGTTGAAGCGGGCCTCGTCGCTGCGCACCAGCATGAACTGCTGCGAGCGCATGTAGGGGTCCGAGAAATCGACCTTTTCCTTGCGGTCGTCCTTGATGGTGATGCCCGTCATGCCGATCTGGTACTGACCGTCATGCACCGCCTGGATCATCGCGTCCCAGCTGGTGTTCTGGTATTCGACCTTGAAATTCAACCGCTTGGCGATCTCGTTCATCGCGTCGTACTCCCAGCCCTTGGCTTCGCCGGACTTCGGATCGACAAACTGCAGCGGCGGGTAGGCGTTCTCCGTGACGACGACGACCGTCTTGCCGCCGAGGTCAGGCAGGTCGGCGGCCAGCGCCGGTGCAGAAAACGCAAAAGGTGCTGCAAGTGCGGCTGCGATGCCCGCAAGCACGTGGCGACGGATTGTCATTGGAGGAGCTCCCGAAAAGTGTGGCAGCGGAAAATGTCACAAATTCCGTCGAAAAGACAAGCGGATAGTACCAAAAAAGAAAGGCGGCCGAGGCCGCCTTTCCAACAATCCCTAGGGATTGAAATGTTATTCTGCTGCGGCTTCCGCTGCTGCCTTTGCTTCGGCGGCTTCGGCTGCTGCCTTCTCGGCGGCGAGCGCCTGAGCTGCTGCAACCTTTTCAGCCTCGATGCGTGCCTTTTCCTCGGCAAACGCCTGACGCTCGGCTTCGTTCAGCTTGCGGGCGCGCGTGCCGGTGTTCTCGACGATACGAGCCGACTTACCGCGACGGTCGCGCAGGTAGTAGAGCTTGGCGCGACGGACCTTACCGCGGCGAACCACTTCGACGCTCTCGACGAGCGGAGAGTAAACCGGGAATACGCGCTCGACGCCTTCGCCGTAGGAGATCTTGCGAACGGTGAAGCTTTCGTTGATGCCGCCGCCCGAACGAGCGATGCAAACGCCTTCATAGGCCTGGACGCGGGTACGGTTGCCTTCGACAACGCGGACGTTGACGCGGAGCGTGTCGCCTGCGGAGAATTCCGGGAGCGTGCGCTTGGCGGCGATCTTGGCGGCCTGTTCGGCTTCCAGCTGCTGGATGATGTTCATCGGTCTAACCTTTCAAGTTCTTCTGAAACAGCCAGAGCGCTCTCGATGAACCTGTCGGGCCAGCCTTCAGGTCTTGCCGGATACCGGCAGGAGCGGATTCGCCATTCTTTGTTTTGGTCGACGGGCATGCAACCCGAACCGGGGCGGCACTTACACCAATCGCACTGCCTTGTCATCCCCGAAGGCCATAATTTCTAAGGCATCCGCGCCAGGAAAGCCGAATTTATCAGAAAATACGCAAACACGCGCGTGATCATTGTCCGATGCAACGGACTTGCGGCCGGCACAACCACCGGCTATCCCGAGCATGAGGGGTCGGGGGAGACCATGAACATCTTCGAAATACTCATGCTGTTTGCGGCCGGCTTCCTGTCCGGCGTCGTCAATGCCATTGCCGGCGGCGGAACCTTCCTGACCTTCGGGGCGATGACGCTTGGCGGTCTCTCGCCAATCGTCGCCAACGCGACCTCGTCGATCATCCAGTTTCCAGGCTACATCACCTCGGCGCTCGCCTATGCCAAGGAGATCCGCGCCGACAAGCGCTATGCGATCCTGCTCGGCGTCATCTCCGCACTTGGCGGTCTGGCCGGCGCGCTGCTGCTCATCTCGCTCTCCAATGCCTCCTTCCGCGCGCTTGTGCCCTGGCTGCTGCTGGCCGCGACGGCGATCTTCGCTGCCGGGCCGCTCCTGAAGCCCAGGGCCCGCGTCGACGAGCATGCGATCAATCCGGTCGGCATCGGCGCCCAGTTCGTCACCTCCATTTACGGTGGCTTCTTCGGCGCCGGCATGGGCATCATGATGCTGGCAGTGCTGGGACTTGCGACCGGCGGCGGCTATCACCGGCTGAACGCGCTCAAGAACTTCATCTCGATCGTTATTGCCGCGATCGCCATCGTCGTCTTTGCCGCCGGCGGGGTCGTGTCCTGGCTGCACGCGGCAATCATGGTGCCAGGGGCCGCCCTTGGCGGCTACAGCGGCGTCTGGGCAGCAAGACGCGTGCCGCAGGCGGTCATCCGCACGCTGGTCGTCGCCGTCGGTCTGCTGCTTGCCGCCTATTACTTCTTCACGGGTTGATTAAGAAGATCGGGCCGGCGCTCGGCGGTCAGCCGCCGCGCCTCCGCCTCGCGCCATTTGGCAATGGCGCCATGATTACCCGAGGTCAGCACTGCCGGGATTTCGCGGCCTTCGAAGACCTGTGGGCGGGTGTAGTGCGGATGCTCGAGCAGCCCGCCTTCGAAGCTCTCATGCACACCCGAAAGCTCGTTGCCCATGACACCCGGCAGGATGCGCACCACCGCATCGAGAAGCGTGAGGGCCGCCGGCTCGCCGCCCGAAAGAATATAGTCGCCGATCGAAACCTCTTCGAGGTCGCGGGCGTCGATCACCCGCTGATCGACACCTTCGAAGCGTCCGCAAACGATGACGACGCCGGGGCCGGCGGCGAGTTCACGCACCCGCTCCTGTGTCAGCGGTCGGCCACGCGGGCTCATCAGCAATCGCGGCCGATCGTCGTTCTCCGAGACACGATCGATCGCGCGCGCGAGCACATCCGGCTTCAGCACCATGCCGGCGCCGCCGCCAGCCGGCGTGTCGTCGACTGTGCGATGCTTGTCTTCGGCGAAATCACGGATCTGCACCGGCTCGATCGACCACTGGCCACGCTCGAGCGCCTTGCCGGAAAGCGAGGCGCCGAGATGGCCCGGAAACATTTCGGGATAGAGCGTCAGGATGGTGGCGCGAAACGTCATGGCCGCGATGCTCACTTGCGCTTCGCGGAAAACGGACTACCCGGATCCTGGTCCTTGTCGTCGGTAAGGCCGGCCGCAACCGGATCGACCAGCAGCCGCCCCGCTTCCAGATCGATCTCCAGCACCGACCATTCGGTAAACGGGATCAGCACCGGACGTCGGCCTGGCCCCTTCAGCTCAAGGAGATCGCCGGCGCCGAAATCGAAGACACCGCTGACCTTGCCGTAGCTCGTGCCATTGCCGTCGATCGCTTCCAGGCCCTCGAGATCGGCATAGAAGAACTCGTCCTCGTCGAGATCGTCATCGGGCAAGTTGTCGCGCTCGATGAACAGGTCGAGGCCGTTGAGCGCCTCGGCGGCATTGCGGTCATTGACGCCGCGAAAGCGAACGATGACGACGTTTTTCGCCTCGCGAATCTCCAGCACCTCGAACACACGGCCGTCTGCGCTGTGCAGATTGCCATACTCGCCGAGCGCCGTCGGATCATCGGTAAAGGACTTGACCCTGACCTCGCCGCGCAGGCCCTGCGCCGCGCCGATCGTCGCCATCAGAACCGGGTTTTCGAGTTTGCTCATCGTCCGCATCCGTTTCGGTATATCTCGGTGCACATAACGGAAAACGGGCGGCATGGAAATGCCACCCGTTTCCTTAAGCCACGGCTAGCCGGAGAGCTGCGTCGGCAGATGACCGCCGATCACTCTCCGGACCGTTCGCCGGCTGTTATTCAGCAGCAGCAGCAGCGGCGTCTTCAGCCTTCTGCTTGGCTTCAGCAGCGCGCTCCTGAGCCTTCTTGCCCGGGGCACCCTTGGTCGGGTTGCTGCGAGCCGGGCGCTTTGCGAGACCGGCCTGGTCGAGGAAGCGCAGAACGCGGTCGGTCGGCTGGGCGCCCTGGGCGATCCAGTGGTTGACGCGCTCGGCGTCGAGCTCGACGCGCTTTTCGTCGTCCTTGCCGAGCATCGGGTTCCACGAGCCGATCTTCTCGAGGAAGCGGCCGTCACGCGGGCTGCGGGCGTCGGCAACGACGATCTGGTAGTAAGGACGCTTCTTGGAACCGCCACGGGCGAGACGAATTTTCAGTGCCATTTGAGTAACTCCTTGCAGGCTTTCTTGACCGCTTGGTTCAAGCGGAATGGTTTGTGCCGGCGTTGCCCGCGGAATGCGAGCGATCGGCGGCGATGGCTTCATGATGCCGGATGACTTCCTTGATGATGAAGTTCAGGAACTTCTCGGCGAAATCCGGATCCAGATTGGCATCCTTGGCCAGGCGGCGCAGGCGTTCGATCTGGTATTCTTCGCGCGCCGGGTCGGCCGGCGGCAGTTCGTGCTTGGCTTTCAGAACGCCGACTGCCTGGGTGCAGCGGAAGCGTTCAGCCAGCATGTGGACGAGCGCGGCATCGATATTGTCGATCGACTGCCGGTAGCCCGCCAATTCCTTTTTGATTTCGGGATCAATCATCTTTTAAGCGATCCTCACTTCTTCTTCGGCAGGCCGGGAAGGCCGGGGAAGCCGCCACCAAGACCCGGAAGCTTGGCGCCACCCAGACCTGGCAGGCCACCGCCGCCAAGGCCAGGCATACCGCCCGGCTTCAGACCGGCGGCTTCCGCCTGCTTCTGCAGGGCTTCGAGCTGCTTCGGGTCGAGCTTCGAGAGATCAGGCATGCCGCCGCCACCGAGGCCGCCAAGGCCCATCTTGTTGGCAAGGCCGCCCATCATCTGCTTCATCATGCCGCCTTTGCCCTTACCGCCCATCATCTTCATCATGTCCGCCATCTGGCGGTGCATCTTCAGAAGCTTGTTGATGTCGGCGGCATCGGTGCCGGAACCGGCGGCGATGCGCTTCTTGCGCGAGTGCTTGAGCAGATCCGGGTTGGCGCGCTCGGCCTTGGTCATCGACGAAATGATGGCGAGCTGGCGCTTGAACAGGCTGTCGTCGAGGCCGGCCGCGGCCATCTTGTCCTTCATGCCGGCCATGCCGGGCATCAGGCCCATGATGCCGCCCATGCCGCCCATCTTCTGCATCTGGCCGAGCTGGTCTGCGAGGTCGTTCAGGTCGAACTTGCCCTTGGCCATCTTGGCGGCCATGGCGGCCGCCTTCTCGGCGTCGATGTTCTCGGCAGCCTTCTCGACGAGCGAGACGATGTCGCCCATGCCGAGGATACGGTCGGCGACGCGGCGGGGGTGGAACTCTTCGAGTTCGCCCATCTTTTCGCCGACGCCGATGAGCTTGATCGGCTTGCCGGTGACCGCACGCATCGACAGCGCTGCACCGCCACGGCCGTCGCCGTCCATACGGGTGAGCACCAGGCCGGTGATGCCGACGCGTTCGTCGAAGTTGCGGGCGAGGTTGACGGCGTCCTGACCGGTCAGCGCATCTGCCACGAGCAGGATTTCATGCGGATTGGACTTCCGCTTGATCTCCGCCATCTCGATCATCAGCGGCTCGTCGATATGGGTACGGCCCGCCGTGTCGAGAATGACGACGTCGTGGCCGCCGAGCTTGGCAGCCTGAACGGCGCGCGCAGCGATATCGGTCGGCGACTGGCCGGCAATAACAGGCAACGTGTCGACGCCGGTCTGCACGCCGAGCTGGCGCAGCTGCTCCTGGGCTGCTGGACGACGCGTGTCGAGCGAAGCCATCAGGACCTTCTTCTTGTCCCTGGTCTTCATCCGGCTGGCGATCTTGCCGGTGGTCGTCGTCTTACCGGAGCCCTGCAGACCGACCATCATGATGACGACCGGCGCCGGCGCATTGAGGTCGATGGTGACGCCCTCGGAGCCGAGCATCTCGACGAGCTGGTCATGGACGATCTTGACGACCATCTGGCCGGGCTTGATCGACTTCAGGATCTCGGCGCCGACGGCCTTTTCACGAACCTTTTCGGTGAAGGAGCGCACGACGTCGAGCGCGACGTCGGCTTCGAGCAGCGCACGGCGAACCTCGCGGAGCGCAGCGGAAACATCGGCTTCCGACAATGCGCCGCGGCCGGTCAGTCCATTCAATATGGAACCAAGGCGGTCCTGGAGGCTCTCGAACATTCTCACTTCCTTCTGGTTTCCGGTGGCGATCAACTCGCCGGAAACGTGGGTTCCTTCGCGCAGAAAACAAGGCGCAAAGCCAAAAACCACCCGAGGGCGCCACGCGCTGTCGGGTGTTGACCTCCGGGTTCTCTTTATACCTTTACGGGACCCGGTCGGTGGCTTCGAAGACTTGAGCTTGCGAAGGAATTGGCGCGGATAAACAGGAAAGCGCGGCAAAAGTCAAGGACGGCAGGCAAATGAGGCGCTTTCGGCTCAGAGCGCCTCGTCCTTGCCGGCGTCGTCGAGTTCGCCAGCCAGCTGCTCGAAGGCGGTCGACACCCGCGTCATCACCCGAAGTGCGGCCACCACTTCGGTCTGGTTGATATCGCCGAGCAGGGCATGCAGCAACTCCACCTCGCGGCGATGGATTTCCGCGAACAGATCACGCCCGGCCGCCGTCGGCGCACAAAGATAGGCGCTGCGGTGTTCCGGGTTCGGCCGTCTTTCCAGCAACGTCTTGTCCATCAGCCCGTTGACGACCCTGAGCACGAACTGCCGTTTCATCGACAGGCGCCGTCCGGCTTCCGGCACCGTCAGCGGCATTTCGCAAAAAAGTTCGAGAACCGCCCGCTCCGCCACTGATATGCCGGCACCATCGAGCATATGTTCTGCCGAGCGCTGCATATTGAGATGGATGGAGCGGACCAGCTTCAGGGTCTTGTAGAGACGTTCTTGCGGGTCGAATCGAACGAGCATGGAACCACGATAGCAATCCAGTTGCTGTCTTCAAGAATTTATTAAACCTTGACCTTTCAACCAAGGCGAACCGCCCGGATGAAGACACGCAATCCCTATTACCAAGGTCCCGTCACCGATCATTTCGACGGCACCAGGTTCTTCAATCCCGACGGCAAACCGCCCAAGGGCGCGGCAGATCTCCTGCGCTGGCAGTTCGGCAGCGGCAAGGTGCGCTGGCCCGCGCACAATCCAAGCCCGTTCGCGCCGGTGAAGCCTGAACTCAGCGTCGAAGGCGATCGCCTGCGCGTGACGATGGTCGGACACGCGACGCTGCTCATCCAGGTGCATGGGCTCAACATTCTCACCGACCCCGTCTGGTCGCATCGCGCCAGCCCGTTTGCCTTTGCCGGCCCGCAGCGCCGCAACGCGCCCGGCATCGAACTCGACGACCTGCCGCCGATCGACATCGTGCTCGTCACCCACAATCACTACGACCACCTCGATGTCGAGACGCTGGCAGCCCTTCACGAGGAACATGCTCCCCGCATCGTCACGCCGCTCGGCAACGACACGATCATCCGCCGCGCCGTTCCCGACGTCGAGATCGACGTGGTCGACTGGGGCGACCAGCTCGATTGCGGCGATGACGTCATTCTTCACGCCGAGCCCTGCCACCACTGGTCGGCGCGCGGCTCGCGCGACCGGCGCATGGCGCTCTGGGCCGCCTTCGTCGTGGAGACGCCGGCCGGCAAGATCTACCACGTCGGCGATACCGGCTTTCACGACGGCATCAACTATCGCGCCGCCCGCGAAAAACACGGCGCCTTCCGCCTCGCCAACCTGCCCTTCGGGGCCTACGAGCCGCGCTGGTTCATGCAGGACCAGCACCAGAACCCGGAGGAAGCCGTGCGCGGCATGGTCGATTGCGCCGCCGCCCATGTCGCCGGCCACCATTGGGGTACGTTTCGCCTGACCGACGAAGGCGTCGAAGAGCCGCGACAGGCGCTGGAACGGGCGCTCGATGCGGCGGGCATCGCCCGCAGCCGCTTCCGGCCGCTTCGCCCCGGCGAAATCTTCGATGTACCGACCGGCGGCGAGGGAGCCGAATAAAGGCGGCACTGGTATTTTCCGGGCTTTTCCGCCATATACAGCCCGAATGAAGGATGGCCCGCCCGGAGCGGGCCCGTTTGGACAATCGCGACATGACCGACAACGTGCAATTTGCCAGGATGAACGGGCTTGGAAACAAGATCCTCGTCGTTGACATGCGCGGTCGGAAGGATCGGGTGACGCCGGCCGCTGCGATCGCGCTCAATGCCGATCCGGCAACCGCCTTCGACCAGATCATGGCGATCCACGACCCCAAGGCTCAGGGCACCGACGCCTGGATCGATATCGTCAATTGCGACGGCTCCATGGCCCAGGCCTGCGGCAACGGCACGCGCTGCGTCGTCCAGGCACTGGCCGCCGAAACCGGCAAGAAGGCCTTCACCTTCCAGACCATTGCAGGCATCCTCAACGCCACCGAGCATGAGGACGGCACGATCTCGGTCGACATGGGCAAGCCGGTCTTTGCCTGGGACAAGATCCCGCTTGCCGAGGAATTTGCCGATACGAGCCGCATCGAACTGCAGATCGGACCGATCGACAATCCCGTCCTGCACTCGCCCTCGGCCATGTCGATGGGCAATCCGCACGCCGTCTTCTGGGTCGACAAAGACCCGATGTCCTTCGATCTCGATCGTTTCGGCCCGCTGCTCGAAAACCATCCGATGTTTCCCGAGCGCGCCAACATCACGCTGGCGCAGGTGCTTTCGCCCTCGTCGCTGCGCACCCGCACCTGGGAACGCGGCGCCGGGCTGACGCTTGCCTGCGGTTCGGCGGCTTGCGCGGCTGCGGTCAGCGCCGCGCGCACCGGCCGCACCGGCCGCAAGGTGGCGATCGACGTCGCATCCGCCCCTGCCCCGGCAAAGCTTACGATCGAATGGCGTGAGCACGACGATCATGTCGTCATGACGGGACCTGCCGAATGGGAATGGTCCGGCACGCTGAACCCGACGACCGGCAATTGGCAGCGCGACGAGGCCGAAGCGGGCGGAGCCCGGGCGCTTTGAGCGGCGTCGAGGTCATAACCTTCGGCTGCCGTCTCAATACCTACGAATCCGAAGTGATGCGGGCGGAAGCCGAAAAGGCGGGGCTGAACAACGCCATCCTCGTCAACACCTGCGCCGTCACCGGCGAGGCGGTGCGCCAGGCGCGCCAGGCGATCCGCCGTGCCCGGCGCGACAATCCGCATGCCCGCATCATCGTCACCGGCTGCGCGGCGCAGACCGAAAAGGAGACCTTTGCCGAAATGGCCGAGGTCGACGCCGTGCTCGGCAACGAGGAGAAGCTGAAGAGCGCCTCCTATCGTTCACTGCCGGATTTCGGCGTCTCGGCGGAAGAAAAACTGCGGGTCAACGACATCATGAGCGTGCGCGCCACCGCACCGCAGATGGTCAAGCACATCGATGGCCACGTGCGCGCCTTCATCCAGGTGCAGAACGGCTGCGACCACCGCTGCACCTTCTGCATCATCCCCTATGGCCGCGGCAATTCCCGCTCCGTGCCGATGGGCGCCGTCGTCGACCAGGCGCGCAGGCTGGTCGAGAGCGGCTATTGCGAGATCGTCTTGACCGGCGTCGATGCCACCAGCTACGGCGCCGACCTGCCGGGCACGCCGACCCTCGGGCTGCTCGCGAAGACGCTTCTGAAACAGGTTCCGGAAATCCGCCGCCTGCGGCTTTCCTCGATCGACGGCATCGAGGCCGACAAACACCTCTTCGACCTGATCGCCGACGAGGCGCGCTTCATGCCGCACCTGCACCTGTCGCTGCAGCATGGCGACGACCTGATCCTGAAGCGCATGAAGCGCCGTCATTCGAGCGCCGACGCCCGCGCCTTTGCCGATCAGGTCCGGCGCTTGCGCCCCGATATCAGCCTCGGTGCCGATATGATCGCCGGCTTTCCGACCGAGACCGAAGAGATGTTCGAAAATGCCGCGAGCCTCGCCGAGGACTGCGGCATCGCGCATCTGCACGTCTTTCCCTACAGCCCGCGTCCCGGCACGCCGGCGGCACGCATGCCGCAGCTCGACCGGGCGCTCGTCAAGGATCGTGCTGCGCGGCTTCGCGCCGTCGGCGCGACGCTCTACGCCCGCCACCTCGAAGGTATGGTCGGCAGCGAGCAGACGATCCTGGTCGAGAACAACGGGCTTGCCCACACACAAAACTTCACGCTCGTCGACGCGGCTGACCTGACGCCCCGTGCGCTTGTCCCGGTCTCAATCACCGGCCACAATGGCAAGCATCTGACGATGCAGGTAAAACAGATGGCTGCGGCCTGATTTATGCGGAATTCCTGAATGGCAATGGGTTTCATCAAGAGGATCTTCACCTTCGGCAAGGGCGCGGTGGAGGAAACGAAGCCGCCGGAAGGTGTACCGGAGGAGACGATCGTCTCTGCGCCCGAAGTCGAGGCGCAGCCGGAGCCGAGCTCCGAGGCGGTCGAACCGCCTGCCGCCGTTGCCGAGGCAGAGATCGTCGAAGAGAGCCCGGAAACCGCCTTCGAACCACCTGTCGACATCGAGACCCTGCCGTTGTCCGACGACGATCCGGTGCTTGGGGCCGAGATCGAGACGGCCGGTGGCCCGGCCTCCGACGACGCCGAAGAGCTGGCGCGCGACGAAGCCGCCCCGGTCGAAGCTGTGGTAACGCCGGCCGAGACTGAAGCCGCGATACCCCCCTCTGTCCCTTCGGGACATCTCCCCCACAAGGCGGGAGAGCAGACGGAGACCAAGGCCACAGCTGAGGAAGCAACAGCTGCCACCGAGACTGCGGCGCCTGTTGCGCACAAGGCGCCTGCTCCCTCCGATGAGATCATCGTAGCCTCCCGCGAGGCCGAAATCGTCGAGAGAATCGAAGAAGCTGCTGACGATGCCGAACCCACGGCAAGCGACGTCACGACTGCCGAAGCAGACGAGGTCACGCCAACCGAAACGCTTGCTTCCGAACTCGAGAGCGAGCCCAGCGTGATCTCCGCCCCTGTGGGGGAGATGCCCGGCAGGGCAGACGGGGGTGAAGCCGCAGCCCTCCGCGAAAGCATCGAGACCGCAGAAGCCAACGCAGCAGAAGCCGCCACCGACGTCGCGCCGACCGAGACAGCAGAGGCCGAGCCCACCGCTACGCCCGCTTTGCCCAAGGGCTTCTCCGCCACCGAGCGCAAGCCCAAGGAAGAACCCGTCGCCGCGCCGAAGGAAAAGCTCAGCTGGTACCAGCGCCTGCGCCGCGGCCTCGCGCGCACCTCATCGCAACTGACCGGCCAGATCGCCAGCCTGTTTACCAAGCGCAAGCTCGACGAAGCGACGCTGCAGGATCTCGAAGACCTGTTGATCCAGGCCGACCTCGGCGTCGAAACGGCGATGCGCATCACCGACACGCTCGCCTCGGAACGCTACGGCAAGGATGTCTCGGGCGAGGACGTGTCGCGCATCATGGCCGGCGAGATCACCAAGGTGCTTTCGCCCGTCGCCAAGCCGCTGGAACTCGATCTCAGCCACAAGCCGCACGTGATCCTGGTGGTCGGCGTCAACGGCACCGGCAAGACCACGACGATCGGCAAGCTCGCCGCCAAGCTTTCCGGCGCGGGCCTGAAAGTCATGCTCGCCGCCGGTGACACCTTCCGGGCCGCGGCAATCGAGCAGCTGAAGATCTGGGCCGAGCGCACCAACTCAGAAATCGTCTCGTCCAAACTCGGCGCCGATGCCGCTGGCCTTGCCTATGAGGCTTTCCAGCAGGCGCGCGAGAAGAAGTCCGACGTCCTGATCATCGACACCGCCGGCCGCCTGCAGAACAAGGCGGAACTGATGGCCGAACTCGAAAAGATCGTGCGCGTGCTCGGCAAGCTCGATCCGGATGCACCGCACACCGTGCTGCAGACGCTCGACGCCACCACCGGCCAGAACGCGCTGCAGCAGGTCGAGATCTTCCGCAACGTCGCCGGCGTCAGCGGGTTGATCATGACCAAGCTCGACGGCACGGCGCGCGGCGGCATCCTCGTCGCCATCTCCGCCAAGCACAAGTTGCCGGTCTATTTCATCGGCGTCGGCGAAGGGATCGACGATCTCGAGCCGTTCGAAGCCAAGGATTTTGCCGAGGCGATCGCCGGCGTTGCCGCCTGACGGGACGATCGGGCCTGCGCGTAGTTACGCCGGCCCGTTGCCTTGATATGGTTTTGCCGCAAAGCTGGTGTTATGAGCAGCAGGTACATGCAGAAACAGGACCCCCAGATGTCGTCGATCGAGGCTGCCAAGCCGCAGAAGGAAGTCAGCCCCTTGCTCAAGTTGGTGCTGGAGCTTGGGCCGCTGATGGTCTTCTTCTTTGCCAATTCGCGTGGCGAATGGTTGGCCGGGCATTTTCCGGCGCTCGCCGAACTCGGCGGTCCGATCTTCATCGCCACCGGCCTGTTTATGGCCGCGACCGCAATCGCGCTTGCCGTCTCCTGGGTGCTGACCCGCACCCTGCCGATGATGCCGCTGATTTCGGGCATCGTCGTCTTCGTCTTCGGCGCGCTGACGCTCTGGCTGCAGAACGACACCTTCATCAAGATGAAGCCGACGATCGTCAACACGCTGTTCGGCACGATCCTGCTCGGCGGCCTGCTGTTCGGGAAGTCGCTGCTCGGCTACGTCTTCCACTCCGCCTTCAAGCTGGATGAGGCCGGCTGGCGCAAGCTGACGCTGCGCTGGGGCCTGTTCTTCCTGGTCCTCGCCGTGCTCAACGAAGTGGTCTGGCGCTCGTTCACGACCGATTTCTGGGTCGCCTTCAAGGTCTGGGGCACGATGCCGATCACCATTCTCTTTACGCTCGCCCAGATGCCGCTGATCATGAAACACTCGCTTGACAAGGAGAACGCCGAGTGAGCACGATGCTCGAGGAGAATGACAGCCGCAACCGGCACGCACTCCTCTGGCTCGCCGCCTGTTTTGCTGTTCTCATCATCCAGATGGTCACCCAACATCTGATGGGTCGCCTCTGGATCTGCGAATGCGGCTACGTCAAACTGTTCGAGCCCGTGGTCAAATCCAGCGGCAACTCGCAGCATATCGCCGACTGGTACACACCGTCGCACATCATCCACGGCTTCCTGTTCTACGGCCTCGGCCATCTGCTCCTGCGCGGCAAGCCGCTGACGGCAAAGCTCTTCCTTGGGACCGTGATCGAATCCGCCTGGGAGATCGCCGAAAACACGCCGATGGTGATCAACCGCTACCGCTCGGCAACGATTTCGCTCGACTATTTCGGCGACAGCATCTTGAATTCGACGATGGATACACTGGCCATGGCCGCCGGCTTCCTGTTTGCCGCCCGCATGCCCGTCTGGCTGACCGTAACGGTCGCCATCGTCTTCGAGCTCTTCACCGGCTGGCTGATCCGCGACAATCTCACGCTCAACGTACTGATGCTCGTCTGGCCGCTTGATGCGGTCAGGGACTGGCAGGCGGGGATTTAAGCGGGCTTCGGTCGCCGTCGCAGCCCCTCATCCCGCATCCGCGACCTTCTCCGGCAGATGGGGCGAAGGGACTTGAGGCACTCACTTCATTCCACGACTGCCCGGCAGGGAAGGCACGGTTTTACGCCGTCGATGCGATGCGAGAGTTTAGGGCAACCGAGCGCTACGTGTCTTCTTCGCCCCGCTTGCGGGCAGAAGGAGCCGGCAGGCGGATGAGGAGCAAATCCCTCCCATCCGAATGAGAGCTAATGCCGGGAGCGGTTACGAACCCGCAGTCGCCTTTTCGATCGCCGGCAGCAGACCCGTCTTCACGCTGTTTTCGTCGAACGGGCCGACGCGCTTGTAGAGGATCGTGCCGTCAGCGCCGACGAGATAGGATTCCGGAATACCGTAGACGCCCCAATCGATCGCCGCCTTGCCGCGCGGGTCGACGCCGATGGCGGAGAAGGGATTGCCGAGTTCGCCGAGAAACCTGAGCGCGTTTTCGTTCTGGTCCTTGTAGTTGATACCGACGACGGTCAGCCGCGGATCCTTCGACAGTTCCAGGATGAAGGGATGCTCCTGCCGGCAAGGCACGCACCAGGAGGCCCAGATGTTGACGAGCGTCAGCTTGCCCTTGATCGCCGCATCGGTCAAAGCCGGCATCGGGTGGCCATCGCGCGTCGCACCTTCGAGCGCCGGCATGTCGAGTTTCGGCGCCTTGGTGCCGATCAGCGCGGAGGGGATTTCGCTCACGTCCTTGCCGGAATTGAGCTGGCTCCAGAAGATCGCCGCAAGCCCGGCGAAGATGACGAGCGGCAGCGCCGCCAGCACGAAACGCATGGGGCCGGGTTTGCGCTCCTCGTTACCCGGAGCGGGTGCGCTGCTCATCGTGTTTCTCCGGAAGCCGGTTCGGCCGAGCGCCGGCGGATGCCTGCGGCTTCGAGTTCGGTGAGTTCACGCCGGCGGGCACGACCGTCGAGCACGACCCAGGCAATCAGACCGAGGACCGTCAGCGTGGCTATTCCATAGCTCGTGAAAACGTAGGCGGCGTGGCTCATCATTGTGCGCGGGCTCCCCGTCCGGCAGCACGGGCCGCAAGGCGCCTGAGCGCCGTGACGCGCCGGCGCAGGATTTCGTTGCGCATGGCGGCGATGTGCAGCGTGAAGAACAGCAGCGTGAAGGCTATCGCCATCACGATCAGTGGCCACAGGAACTCCGGATCGATCGTCGGTCCGTCGAGCCGCATGACGCTCGCCGGCTGATGCAGCGTGTTCCACCACTCGACCGAGAACTTGATGATCGGGATGTTGACGAAGCCGACGAGAACCAGAATGGCCGAAACCTTGGAGGACCGCGCCGGATCGTCGATCGCGCGGTTGAGCGCCATCAGTCCGAGATACATCAGGAACAGCACGAAGACCGAGGTCAGCCGCGCATCCCAGACCCACCAGGTGCCCCACATCGGCTTGCCCCAGAGCGAGCCGGTGACGAGCGCCAGGAAGGTGAAACAGGCGCCGATCGGGGCTGCCGCGCGCGAGGAGACGTCGGCAAGCGGATGGCGCCAGACGAGCGTACCGAGAGCTGCCAAGGCCATCACCGAATAGCACATCATCGACAGCCAGGCCGCGGGCACGTGCACATACATGATGCGCACCGTTTCGCCCTGCTGGTAATCGCCTTCCGTCGTGAAGGAAAGCCAGACGCCGGCAACGAAGAACAGCGCCGTCAGCCCGGAAAGCCAGGGCAACAAACGGTCGGCCAGCGCCAGGAACCGCGTCGGGTTGGCGAGATCGCTGAATTTGCGGATGGCCAGGCTGTTTTCGCTCATGGTCGCTCTTTAGCGCTTAAGGCGCCCGCCTGCAATTGATCCGCGTCAATCGCCCGATCACGATCGAGTTGGAACGCGGATCATAAATGTTATCGATCTGAACAGCTTAGCGACAAATCCATGGGAATGCCGCAAACACTTTCGCCCGTTCTGGCCCGATTGCGTCAATCGGACGCGTGCCGAAGTGCTGCGGCGGCGGCAACCGGGCCGATGACGGCGAAGAACAGGGTGATTGCCGCAAGGATCATCAAAGGTGGCAGGAACGGCGCCGGATCCTCGATCGCCGCATAGACAGCGCTGACACCGAAGATCAGCACCGGGATCGCCAACGGCAGTACAAGGATCGAAACCAGCAGCCCGCCACGCGGCAGCGACACGGCAACGGCCGCCCCCACTGCACCGATGAAGGTGATCGCCGGCGTGCCGATCAGAAGCGTCAGCATGGTGGCGCCGATGGCGATCTCGCTCATGTTCATGAAGAGGCCGAGCAGCGGCGAGGCGATCACCAGCGGCAGGCCGGTCGCCGCCCAATGCGCCGCACATTTGACGAAGACGGTGAAAAGCAGCGGCGTTTCCTGCATCAGCATCAGGTCGAGCGAGCCGTCGTCGCGCTCCGCCTGGAACAGCCGGTCGAGGCCGAGCAGCGAGGCGAGCAGCGCGCCGATCCACAGGATCGCCGGACCGATGCGCGAAAGCAGGTTCAGGTCGGGACCGACACCGAAGGGAATGACTGCCACCACAGTCATGAAGAAGAGCACGCCGATCATCGCCCCGCCGCCGGCGCGGATCGACAGTTTGAGATCGCGGAAAAAGAGCGCGATCATAGCGGCAACCTCCGGATCGGCACGCGCGCGTTTTCCGACAATGGGCTTCCAGGCATTGCGACCCTATGCATCATGCCAGTGATCTCCTGCCAGATGCTCGAACCCCGTCATGTGCAGCTCCTTCGTGCGGTCGAGCCCGAGTGGCTGGTGGGTCGCCGCAATGACGATGCCGCCTTTGCCAAGATGCGCCTTCACCAGATCGGCAAACAGCCGGTCGGCGCCGGCGTCAAGCGCTGCGGTCGGCTCGTCGAGGATCCAGATCGGGCGATAGGCAATGACCAACTTGGCCATCGCCATGCGCCGCTGCTGGCCGGCCGAAAGATAACCGAAGGGCAGATGGGCGATATCGGGCAGGCCGACCGCTTCGACCGCCTCGGTGAGCGTGGCGCCGCGCCCCCCGGGCGAATCACCCATGAAGTCTCGCCAGAAGGAAAGATTTTCCGCGACGGTCAGTTCGCGCTTCATCGCGTTGCGGTGTCCGAGATAGTGGCTGAGCTCGGATGGATGGGCGATTTCCGGGGGGCCATTCTCAAGTTTCAGGTGCCCGCTTTCGGGCCTCAACAACCCCGCCAGAACCCGCAGCAAAGTGGACTTGCCGGAGCCGTTCGGACCCGTCACGACAAGGGCTTCCGAGGCGTCGAGAATAAAGGAAATATCGTTAAAAATCAGGTCCTCACCGCGCTTCGCGCTCAACCCTTCAGCCATGAGGCGCATGAATTTTCAGCTTCCCTTCACTCTCTTTGTCGCAGGGCAAAAAAAAGTCCCGTTTCGACCTTCGTTGCTCTGGCACGTTTTGGAGAAATTATCTATAAGGCGGCCAACACGCCAGCGGTCGGCGTGAATTTCATCCTAGCGCCGAACATGGAATGAATTTCCACGTACGGACAGCGGAAATGGCCGCACCCGCATCCCAATTCGCGCTTCACAGGCGCTCGGGCGTTCGTACGTCAGTTTTTGGCGATCAGACGGAACGGGGTATTATCCAGTGTCCAAATCCCTAGACAGCTTCAATTGTCGCTCCACGCTCACCGTCAACGGTGTCGACTACGTCTATTACAGCCTGCCCAAGGCTGAGGCGAACGGTCTCGCCGGCGTTTCCAAGCTGCCCTATTCGATGAAGGTTCTGCTCGAGAACCTGCTGCGCAACGAAGATGGCCGCTCCGTCACCAAGAAGGACATCGAGAACGTTGCCGCCTGGCTCAACGACAAGGGCACGGCTGAAAACGAAATCGCCTATCGTCCGGCCCGCGTTCTGATGCAGGACTTCACCGGCGTGCCTGCTGTCGTCGACCTCGCGGCGATGCGCGACGCCATGGTCTCGCTCGGTGGCGACCCGGAAAAGATCAACCCGCTCGTTCCCGTCGACCTCGTCATCGACCACTCCGTCATCGTCGACGAATTCGGCACCCCGAACGCCTTTGCCCGCAACGTCGAGCTCGAGTACGAGCGCAACGGCGAGCGCTACCGCTTCCTGAAGTGGGGCCAGCAGGCGTTCAAGAACTTCCGCGTCGTTCCGCCCGGCACCGGCATCTGTCACCAGGTCAATCTGGAGTATCTGGGCCAGACCGTCTGGACCCGTGAAGAAGATGGCGTCGTCACCGCCTACCCGGACACCTGCGTCGGCACCGACAGCCACACCACCATGATCAACGGTCTCGGCGTTCTCGGCTGGGGCGTGGGCGGCATCGAAGCGGAAGCTGCCATGCTCGGCCAGCCGGTCTCCATGCTCCTGCCTGAGGTCATCGGCTTCAAGCTCACCGGCAAGCTCAAGGAAGGCGTCACCGCGACCGACCTCGTGCTTATGGTCGTGCAGATGCTGCGCAAGAAGGGCGTTGTCTCGAAGTTCGTCGAATTCTTCGGCCCGGGCCTCGACAACATGACGCTCGCCGACCGCGCCACCATCGGCAACATGGGTCCGGAATACGGCGCCACCTGCGGCTTCTTCCCGGTCGACAGCGAAACCATCAACTACCTCACCATGTCCGGCCGTGAAGAGCAGCGCATCGCGCTGGTCGAAGCCTATTCCAAGGCTCAGGGCATGTGGCGTGACGGTGACGGTTCCGAGCTCGTCTTCACCGACACCCTCGAACTCGACCTCGGCGACGTCGTTCCGGCCATGGCTGGCCCGAAGCGTCCGGAAGGTCGCATCCCGCTCGAAAGCATCGCATCGGGCTTCGCAACCTCGCTTGAAGGCGACTACAAGAAGCCGGGCCAGCTTTCGAACCGCTATGCCGTCGAAGGTACCGATTTCGATCTCGGCCATGGCGACGTTGCCATCGCTGCGATCACGTCCTGCACCAACACCTCCAACCCGTCGGTCCTGATCGCTGCCGGCCTGCTCGCCCGCAACGCGGTTGCCAAGGGCCTGAAGTCCAAGCCGTGGGTCAAGACCTCGCTCGCACCGGGATCGCAGGTCGTCGGCGAATACCTCGCCAAGTCCGGCCTGCAGAAGGACCTCGACGCGCTCGGCTTCAACCTCGTCGGCTTCGGCTGCACGACCTGCATCGGCAACTCCGGCCCGCTGCCGGCGCCGATCTCGAAGACGATCAACGACAAGGGCCTGATCGCCGCCGGCGTTCTCTCGGGCAACCGTAACTTCGAAGGCCGCATCTCGCCGGACGTCCAGGCGAACTACCTCGCTTCGCCGCCGCTCGTCGTCGCCTACGCGCTTGCAGGTTCCGTCCAGAAGGACCTGACCAACGAGCCGCTCGGCGAAGACCAGGACGGCAAGCCGGTCTTCCTCAAGGACATCTGGCCGACCTCCAAGGAAATCCAGGAGTTCATCTTCAAGTACGTCACCCGCGAACTTTACGCGACCAAGTACGCCGACGTGTTCAAGGGCGACGAAAACTGGCAGGCCGTTCAGGTTCCTCCGGGCCAGACCTATGCCTGGGACGACGGTTCGACCTACGTGCAGAACCCGCCCTACTTCGTCGGCATGGGCAAGTCCGGTTCGGGCATCTCCGACATCAAGGGCGCCCGCGTGCTTGGTCTCTTCGGCGACAAGATCACCACCGACCACATCTCGCCGGCCGGTTCGATCAAGGCGGCCTCGCCGGCCGGTGCCTACCTCATCGGTCACGGCGTCGGCGTTGCCGACTTCAACCAGTACGGCACGCGTCGTGGCAACCATGAGGTGATGATGCGCGGCACGTTTGCCAACATCCGCATCCGCAACCACATGCTCGGCCCGAACGGCAAGGAAGGTGGCTACACCATCCACTATCCGTCCAAGGAAGAGATGTCGATTTACGACGCCGCCATGCAGTACAAGGAAGAGGGCGTTCCGCTCGTCATCTTCGCCGGCGTCGAATACGGCAACGGTTCGTCGCGCGACTGGGCTGCCAAGGGCACCAACCTGCTCGGCGTCAAGGCCGTCATCGCGCAGTCCTTCGAGCGTATCCACCGCTCGAACCTCGTCGGCATGGGCGTCATTCCCTTCGTCTTCGAGGAAGGCACGACCTGGGAATCGCTGGGCCTCAAGGGCGATGAGATCGTCACGATCGAAAACCTCGCCAATGTCCAGCCGCGCGAAAAGCGCGTTGCCAAGGTAACCTACGGCGACGGCAGCGTGAAAGATGTGCCGCTCGTCTGCCGTATCGATACGCTGGATGAAGTGACCTACGTCAACAACGGTGGCATCCTGCAGACGGTTCTGCGCGACCTCGCCGCTTAATCGCGCGAGCGCATACAAGGCTCTGGAGCCGGGACGCCGAAAGGCGCCCCGGCTCTTTCTTTGAGGTGCACCGGCCAGCGATCGGGTGCTGGATCGCGCTCACTTGCCACCTCACTCCAACGTGACTTCCCGTTGATGCAGGGGCGTCGTATGTAGTGAACTCCCCCACAAGGAGTAGGCCGCTGGCCGGTAACGAAGTGACGCCATGACATCCGCAGACCGTTCTTTCATTCGCCCTGTTGCACTGGCTTTCGGGCTGCTCGCAGCCGCCGGTGCCCCTGCCGGGGCGCAGGAGAAACAGGCGGTCAAGGGCGTTGTCGAACTGTTCACCAGCCAGGGCTGTTCGTCCTGTCCGCCGGCGGATGCGGCGCTGAAGTCGCTGGTCGACGAAGGCGATGTGGTGGCGCTCGCCTATCACGTCGACTACTGGAACTATCTCGGCTGGGCCGACACGCTGGCATCGAAGGAAAACACCGAGCGGCAATATGCCTATGCGCGCATGCTCGGGCGCAACGGCGTCTACACGCCCCAGGCAATCCTGAACGGCCGCGACCACTTGAACGGCGGCAACTTGCAGGCAATCAAGACGCGGCTGGAAACGATGAAGGCGGAAGGCAAAGGGCTTGCCGTTCCCGTCGGCGCCAAGATCCTCGGCGAAGAAATCCAGATCACCATCGGTAGCGGCATCGGCAAGGCCAATGTCGTCGTCGTCTATTTCGACCGCGCCAAGATCGTGAAGATGGAGAAGGGGGAGAACAGCGGCAAGGAAGTCCCCTATTGGCATGCGGTGCGTGACATACAGACGATCGGCATGTGGGACGGCCAGCCCGCGTCCTTCACGCTGCCGGCGACGGTGCTGACCGAGCGCCCGGGAAACAGCGGCTGCGCGATCCTGCTGCAATCGATGAAGGACAAGGAAACGCCGGGTGCCATCATCGGCGCTGCGGCCGTGCTCGCCGGCCCTCAGGGCAAATTGTAGGGACGGCGAAGCGCAAGGGGTTGGTTCGGCCCGGCAGCATCGAGGGGCTGGGGCTGAGGGTTCGAAGTTACCGGACCGAACCGGCCATAACTGCGTTCGGTGAACTCCCGCAGCATGACGATCTGACCGGACATACGGTGGCAACGACTCTGTCCGTCAGCGCCCGCGAGTTTTGCGATGAATTGGGGCGCCGGTTTGACTGAAATGGGGCAGAGGCAAGAAATGACCTCATCGTCCCATGGCTTCCAGCTTGCTTTTCGGCTCGTGTCAGGCACACTGTAATCGTTCTGTCACAACAGAAGGCCGGATTGCCGATGACCGATGAGCCGGATTTGCCGCAAGGCGAGGCGCGCCATCAGCGCGAGACCACTTCCGAAGTGGTCGTCGATCTTCACGAATACAAGAACGCCAAGAACGCTCCCCCCATCACTTTCCATCGCCGCGAATTGGATCAGATCCTGTGGGTCTACGGCCGTATGGTCGGCGAAGGCGAGTGGCGGGACTACGCGATCGACCACCTGAGGGACCGCGCGGTCTTCTCAGTGTTCAAGCGTTCGGGCGAAATGCCGCTCTACCGGATCGAGAAGAACCCGAAACTGGCCGCGAAACAGGGCGCCTATAGCGTGCTGAACATTCACGGCACGATCCTGAAGCGCGGTCACGAGCTCGCCCAGGTGCTCAAGGTATTCGACAAGGTGCTGAGGCTGGTGGAAACCTGACCAGCGGGAAAGGGTGCCATCAGGAGACGCACGCCGACGTCACGGGCAGCAACGGCACGACCTGCCTACGGCGCGCTGCGAGGCGCTTCGCCGACTGACATTTTTCAGCAAGCGATGGTCACTGGTAGAGGGTGTCCGGATAGACGTCTTCCGGCGGGTCGGTCGCCTGGCCCTCGCCGAGCGCGAGCTGCATGATCGTCGTGTCGAGCCAGCGGCCATGCTTGAAGCCGGTCGCTTTCATCGTGCCCTGGAGTTCGAAGCCGAGCGACCGGTGCACGGCGATCGAGGCCGGATGGGCACCGCCGATCACCGCGACCATCTGGCGGAAGCCGAGTTCCGTGCAACGCCGGACGAGTTCGACCAGCAGCGCCTTGCCGGCACCCTTGCCGCGCGCTTCCGGCGCCAGGTAGATGGAATCCTCGACCAGGAAGCGATAGGCCGTGCGCGTGCGGAAGCCGGATGCGTAGGCATAGCCGATGATCGTCCCGCCCGCGTCTACCGCAACCATGTACGGGTAGCCGCTGCCGATGATCGTTTCGAACCGCGCCCGCATCTCCTTTTCGGATGGCGGGTTGATCTCGTAGGTCGCAACCCCGTGCAACACGGATTCGCGATAGATCTCGGTGATGACGGGAAGATCGGCCAGGGTGGCGTCGCGCAGGGTCAGGGACATGGCTAAAGACTTTGATCCCAAGGTTTCGTCGTCCTTTCACTCCCACGGAGCCCGGACGCTTTCAAGCTGCTTCAGCAAACAAAAAAGGCGGCCGAAGCCGCCTTTTCCGTCTGCTGTTCAGACTTAGTTGTTCCGGTTGCCCATGAACTGGAGCAAGAACATGAACAGGTTGATGAAGTCGAGATAGAGCGTCAGCGCGCCCATGATCGCCTTGCGGCCGGCAACGGTGCTGTCATCGGCTTCGTAGTACATTTCCTTGATCTTCTGCGTGTCGTAGGCGGTGAGGCCAGCGAAGATCAGCACGCCGATCACGCTGATCGCGAAGGCGAGCGCCGAAGAGGCGAGGAAGATGTTGACGATCGACGCGATGATGACGCCGAACAGACCCATGATCAGGAACGAGCCCATGCCGGACAGGTCCTTCTTCGTGGTGTAGCCGTAAAGCGACAGGGCGCCGAACGAGGCGGCCGTCACGAAGAACGTCTGAACGATGCTCTGGCCGGTGTAGATCAGGAAGATCGACGACAGCGACAGGCCCATCAGGGCCGCATAGATCCAGAACGTCGTCTGCGCGGCAGAAACGCTCATGCTATTGATGCGGAAGCTCATGAAGAACACGAGCGCCAGCGGCGCCAGCATCACCACCCACTTCAGCGGGCTCGTATAGATCGCAGCACCAAAGGCAGTCAGCTGGCCATCCGAAAACGCCATTTGGAAGGCCAGGTAGGCCGCGACGCCAGTGATCGCCAGACCAAGCGCCATCAGGTTGTAGACCTTCAGCATGTATGCGCGAAGGCCTTCGTCAATCACGGCACCCGCCTGAGCGCCGGCGGGCGACATTCGGGTTTGGTAATTTCTCAGATCAGCCATTGTTTCCTCATTCAAGCTCCGGTGGAAGTTACGGTGTCGGGCGGCGAATATCGCCCTGGAAGATGAGCTTCCACGCCCAGGCGCCGCTGCGGAGCTCCAGCATGCCTGTGGACAAATATGATGCCGAAACCCGCTGCACACAAGACCCGGCACTCCCGGATTCCGTTGCACCGGACCGATTCAGACCGGCGCAATAGGGATTTACGGTTAACTCGGCCCGGTCAAAGTTCGCGCAGGACCGGCGCCGCCTTCTGCCCGAGAATGCGCCATGTACCGGCAAGTCCGATGCCGACCGTCATCACCAGCGCTGCCACAACCGTCACGATCGCCACGTCGGGCAGGAAGCTCGACGGCAGCGTCATGATGCGGTTGACGACGAACCAGGCGGCGATACCGCCGGCAAACAGCGCAAAAACTGCGGTTGCAAGACCGAGGATCGCGTATTCGTAGCTGAACGCCTTGATCAGCGTCACCCGCGTTGCCCCCAGCGTCTTCAGGACCACCGCATCATGGACGCGCGCCCGGTTGCCGGCCGCAAGCGCGCCGGCCAGCACCAGCACGGAGGCGACGAGCGCCACGGCCGCGGCCGCCCGGATCGCCGTTGCCAGCTGACCGAGCAGCCCATTCACAATGTCGAGAGCGTCCTTCACCCGTACGCTGGTGATCGTCGGATAGGCATTGGTGACGGCCTTCAGGACCGCCGCCTCCTCTTCCGGCGTCGCCGACGGATCGATCACAGTCGCCAGCCAGGCATGCGGCGCGCCGGCAAAGGTGTTCGGCGAGAACACCATGACGAAGTTGATCGACAGCGATTCCCACTCGACATTGCGGAAGTTGGCAATCTTGGCGGTGATGTTGCGGCCGAGCACATTGACGGTGACCGTATCGCCGATCTTCAGGCCGAGTTCGCCGGCCTCCTCGGACGAGAAGGAAACCAGGGGTTCGCCGCTGTAGTCGGCCGGCCACCAGGCGCCTTCGGACAGCGTCGAATTCTCCGGCTTGTTCTTGGCGTAGGTGATACCGCGGTCGCCGCGCAGCACCCATTGGCCTGCAGGCGGCACGTTGCGGCTGTTCACGTCCTCACCGTTGAAGGCGGTGATGCGGCCGCGCAGCATCGGCACCTCGATGACCTTGCCCTTCGGGATCGCCTGGTTCAGCACCGAGCGGAAACCTTCAATCTCACTGCCCTGGATATCGACGAAGAAGAAATTCGGCGCTCGCTCCGCCATGCTTCCGGTGAGTTCGCGGCGCAGATTGCCGTCGATCAGCGCCAGCGTCACCAGAAGCGCCAGACCGAGCCCAAGCGACAGCACCACCGAGGAGGTCAGCGCACCCGGACGGTGAATGTTGCCGATCGCCAGTCTGAGAGCCGGCGAATTGACCCGCGGGCTGCGGCGCGCGAGCCAGGCGATCGCGAGCGCAACGGCCCTGAGCACGATGAAGGCGAAGGCAATCGCGCCGAGGAAGACGAGCGAAATATAGCGGTCGTAAGCCGTAAAGATCGCCAGGCCGGCGAGTGCGGCAAGACACGCGACGGCGCCGAGCAGATAGGGCCAGGCCGGAAAACCCGAGGGATCGAAACCCTGCTGGCGGAAGAGTGCGGTCGCAGGAATGGCGCGCGCCCGTCCGAGCGGCAGGATGGCGAAGGTCAGCGCCGTCAGCACGCCGAACAGGGCGGCAAGCCCGAGCGCGCCCGGATAGAGATGGAAGGCGGTCGAAATCGGCAACAGGTCGGCCAAAAACTGCGCCGCGACAAAGGGGATCAGAGCTCCGAGCACGAGCCCGATAACGATGCCGATCAAGGCGATCATCAGGATCTGTGCGAGATAGATCATCGCCACCAAGGCGGCGGGGGCGCCCAGGCATTTGAAGGTCGCGATCACGCTGCGCTTGGCATCGAGATAGGCGCGCACCGCATTGGCGACGCCGACGCCGCCGACGATGAGCGCCGTCAGGCCGACAAGCGTCAGGAACTGCGAGAAACGCGTGATGTTGGCCGTCAGCGCCGGTGCTGCGTTGCCGCTGGTGCGGATCGACCAGCCGGCTGCCGGCTGGCTTTTCTCCGCCTCGGTGCGAACGGCCGCAACCCCTGCCGGATCGGCGAGCTTCACCTTGTATGTGTGCTCGACGAGGCTTCCGGTCTGCACCAGTCCCGTCGCCGCCAGGGCTTCGTCCGAGACCATCAGGCGGGGCGCGAAGCCGAAGCCGTCGGAAAGCGCATCCGGCTCGCGCGTGATCGTGCCGGCGATCCGGACACGGGCGTTGCCGAGAAGGATTTCGTCTCCGACCTTAACGTCCAGGCGGTCGAGCAGCAGAGGCGCCACGACCGCACCGAAGACATCGCCGTCGCGTGCGATGAGGTCGTGCAGCGGCCTGTCGGGTTGGCTTTCCAGCGTGCCATAGAGCGGATAGGCCGCATCGACGGCCTTCAGTTCCACCAGGGCTTGATTGGAACCGTCGGGCAGCCGCGCCATAGATCTCAGGCCAGCGGAAACCGCAACGGTCCCAAGACCATCGAGATAGGCGCGCTCTTCGGTCGTTGCGACACGATTGTTAAGCTCGAAGCGAATATCGCCGGCGAGCAGTTCCTGACCCTGCGATGCGATCGTCGCTGTGATCGACTGCGACAGCGAGTTGACGCCGGCAATCGCCGCCGTACCCAGCGCAATGCAGGCGAGGAAGATGTAGAAGCCCTTGAGCCCGCCGCGCATTTCACGCAGCGCCAGCCGCAGGGCAAGCAGCGGCCGCAGCCGTACCGAAGGCGCGCCGATCATGCCGAGGCCGCCTGCTGGACCGGCGCCACGGCCACGGGGTCCGCGGCGCCGCCGGCAACGATCTCGCCCGAGCGCACCCGCACCTGCCGCGCGCAGCGGTCGGCAAGGGCGGCGTCATGGGTCACGAGCACGAGTGTCATGCCGCGGTCACGCTGTTCGGCGAAAAGCAGATCGGCGATCTGCCGTCCGGTTTCGGCGTCGAGGTTGCCGGTTGGTTCGTCGGCGATCAGAAGCTTCGGCGAGGGCGCAAGCGCCCGGGCGATCGCAACGCGCTGCTGCTCGCCGCCCGAGAGCTGGCCGGGATAATGGCTGAGCCGCTCGCCGAGGCCGACGGCGACAAGCTCCTTGCGCGCGATCTCGAAGGCGCCCGGGACATTGGCCAGTTCGAGCGGCACGGCGACGTTTTCGAGTGCCGTCATGTTGGGAATGAGGTGGAAAGACTGGAAGACGATGCCGATGTTGCGCCCGCGAAAGTCCGCAACCCTGTCCTCGTCGAGCCGGTGCAGCGGCGTGCCGTCGATGACGATCTCGCCGCGATCCAGCCGCTCGAGCCCGGCAAGCACCATCAGCAAAGTCGACTTGCCTGAACCGGACGGGCCGACGATGCCGACCGATTCTCCGGCATTGATCGTCAGGCTCATGCCTTTCAGCACATGCACCGAGGCGGCCGCCTCGCCCAGCGTCAGATCCGCGTTTTTAAGTTCGATGATGGTGCTGGCCAAGCGAAACAACCCTATATGAAACGAAGTGGGGAACAGAAACGGCATTCGGGATTTAGGAACAGGCCCATGGCATTAAAAGGATTTCAACGGGTTTTCTTGGCACTGATGATGACATTTGCGTTATCATGCACCGCACGCGCCGAGACGATCAGCCTCATCGGGTTCGGCGACAGCCTGATGGCGGGTTATCAGCTCCCGCCGGAGGACGCCTTCCCGGCCCGGCTCGAAAAGGCGCTGAAGGAAAAGGGCTTCGACGTGACGATCGCGAACGCCGGCGTTTCCGGCGACACGAGTTCCGGCGGTCTTGCCCGCATCGACTGGTCGGTGCCGGATGGTACCAAGGGCGTGATCCTCGAGCTTGGCGCCAACGACGCGCTGCGCGGCATCGCGCCTGAAGAGACCCGCAAGAACATCGAGGCGATGATCACCCGGCTGAAGGACCGCGGCATCGCCGTGCTGCTCGCCGGCATGATGGCGCCGCCGAACATGGGCGCCGACTACGCCGCCCGCTTCAACCCGATCTATCCGGAACTCGCCAAAAAATATGGGCTGGAACTCTATCCGTTCTTTCTCGACGGCGTGGTGACGGAGGCCAAGCTCAAGCTCGAAGACGGCATGCATCCCAATGGCGACGGCGTCGGCGTCATGGTCGAGAAGGCCCTGCCCGTCGTCGAGCGGTTTCTGGCAACGCTGAACAAGACGGAGTGATGACATCGTCCACAGTTAAGGCAACGTTAATATTCTGAAGCGTCAAATACCAGTTGCGTGCAGATGCGATGCGTGATTCGCTAAGACATCTGCAAGAGATTCGGGGAGCTCGCCATGCCGAGACTATTCACCGCCCTCGAAATTCCGCGCAATGCTGCAATGAGTCTTTCATTGCTGCGCGGAGGTCTTCCCGGAGCTCGCTGGATCGATGTGGAGAACTACCACATCACCCTGCGCTTCATCGGTGACGTCGACTGGCGCACCGCCGACGAGATCATCGACAAACTCGATCGCATCGAACGTCCTGAATTCCAACTGCAACTGAACGGCACCGGCGCCTTCGGCTCGAAGAAGCCCCACTCGGTCTGGGCCGGCGTTACCAACCATCCGGAAATGTATGCGCTGCAGGCCGAAATCGAGCGCATCTGCCAAAGGCTCGGACTGGGGCCGGACCCGCGCAAGTTCACCCCGCACGTGACGCTGGCGCGGCTGCGCTCCAGCCGTGTCGAAGACGTGGTCGAGTACCTCTCGGGGCGCGGCAACTTCATGACCTCGCTCTTCACGGTCTCCCGCTTCGTGCTGCTCTCGTCGCGCGATTCAGTCGGCGGCGGACCGTACCTGACGGAAGAGGTTTTCCCGCTTCACGAGGTGCGTTCGCCGAGCCTTTCGAGCAACGACGAACATCCGGCCTCCAGCATCTGGTAAAGCGCCTCGAAGGCTTCCCGCCCTTCGTAATAGGGATCCGGCACGTCCCGCAGGTCGCCTGACGCATAATCGAGAAAGAGATGCACCTTCTGCGCCGTGCCATCCGGCGCGAGCCTTTTCAGCGTGCGGACATTGTTCTCGTCCATGCCGAGGATGAGGTCGAAATCACTGAAATCTGCCGCAGCCACCTGGCGTCCGCGCAGCGCAGAAATATCGAAGCCGTGCCGCCGCGCCGTCTCTATCGATCGCCGGTCCGGCGGATCGCCGATATGCCAGGCGCCGGTTCCGGCCGAATCGATCTCCAGCGCTAAAGCCAATCCCTTTTGCACCGCCAACGCGCGCAACACGCCCTCGGCAAGCGGCGACCGGCAGATGTTGCCGAGACAAACGAAAAGAACTCTGACTGGTTTCATGCTATTCAGATTCGAAGGCTGGAGACAGTTGACGCTTATACGCGACAGCTCGGGCTTCGAACAGGCGCATGGGAGGAGACAAGCAATGGCAGCGGAGAGACTGGACGAGGCGACGATTGCCGACAACCTTCACAAGATGGAAGGTTGGGTGCGGGCCGAAGACGGCAACTCGATCTGGAAGGCGTTCCGCTTCAAGAACTTCGTCGAGGCCTTCGGCTTCATGACCGAATGCGCGATCGTCGCCGAGAAGCTCAACCATCACCCGGAATGGTTCAACGTCTACAATCGCGTCGACGTAACGCTGACGACCCATGACGCCGGCGGATTGAGCGAACTCGACTTCAAGCTGGCGGCGCGCATGGACAAGGCTGCGGCAGGCCGCATGCCCGATCATTTGAAATAGGACGCGGAATTCCCATATTGAAAGCGCCGGAGCGCCGCGCGTTCACGAGAACGCCTGGCGCCCGAGAATATAGCGGAAGCGGGACGATGGACGACATCAAGATTGGTGAAATTCTCTTGCCTGGCGAAGAATCCGAGCAGGAGCGGCGGGAAAAGCGCGTGAAGCGCCGCTTCTGGCCGACCTTTCGCCGAGCTGCCCGCCAGATCCCATTCAGCCGCGACCTGGTTGCCGCCTATTACTGCGCCATCGATCCGAAGACCCCGACACGCACCCGCGGCATCCTGCTTGCAGCCCTCGCCTACTTCGTGCTGCCGATCGATATCATCCCCGACGTGCTGGCCGTCGTCGGCTTCTCCGATGACGTTGCCGTCTTGACCGCGGCCTTTGCTGCCATCAGCGGGCAGATCAAGGAAACGCACTATACCAAGGCCGACGAGACGCTGGCCGATACGCCGGAGAGCTGACGCCGGACGCCGCCTGTCCGGTTGTGGCGCCGCATTCCCGCCCGAAAGTCAAACTCTTGCCTAATTCTTTGTGGCATAGATCTGCAAGTGACGCTGGTCGCGCGCTTTGGTGCGGCTGACGCCATGCAATGGCTTGGGGCAGGAAACCTTCTGGAACGGGCATTCCGAGGCAACGCGCATCCTCGATCGAGCCCGGTTCGGCGAAGGCGCGAATCGGCGGTCGAAAGGCACTGTGCGATGGGGCAAACCGCTCCATTTCGGGGCTAAAGCCGCGGTTTTCGGCCACCGTTGACGGTTTGGTAACCTGAATTAAGTCAAAACAAATCAAATCATGACTACGCGTCGCCCGTCTGACCTGTTTCGGGTGATCGAAAAGCAAGAAAAGCGGCAGGACCTCATGTTTGTAAGAAAGATCGCAACCGCAATCGCACTCGTTCTGGCCACCGCCAGCATGGCTGCCGCCCAGTCTCCGACGCGCATCCAGCAGTTCAACGCCTGGGGCGCCTATTCCTACAATGCCGGCGGCGGCAAGGTCTGCTACGTCCTTTCGGTTCCGAAGGAAAAGAGCCCGGCCGGCGTCGACCATGGCGACATCTTCTTCCTCGTTTCCCAGCGCCCCGGCCAGAACATCAGCTACGAGCCTCAGGCAATGATGGGCTATGCGCTGCAGGAGAACTCCAAGGTCAACGTCGTCATCGACGGCCGCACCTTCGTGATGTTCACCAAGGGCAATTCGGCCTGGGTCGAAAATGCTGCCGAAGAGCCGGCACTGGTTGCCGCCATGAAGAACGGCAAGGCCATGTCGGTCAACGCCAAGTCGCGCAAGGGTACCGCGACCTCCTACTCCTACTCGCTCTCGGGCATCTCCGCTGCGCTGAAGCAGATCGAAGCCTGCAAGTAATCGCGAGACCGAAAGTCACGCGTAGGGGCCGGCTGCAAAGCCGGCCTTTTGCGTTCAAGGGGCCTGCCTCGTGACTCCCGGCCAAAACAATGCTAAAGGGCGGCCAACTTGAGAGCCTCCGCGCCCCGATAGGCCGCTTTCGATGGCTCGACCGATTTCAATTCGCGCATCAGGACGATTTCCGGACCCGCTCTCCGGACGGCCTCTCGCCGTATGACAGGACATCATGAGCATGGCAGCCACTGAAATTCTGAACCGGGTGGAAATCGCCAAGGCGCCGCAGGTGCGCGCAGCCGTAGAGGCGGAAAAGCCGTCGCTGATCGGACTTCTGCGCGAGGACATGGCCAAGGCACTGGTCGAAAAGGGCGTGCCGGAACGCCAGGTCAAGATGCGCGTCAGCCAGCTCTGGCACTGGCTCTACGTGCGCGGCGTCTCCGACTTCGATCACATGACGAACGTGTCCAAGGACATGCGCGAGATGCTGAAGCAGCATTTCACCATCGCGCGCCCGGAGATCGTCGAGGAACAGATTTCCGGCGACGGCACCCGCAAGTGGCTGTTGCGCTTCCCGGCGCGCGGCGCCGGACGACCGGTCGAGATCGAGACCGTCTACATTCCCGAGGAAGGCCGCGGCACGCTCTGCATTTCGAGCCAGGTCGGTTGCACGCTCACCTGTTCCTTCTGTCACACCGGCACCCAGAAGCTGGTGCGCAACCTGACGGCCGAGGAAATCCTCGCGCAGCTGCTGCTTGCCCGCGACCGGCTCGGCGACTTCCCGGAGCGCGACACCCCGCAGGGCGCGATCGTGCCGGCCGAAGGCCGCAAGATCACCAACATCGTGATGATGGGCATGGGCGAGCCGCTCTATAATTTCGAGCAGGTCAAGACCGCCCTTCTGATCGCCTCTGACGGCGAAGGCCTGTCGCTGTCCAAGCGCCGCATCACGCTGTCGACCTCAGGCATCGTGCCGGAAATCTATCGCACCGGCGAAGAGATCGGCGTCATGCTGGCGATCTCGCTGCATGCCGTGCGCGACGACCTGCGCGACATGCTGGTGCCGATCAACAAGAAGTACCCGCTGAAGGAACTGATGGACGCCTGCCGCGCCTATCCCGGCCTTTCCAACGCCCGCCGCATCACCTTCGAATACGTGATGCTGAAGGACGTCAACGACAGCCTCGAAGACGCCAAGCAGTTGGTGAAGCTCCTGAAGGGTGTGCCCGCGAAGATCAACCTCATCCCCTTCAACCCCTGGCCGGGCACCAACTACCAGTGTTCCGACTGGGAGCACATCGAGAAGTTTGCCGACTTCATCAACCAGGCCGGCTACGCCTCGCCGATCCGCACACCACGCGGCCGCGACATCCTTGCCGCCTGCGGCCAGCTGAAGTCGGAATCCGAACGCATGCGCAAGGTCGACCGCCTCGCCTTCGAAGCGATGATGATCGCCAATCACGGCGAAGATTGAGACGAAGCGCCTCCTCGGGTCCTTCGTTCCTCGCCCATCACCCATCGATGAAGAACTTTGATGGGTGATGCAGTTCCTATCGATTGATTTCAAGTCATCGGTTTCCTAAGAAAGCGGGACATCAATTGGAGGACAACCCATGCGCTCACTTCTCATCGCCCTTGCCGCCACGGTGGCATTCACCCTGCCCGCCCGTGCCGATGAGGTGACCGTCGCCGTAACCGCGATCGTCGAGCATCCGGCACTCGACGCGGCACGCGACGGCGTGAAGGACGCGCTGGCCGCCGCCGGCTACAAGGAAGGCGAGAACCTCAAATTCATCTACGAGTCGGCCCAGGGCAACCCGGCGACCGCCGCGCAGATCGCCCGCCAGTTCGCAGGCGAAGCGCCGAACGTGATCGTTCCGATCTCGACGCCGTCGGCCCAGGCGGTCGTCTCCTCGACCCGCGATATCCCGGTCGTCTTCACCGCCGTTTCCGACCCGGTCGGCGCCCAGCTGGTCAAGGACATGGACAAGCCCGGCGGTAACGTCACTGGCCTCTCCGACATGTCGCCGGTTGCCGAACACGTCGCCCTGATCAAGGAAATCCTGCCGAACGCCAAGTCGATCGGCTACCTCTACAATTCCGGTGAAGCCAACTCCGTTTCGCTGCTCGCGGTGCTGAAGACCGAGGCCGAAAAGGCCGGCCTGACCGTCGTCGAGTCCGCCGCGACCAAGTCGGCTGAAGTCCAGGGTGCTGCCCGTGCCCTCGTCGGCCGCGCCGATGCGATTTACGTGCCCACCGACAACACGATCATCTCCGCACTTGAAGGTGCCGTCGCCGTCGCCGAAGAAGCCAAGCTGCCGCTCTTCACCGCCGACACGGACTCGGTTGCCCGCGGCTCGCTCGCAGCCCTCGGCTTCAACTACTACGACGTCGGCAAACAGACTGGCGAAATCGTCGTTCGCATCCTCAAGGGCGAAAACCCGGGTGATATCGGTGTCAAGGTTGCTGCCGGTTCCGACCTGGTGATCAACAAGAAGGCCGCCGAGAAAATGGGCGTCACCCTTCCGGAAAGTGTCGTAAAGCGCGCAACCCGCGTCGTTGAATAAGGCTTTCGGCCTTTTCAGGTTCAAGTTTGTTGCGTTTTGCCCGCCTCCGTTCCATACGGGGGCGGTTCGCTATGAGGGGCCCGGAACACCGGAGGCCGCTCCAAGTTTCTAAGCCGCACATGCGCCCGGCCGTGCGCCCCATGTGCCAAGCGGGAGCGTCGCGCTCATAAGCACAATCAGGCGCGACAGGTAGAAAAGAGGGTCTGGGGTTGAGTCTAATTGCTTTCTGGGGAGCCGTGGAGCTGGGGCTGGTCTATGCCTTCGTTGCCCTCGGCGTCTTTCTCGCATTCCGGGTTCTCGATTTTCCCGACCTCACGGTCGACGGATCGTTTCCGCTGGGCGCCGCCGTCACCGCGGTCCTGATCATCGCCGGCGTCAATCCGTGGCTTGCCGCCTGCGTGGCGATGGTCGCTGGTGCCGCAGCCGGCATCGTCACGGCGATGCTTAACGTGCGCTTCAAGATCCTCAACCTGCTCGCCTCGATCCTGACGATGATCGCGCTGTTCTCGGTCAACCTGCGCGTCATGGGCAAGCCGAACGTCGCGCTGATCAACGCCGACACGATGCTGTCACCCTTCTACGGCCTCGGCTTGCGCGATTTCTACGTCCGGCCGCTGTTTATCGGCGTGCTCGTGATCGTCGCCGTCATCATCGTCTGGCGCTTCCTTGAGAGCGATGCCGGTCTTGCGATGCGCGCCACTGGCGCCAATGCCCGCATGGCCCGCGCACAGGGCGTCGACACCAACCGCCAGATCTATCTCGGCATGGCGATCTCCAACGCGCTCGTCGCCTTCGGTGGCGCGCTGTTCGCCCAGACCAACGGCTTTGCCGACGTCACCTCGGGTGTCGGCACCATCGTCGTCGGGCTTGCGGCGGTCATCATCGGCGAGACGCTGCTCGGTGCCCGCGGCATCCTGATTGCGCTGATCGGCTGCGTGCTCGGCTCGATCCTCTACCGTATAGCGATCCAGCTGGCGCTGTCGACCGACATGCTCGGGCTGCAGGCCTCCGACCTCAACTTCGTGACCGCGGCACTCGTCACCTTCGCCCTCGTCCTTCCCCGTCTGCGTCGTGGAGGTGCGGCATGATCAGCGTCAACAACATCGAGGTCATCTTCGGCAAGGGCACGCCGCTGCAGAAGCAGGCGCTGAACGGCGTCAGCCTGACGATCGAGCAGGGCTCCTTCGTCACCGTCATTGGCTCCAACGGCGCCGGCAAGTCGACGTTGCTCGGCGTGCTCGCCGGCGATGTGCTGCCAAGTGCCGGCCAGGTGACGATCGGCAAGACAGACGTCAGCCGCAAGGGTACCGCTGCGCGCGCGGGACTCGTCGCTCGCGTCTTCCAGGATCCGCTGACCGGCAGCTGCGGCGCACTCTCGATCGAGGAAAACCTGGCGCTTGCTGCCAAACGTGGCGAGGCCCGCGGCCTCACAGCCGCGCTCGGCCCCAAGCGCCGCGAACATTTCCGCGAACGCATCGCCGAGCTCAACCTCGGCCTTGAAAACCGCATGGGCGACCGCATGGACCTTCTGTCCGGCGGCCAGCGCCAGGCGGTCTCGCTGGTCATGGCGACGCTCGCAGGCTCCGAAGTGCTGCTGCTCGACGAGCATACGGCAGCCCTCGACCCTGGCATGGCCGAGTTCGTGATGAACCTGACGCAGAAGATCGTCTCCGAGCGCAAGCTGACGACGATGATGGTCACCCATTCGATGCGCCAGGCACTCGACTACGGCCACCGCACCATCATGCTCCACGGCGGCGAGATCGTTCTCGACGTCGCCGGCGACAGCCGCAAGGAACTGCAGGTCGAGGACCTGATCGCCATGTTCCGCCGCATCCGCGGCCAGACGCTCGACGACGATGCGCTGCTGATCGGCTGAGTACAGAAGACTAATTCATAACAAGGCCCGGGCATCCAAGATGTCCGGGCTTTTTGTTTTTGTTTACCGCGCCGTCGTCATGAAAATCTTCACCGCAAACACCGAGAAGACGCCGGCGAAGCTGAAATCAAGTGCCCGCATCACGCCCTTGTTGCGCTGCAGCCAGGAGGCAAGCCAGTCGGCGGTGAAGACGACCAGCATGTTCACCGGCATGCCGATGGTGATGAAGAACAGGCCGAGGAACAGAAGCTTGCCGGTGACCGAGGGATCATCGGCGCTGACGAACTGCGGCAGGAAGGTCATGAAGAAGATGATGACCTTGGGGTTCAACAGGTTCACCCAGAAGCCGGCCGAGATGTTGGCAAGCGCCTTGCCTTCCGTCGGCTCGACCTTCTGCACCGAAATGCTGGAGCCGAAGCGCATCGCCTGCACCGCAAGCCAGAGCAGGTAGGCGGCACCGCCGGTCTTGAGGATGGTGAATGCGGTTGGCGAGGCGGTGATCAGCGCCGAGATGCCGAACGCGACGAGCAGCGTATGCACGACGATGCCGAAGCTGGTGCCGAGCACGACGAAGAGCGCGGCCTTCTTGCCCTGGGCGAGCGCCCGGCTGATCGAAAGCGTCATGTCCGGGCCGGGTGTGGCCGCCAGAAGCAGCGTCGCAGCGGCAAAGGTCAGGAGGGTCGGCAGGCTGGGAATGAAGTCCATCGTCGTTTCCTCGGCACGGGGGTCGCCTCCAGTAATCCTGCGCCTGCGCTTTTGCCAGCGGATTCGCATCGTCAAGCGTTCTAGCGCTTGTATCGCCGCAGGTTCTGGCTAAAGTGCCGCAGATTTGCACGCGGCATCGCCGCCCTCCCCAAGACCAGACGGACGGAAACCATGGCATCGCATAAAGACGTGAAAAAGGTCGTTCTCGCCTATTCGGGCGGTCTCGACACCTCGATCATCCTGAAGTGGCTGCAGACCGAACTCGGCGCGGAAGTCGTCACCTTCACCGCCGACCTCGGCCAGGGCGAAGAGCTCGAGCCGGCCCGCAAGAAGGCCGAAATGCTCGGCATCAAGGAGATCTACATCGAGGACGTCCGCGAGGAATTCGTCAAGGATTTCGTCTTCCCGATGTTCCGCGCCAACGCCGTCTATGAAGGCGTTTACCTGCTCGGCACCTCGATCGCCCGCCCGCTGATCTCCAAGCACCTGATCGATATCGCCAAGAAGACCGGCGCCGACGCGATCGCCCATGGCGCGACCGGCAAGGGCAACGACCAGGTTCGCTTCGAGCTTTCCGCCTATGCGCTGAACCCGGACATCAAGATCATCGCGCCGTGGCGCGACTGGTCGTTCAAGAGCCGCACCGACCTGCTCGAATTCGCCGAGAAGCACCAGATCCCGGTTGCCAAGGACAAGAAGGGCGAAGCGCCGTTCTCCGTCGACGCCAACCTGCTGCACTCCTCCTCCGAGGGCAAGGTTCTCGAAGACCCGGCACTGGAAGCCCCTGAGTACGTGCACATGCGCACGATCTCGCCGGAAGCCGCTCCCGACCAGGCCACCGTCATCAAGATCGGCTTCGAGCGCGGTGACGCCGTCTCGATCAACGGCGTACGCCTGTCGCCGGCAACCCTGCTTGCCAAGCTCAACGAGTACGGCCGCGACAACGGCATCGGCCGTCTCGACCTCGTCGAGAACCGCTTCGTCGGCATGAAGTCGCGCGGCGTCTACGAGACCCCCGGCGGCACCATCCTGCTCTCCGCGCACCGCGCAATCGAGAGCATCACGCTCGACCGCGGCGCCGCCCACCTCAAGGACGAGCTGATGCCGCGCTACGCCGAGCTGATCTATTACGGCTTCTGGTTCTCACCGGAGCGCGAGATGCTGCAGGCCGCAATCGACAAGAGCCAGGAGCATGTCGAAGGCGAAGTGACGTTGAAGCTCTACAAGGGCAACGTCATGGTCATCGGCCGCGAGAGCGACAAGTCGCTCTACTCCGACAAGCTCGTCACCTTCGAGGACGACCAGGGCGCCTACGACCAGAAGGACGCCGCCGGCTTCATCAAGCTCAACGCGCTGCGCCTGCGCACGCTGGCCGCGCGCAACCGCTAAGACGACGCGTTTTGAAAAAAGAAGCCTCCGCGACCCGTTCGCGGAGGCTTTTTCGTATGCAGGGCGAAGCGGTATCGATGCCGATGTCGCACCAGATTTCTACTCCGCCGCTTCCGAAAGCGGATCCTTGACCGGCACGGCGAGCGGCTGCGAGCGAACGTTGCGGCGATACCAGACATAGCTCAGGATGCAGACGAGGCCGAAGCATGGAATGATCGTGCCGAGCGCCAGCACCGGAGCGCCGACCGCAGCGGCGATCGCGCCACCAAGCAGCCCCGAGCCCATCTGTACGAAACCCATCACTGCCGACGCCGTGCCAGCGATGTCCGGAAACGGCGCCATCGCCGCCGTCATCATATAGGGCATGACGAAGGCGATGCCGAAGGCATAAATCCCGATCGGCAGCATGACCGAGAGGAAGCTCGGCGGCAGCACGTGCATGGTGTAGGCAAGCGCGAGGCTGGCCGCACCGATGAAGACGAGGCCGGCCGGCACCAGCGCCTGCGGCGTGAAACGCCGCATCAGCAGCCGCACCACCACGGTTCCCGAAAAGAAAAGGCCCGACTGCATCAGCATGCCGACGCCGAACTCGGTCGGTGTCAGCCCCACCGCATTGATCAGTACGAAGGGCAGCATGGTCGCCCAGGCATAAAGTGCGCCGACCGCTCCGCCGATCACAAGTGTCGAGGAAACGAAGCGGCTGTCGCTCACCAACCGCCGATAGGCCGCAAGGATGGGCTTCAGGTGGCCCTTGGCCGGATCCGGGGTCGCGGTCTCGGCCATGAAAAACTGCACGGTGAGACAGGCCATGGCGGCAAAGCCGACCATCAGGAAGAAGATCGACTGCCACCCGAAGAGACCGAGCGCCAGGCCGCCAAGCGTCGGGGACACGGCGGGTCCGAGGGCCAGCATCATGCCGATCATGTTCATGATGCGTGCGGCCTCAGTCCCGGTGAACTGGTCGCGCACGATCGCACGCGCCACGGTCATCCCGACGGAGGCGCCGATGCCCTGCACCAGGCGGCCGGCCAAAAGCACCGCGACGGAAGGCGCAAAGGCCGCCATCAGGCTGCCGACGAGGTAGATCGCCATGAAGATCAGCGTCGCGCGGCGGCGACCGATGACATCGGAGAGCGTGCCAGACACCAACTGGGCAAAGGCGAAGCCGGCGAAATAGAGCGACAGCGTCATCTTGATCGCCGCTTCGCTGGAGGAGAAGGCGCACACCAGTTCAGGCATCGCCGGCGTATACAGCGCCATGGAAACGGGGCCGAGCGCCACCAGGAAGGCACCGATGATGCTTGTGCGCCGCTCGCTCATGCGACGCGTCATTGCGCGGCTCCGACCCGGACTTCGGCCTTCTCCGCTGTCTCCTTACCGGCAAGGCACGGATCGAGCTGACGCAAATTGTCACGCAGGATGCGCAGGTTGGAACAGAGAAGCGCGCGCGCTTCCGAGTCCAGCCCTTCCGTATAGGCATCCATCATTTCGCGAAGACCGGTCATCAGCTCGTTGAACAACGGACCGGCCTTTTCGGTGATGACGACATTCTTGGCGCGGCGATCCGCCGGATCGGGAACGCGGGCGACGAGCCCGTTCGCCTCCAGCCTGTCGAGATAGGCCGACAGCGTCATCGGCTCAATGCCCATGCGTGTGGCGATTTCGGCCTGTTTGATGCCCTCGGTGAGCGCCACCTGGATCAGCGTGCGCGCCTCGCCAGGCGTGATGCCCAGATCCATGGCATTAACCTTGCGGTCGAAGGCCCCGCGCAAGAGGCGCGAGACATCGGTCAGAAGCATTCCAATGGTTTCGGATTCTAGCTTGAAGGGCATCATGATCGTTCACAGGTGATATAATAAGTTTTACTTATCATACCCTGTGAAAACGTTCAACGCGGAAGGCCATCTTTCCCTTGCCAGTTTAACGGTAAAACTCGCAAGGATTCAACGTATTACCTTCGCAATCCCGCGCGGGACCGTCTTTGTTGTGTCTCAGCCCTCAAGCTCCTCGCGCAGCATTTCGAGCTCCAGCCATTCCTCTTCCATGCGAGCGAGGTCGGCACGCAGCTTTTCCAGCTCCTGCGCCAGCTTCGCAAAAGCATTTGGATCTTTTGTGAAAAGATTGGGGTCCGCCATCTTTTCTTCGCGCTTGGCAGCCTCGGCTTCCGCCTTGGCAATCTCTTTCGGCAGGTTTTCGAGCGCGAATTTCTGCTTGTAGGAAAGCTTACCCTTGGCAGCCTTCGGCGCTTCGGCGACAGGGGCCGCCGCCTCGGCCTTGGCCTTTTCCGCCTTCTCGGCCTTGCGCTTCTCCTCGATCGCGCCCTTGCGCTGCGCCATCATGTCGGAATAGCCGCCGGCATACTCGATCCAGCGTCCATCCGGCGCCTCCGGATTGGCCGGCGCAATCGTCGAGGTGACGGTGCGGTCGAGGAAGTCGCGATCGTGGCTGACGAGGATCACCGTTCCGGCAAAACCGGCGACGATCTCCTGCAGGAGGTCGAGCGTCTCGATGTCGAGGTCGTTGGTCGGCTCGTCGAGGATCAGAAGGTTGGTTGCGCGCGCGAGGATGCGCGCCAGCATCAGCCTTGCGCGCTCGCCGCCCGAAAGCTCGCGGATCGGGGTGCGCGCCTGCTCCGGCTGGAACAGGAAGTCCTTCATGTAGCCGGTGACGTGGCGCTGCTCGCCATTGACCAGCAGGTTGTCGCCGCGCCCGTCGGTCAGGTAGTGCGCCAGCGTTTCGTCGAGATTGAGGTCTTCGCGCTTCTGGTCAAGCGTCGCGATTTCGAGATTGGTGCCGAGCTTGACCGTACCCGTACCCGGTTCGATCTGCCCGGTCAGGATCTTCAGAAGCGTCGTCTTGCCGGCGCCGTTCGGGCCGACCAGACCGATGCGGTCGCCGCGGTGCACGCGGATCGAGAACGGCGCGACGATGGTACGCTCGCCATAGGCCTTGGTGACCTTCTCCGCCTCGATCACCAGCTTGCCCGATTCCTTGGCGTCGGCGGCCGTCGCCTGTACCGTTCCCTGCGGCCCCTTGTGGCCGCGATAGGTCGCCCGCATGGTCTGCAGCTCACCGAGGCGGCGCATGTTGCGCTTACGTCGTGCGGTCACGCCGTAGCGCAGCCAATGTTCCTCGCGCTCGATCGCTTTGCCGAGCTTGTGCTGCTCCAGCTCCTCGGCCTCCAGCACCTCGTCGCGCCAGGCCTCGAAATGGGCAAAGCCGCGGTCGAGCCGCCGCGACTGGCCACGGTCGAGCCAGACGGTCGCGGTCGAGACCTTTTCCAGGAAGCGCCGGTCGTGCGAGATCAGAACGAGCGCCGAACGGCTGCGGATCAGTTCGTCTTCCAGCCATTCGATCGTCGGCAGGTCGAGATGGTTGGTCGGCTCGTCGAGCAGCAGGATATCCGGCTCCGGCGCCATGACACGGGCAAGCGCCGCGCGACGCGCTTCGCCGCCCGAAAGGCGCTTCGGGTCTTCCTCGCCGGTCAACCCCAGGTGCTGCAGCAGATAGGCGACGCGATAGGGATCGTCACTCGGGCCGAGTCCTGCCTCGGCATAGGCCTGCACGGTGTCGTAGCCGTCGAAATCCGGCGCCTGGTGCAGATAGCGGATGGTCGCGGAGGGATGGCGGAAGATTTCGCCCGACTGCGCCTCGGCCAGACCCGCGGCAATCTTCATCAGCGTCGACTTGCCCGAGCCGTTGCGGCCGACAAGACAGATGCGGTCGCCCGGTTCGACTTGAAAATTGGCGCCGGCTAGCAGCGGCGCGCCACCGAAGGTGAGGAAGATGTCGTCGAGTTTCAGAATGGGAGGCGCCAAGGCTCAGGCTCCGGAAAGATCATAGGGGCGGGCGAGAACAATGGCGCGACCGCTCTGGAGAGTGAAGCGAAGGGGACCCTCCGCAACGTTGGAAACGGTTCGGGACGAGCCGAACGGCAAGGTGAAATCGTCGAGCGGATAGCGCGCATTGACGATCGAAAGACCGGTAAGCTCGGTCAACCCGAGCACCGAGAAGAGGCAGCCCTTCGGCAAATCAAGGTCGAGCGAGCCGGCCAGCAGCGGATAGGCCTCTTCCTCGCCCGAGGTCATCAACACGGAAAGGCCACGCTCGGCAAGGGCAACAGCATGCAGCAGGTGCATGAAGGCGTGATCACTGCGGGTGCCGCCGAGTGCGCCGGCGAAAATCAGGCGGTCGGCTCCACGCGACAGCGCCGCCTCGACCGCGATCTCCCCGTCCGTCGCGGCCTTCGCCGCCGGATAGGGCTCGCGCGGGACGGAGGCGTAGTCCGCAAGAAGGGCTTCCTCGGTCGAGTCGAAATCACCGACCCAGACATCCGGCACGATGCCGAGCAATCGGGCATGGCGCATGCCGCCGTCAGCCGCAATGAAGCGACTTGCGGCCAGCTGGTGAGCCAGCCGGTCGGTCAGCGAAAGGGCGCCGCCAAGCAGAATGGTGAAGGTCGATCGAGACATGGCAAAGCCCATAGCGCAAAGGACCGCCGAAGGAAAACGAAGAAAACCGTCGAACGAGCGGTTCTCGATATTTTGGTCAGACCATCAATGCCCCTCGGGCACCGGATCGGGGAAAAGCATGCCGGCATAAATGCCGGGGGTCGAATCCGGAATTTCGACGGCGCCGGCCACCCGCTCGTAGAACTTCGCCGGCCCGACGCCGCCGATAATCGCGTAGCCATAGCCGGCCTCGCGCATCGCCGTGAGGCTTGCAAGCAGAAGCGCCTCACCGATCCCCTGCCCGCGCATGCTTTCGTCGACGCCGGTCGGACCGAAGAAGCCGAGTGCCGTTACGTCGTGGCAGGAAAAGCCGACGATCTTTCCGTCATGGACAGCGACGTGCATGCGCGTAGGGGTGGAGGAAAAGGCGGCTTCCGCCTCGCCCGCCCATCCGGCACCGAAAGTCCTTTCGATCCAGGAAACAACCAGGCGGCGCTCCGGCGCCATGGCGCGGCGAATGCTGATGCCAAGGCCAAGCTTCGACTGAGGTTCAGCCGGCAGGGCATAAAGTCGAACAAGCATATCGGGCATGACATTTCCTCCTCGCTGCCGTTGTGTAGCGCAGTTGGCGGCATACGCAAACACGAGCCATTGTGCTGGCCAAGCGTCCCCTTGCTTCGCCGTAAACATCGCTTGCCATGGGACCGAGGCAGCGGTAAATCTCTTGCCGCTCTAACGGGGTGCCTCCCGACCGCATTGCGGCCGGAGGCTGAGAGGCGTCAAAACGCCAACCCGCGGAACCTGATCCGGCTCATACCGGCGGAGGGATTAGACGCGATCGGATCGATACGCCCTTTTCCCATGCAACAACGAACTTTGGGAGAGAGGTCCTCGCCATGTCCAATTCATCGCAACTTAAATTCTTTAGCCGGCTAGCCCTTGCGACGGCCGCGAGCCTTGTTTTCTCCGGCGCCGCGACCGCCGCCGACAAGACGCTGACGGTGTACACCTATGAGAGCTTCATCACCGAATGGGGCCCGGGCGCCAAGGTCGCAGAAGCCTTCGAGAAGACCTGCGAATGCAAGGTCAACTATGTCGGCGTGGCCGACGGCGTCGAGTTGCTCACCCGCCTGAAGCTCGAAGGCGAGGCTTCCAAGGCCGACATCGTGCTTGGCCTCGACACCAACCTCGTTGCGGAAGCCAAAGCAACGGGCTTCTTCGTGCCGCACGGCGTCGAGGCAACCGGCGTCACCGTTCCCGGCAACTTCTCGGACGACACGTTCCTGCCCTATGACTACGGCCACTTCGCCGTCGTCTACGACACCGAGACGCTGAAGACGCCGCCGAAGAGCCTGAAGGAGCTGGTGGAAGGCGATCCGTCGCAGAAGATCGTCATCGAGGATCCGCGTACGTCGACGCCGGGCCTCGGCCTCCTGCTCTGGGTCAAGGCCGTCTATGGCGATGAGGCGGGTGCCGCCTGGACGAAGCTGAAGGACCGCGTTCTGACCGTCACCCCCGGCTGGTCGGAAGCCTATGGCCTCTTCACCAAGGGCGAGGCGCCGATGGTGCTGTCCTACACCACGTCGCCGGCCTACCACATGGTCGCGGAAAACACCGAGCGCTACCAGGCCGCTGCCTTCTCCGAAGGGCACTACATCCAGATCGAAGTCGCCGGCATGACCAAGAACGCCAAGGAGCCGGAACTGGCAAAGCAGTTCCTCGCCTTCATGACCGGTCCGGACTTCCAGTCGATCATCCCGACGACGAACTGGATGATGCCGGTCGCAGCGACCAAGGAGCCGCTGCCGGACGCCTTCAATAAGCTGGTCAAGCCGGAAAACACCTTCCTCCTGCCCTCGGAGGAAGTCGCCAAGAACCGCAAGGCCTGGATCGACGAATGGCTTGCCGCCATGAGCAAGAACTGAGGCCGGATTGTTCGCACTGCGCGAAAATCGCATGACAGTGGTCGCCGGGGCAGCCTGCCTCGGCGTCTTCGTCCTTTTCGTCGGTCTTGCGATCGTCGCCTTGCTGAGCCTGACGGGCGGCGCAAGCGACGATGCGCTGTTTGACGCCTACATCTGGCGCGTCACCCGCTTCACGCTGCTGCAGGCGACCCTCTCGACGTTGCTGTCGGTGCTCTTTGCCATCCCCGTCGCCCGGGCGCTGGCGCGACGGCCGCAGTTCCCCGGCCGCATCTGGCTGCTGCGCTTGATGGCGCTGCCACTCGGACTGCCGGTTCTGGTTGGCGCACTCGGGCTGATCGAGATCTGGGGGCGGCAGGGTTTCCTCAATTCCGGCCTGCGCTGGCTCGGCCTCGCGCAGCCCGTCAGCATTTACGGCCTGTTCGGCATCCTGCTTGCCCACGTCTTCTTCAACATGCCGCTTGCGGCGCGCCTGTTCCTGGCCGGGCTCGAACGCATCCCCGCCGAATACTGGCGCAGCGCCGCCAATCTCGGCATGCCGTCACGGGCACTCTTTCGCTTCATCGAATGGCCCGTCCTGCGCGGCCTCCTGCCGGGTGCCGCCGGCCTCGTCTTCATGCTCTGCGCCACCAGCTTCACCCTCGTGCTGACGCTCGGCGGCGGGCCTGCGGCCAGCACAATCGAAGTGGCGATCTACCAGGCGCTGCGTTTCGATTTCGATCCGCCGCGCGCGATCGCGCTGTCAGCCCTGCAGATCGCCATGACCGGCCTGCTGCTGCTCCTGCTTCGTCATCTGGCGACCGAGCCGGAAGAGGGCATGACCGGTGGCCGCACCGTGCGCCGTTTCGATGGCGCGTCAAGGATCGCGCGCCTGAGTGATGGCACCTGGATCACGCTTGCCTTTCTGTTTCTCGGCGCGCCGCTGGTCGCGGTTCTCATCTCCGGACTCGAAGCCGATCTGCTGAAGCTCGCCCGCGATCCGGCGGTGCACCGGGCGCTGCTGACGAGTGCGGCAATCGCGCTCGCCTCGGCACTCGCCTCCGTCACCATGGCAGCCGTGATGATCCGGGCGGCGGCAACCGCCACCGCGCCGCGTCACGCGACGTCGCTCTCCCACGGCTTTGCCGGTGCCATCGGTGCCAGCACCTCGCTGATCCTCTTGGTGCCGCCGGTGGTGCTGGGCGCCGGATGGTTCCTGCTTTTGCGTCCCTTCGGTGACGTCGCGCGCTTTGCACCCGCCATCGTCGTTGCGATCAACGCGCTGATGGCGCTGCCCTTCGTCCACCGCACCCTCGCGCCGGCAATGGCGACCCATGCGGCACGGTCCGAACGGCTGACGGCAAGCCTTGGCATTCGTGGTTTTGATCGTCTGCGATGGATCGACTTTCCGGCGCTGCGCAAGCCGCTATTGATGGCCCTTTCCTTCGCCATGGCGCTGTCGCTTGGCGACCTCGGCGCCGTCGCCCTCTTCGGCAGCCAAGACATGGTGACGCTGCCGTGGCTGCTCTATAGCCGTATGGGGAGCTACCGCACCGCCGACGCCGCCGGTCTCGCCCTTTTCCTCGGGCTTCTCTGCCTGATATTCACCATCCTCGGCACGGCCAATGACAGCCGGCCGGAAGGACGCAAAGCATGATCGATCCCGTTCCCGCGATAGAGTTGCGCGATGTCGAGGTCCGTTTCGAAACGGCCAAGCTCACCTTCGATTGCACCATCGCCAAGGGGGGCATCGTCGCCGTCGCCGGTGCCTCGGGTTCCGGCAAATCGACGCTGCTCCACCTCATTGCCGGGTTCGAGGATCCCGATCGCGGCGAGGTGCGCATTCTCGGCGAGAACGTTGCCGATCGGGCGCCGTCGGAACGGCCGGTCTCGATGATCTTCCAGGACAACAACCTCTTCGCCCATCTCGACGTCGCGACCAACATCGGCCTCGGCATCGACCCGGCGCTTCGGTTGAGCGCAACCGACCGCGAGAAGATTGAAGACGCGCTTCGCCGCGTCGGGCTCGAAGGCTTCGGGAAAAGGCTGCCGCCGACGCTTTCAGGCGGCGAGCGCCAGCGCGTCGCCCTCGCCCGCGCGCTTGTGCGAAAGCGCCCCCTGCTACTGCTCGACGAGCCCTTCGCAGCGCTTGATCCCGGCATGCGCGCCAGCATGCGCTCGCTCCTGCGGCAACTGCACGCGGAGGAAGGCAACACGATCCTGGTGATCACGCACCATCCCGAAGACGTGAAGGCCCTGGCCGACGGCGTGCTTTTTCTCGACCAGGGGCGTATCATCGCAAACGACAGCCTCGACCGCTTCCTGGCGCGGCGGGACAATGCGGCGATCGACCGCTTTCTCGGCAATACTTGAAGGACGGATCGGATTCTCCACGCCCTTGGCCGATTGCCACAATTTGACCGCGGCGCCATGCGACGCGCGAAATATCCGGCAAGGCGCGAATATTCCCGCATCCGTTGCCGTGATACCACGGGGCAACTATTTCTACCGAGACAAACTAGGCAGGTGGCGCTGAAATCAGATACAGCAAGACCAGGACTGAGAGGTCGCGGCAGAGCAACGCTGCCGGGCTGAAAAAGTAGGACTTTCAACGCTGTCGTTCCACTTGTCCGCAGGATGCGGGCGGAGCGATGGATGGGAACGGGCTGAGGCATGGAGAGGCATACAGTCACACACGACCGGTTCCCGCCGAAGGGCGGACGGCTGCGTGGACGCGCCGTGGTTGCATTGCTTGCGACCACGCTCCTTTCCGCATGCCAATCCGTGATCGAGCAGACCTACCAACCGACCGTTTCGCCCTCCTCCAATCCGCAGATCGTCGAGGAAGTTCAGAAGAACGATCCGCGGGCGCAGCTGGGCGCGCGCGAACATCCGCGCATCGTCGCAAGCTACGGCGGCGAGTACAAGGACGCCAAGACTGAGCGCCTGGTCGCGCGCATCACCGGCGCGCTGACGGCGGTCTCCGAGAATCCGCAGCAGTCCTACCGCATCACCATCCTGAACTCGCCGGCGATCAACGCCTTCGCGCTGCCCGGTGGTTATCTCTATGTCACCCGCGGCCTGCTGGCGCTTGCCAACGATGCCTCCGAGGTCGCAGCCGTGCTGTCGCACGAGATGGCGCACGTCACCGCCAACCACGGCATCGAGCGTCAGCAGCGCGAGGAAGCCGAAGTGATCGCCAGCCGCGTGGTCTCCGAAGTCCTCTCCTCCGATATCGCCGGCAAGCAGGCGCTCGCGCGCGGCAAGCTCCGGCTCGCGGCCTTCTCGCGCAACCAGGAACTTCAGGCCGACGTGATCGGCGTGCGCATGCTCGGCGAAGCCGGCTACGACCCCTATGCAGCGGCGCGCTTCCTCGATTCGATGGCCGCCTATAGCCGCTTCACGGCGGTCGATCCGGAATCCGACCAGAGCCTCGACTTCCTGTCGAGCCACCCGAACGCGCCGCAGCGTGTCGATCTCGCGCGTCGGCACGCCCGCGCCTTCGGTCCGGAAGGCACCAGCGGCGACCGCGGTCGCGACTATTATCTCGCCGGCATCGACGGCCTGCTCTATGGCGACAGCCCGCAGGAGGGCTACGTGCGCGGCCAGACCTTCCTGCACGGCCAACTCGGCATCCGCTTCGACGTGCCCGCCGGGTTCCAGATCGACAACAAGGCCGAAGCGGTTCTGGCGACCGGCGCCGGCGACATCGCCGTGCGCTTCGATGGCGTCGCCGACACGGGCGGTCGGAGCCTGACAGACTATATCGCCAGCGGTTGGGTTACCGGCCTGAAGCCCGACACGATCCGGCAGATCAGCGTCAACGGCCTGGAAGCCGCAACCGCGCGCGCCTCCGCCGACCGCTGGGATTTCGACGTGACGGTCATCCGCATCGACACGCGGATCTACCGCTTCCTGACCGCTGTGCCCAAGGGGTCGAGTGCACTCGAGCCGACCGCAAACCAGTTGCGTAGCACGTTCCGCCGCATGACGGCCGCTGAGACGCAGTCGCTGAAGCCGCTGCGGATCCGGGTGGTGACGGTCCGGCCCGGCGACACGATCACCACGTTGTCGGCCCGCATGATGGGAACCGATCGTAAGCTCGACCTCTTCCGGGTGATCAATGCGATGCAGGTCAGCTCGACGGTGAAGCCGGGCGACAGGGTGAAGATCGTTTCCGAATAGGATTGAGACAGGCGCAGCTGAAGCACGTTCGGTTGCGAGCGTGAATTGCCTGCCATCTGCTAGGCAAGCACGTCGCGAGGCGCCTGAACGGTCACGAACGAAAGCACGCTGCGCCAATCGTCATCGCCAAATTGACAGCGGACAGTGCCGCTTCCCGGCGCAATGCGGGGTTCCGGCGAATAGTACGGGCATGGCGGCAGACGGTCGACGTCAGGCGGTCAATGAATGCCTGCGGTCAGCGCCGGCGCTCGCGTCGCCAAGGCCGCCCGGAGCTTCTCCAGCGCCCGAGTTTCGATCTGCCGCACACGTTCCTTGGATATGCCGAGATCGATGCCGAGCTCTTCGAGCGTCGCTCCTTCTTCCGTCAGCCGCCGGGCGCGGATGATGCGCATTTCGCGCTCCGTCAGCGCGCACAGCGCGTCGCGCAGCCACACACGAGCCCGTTCGCCGTCGATCATCTCGCTCACCTGCTCGTCCGGCAGCGGCGCGTCGCTGGCGAGGAAATCCAGCCGTTCACCGCCATCGGAATCACTGCCGCCGACCGGCGCCTGCAGCGAGGTGTCGCTGCCAGAGAGACGTGCATCCATCGTCTGCACGTCGGCGATGCTGACGCCGAGGGCAGCCGCAATCTCCTCATGCATAGCCTGCGATGTAAGCTGCCTGTCGCCCTGGGCAAGCCGGGCGCGAAGACGCCGAAGGTTGAAGAACAGGGCCTTCTGCGCCGAACTGGTGCCACCGCGGACGATCGACCAGTTGCGCAGGACATAGTCCTGCATCGACGCCCGGATCCACCAGGTGGCATAGGTGGAGAAGCGGACCTCGCGGCTCGGCTCGAAACGGGCCGCCGCCTCCAGGAGACCGATATGGCCCTCCTGGACGAGATCGCCCATGGGCAGGCCGAAATTGCGAAACTTCGCGGCCATCGAGATCACCAGACGCATATGCGACATGGCGATCTTGTTGCGGGCTTCCTGATCGTTGTCGTTTCGCCAGGCTTGCGCCAGCTTGTGCTCCTCGTCGCGCTCGAGATAGGGCGCCTCCATTGCGATCTTGATCATCCGCCGGTCTGCAGTGAGAGTCTTCATCGATCACTCCGTGACTGGCGCCGGGCGCCATTGCGTGTGAAGTCCAAAAGGCCGGACGGATGCAGTGTCCGGCAGCAGGGGGCGTCTCGCGCCGCGATGTCGAAACTTGAAGAAACGACGCGGCGCCCTAACTTCGAAGTCACGAACCTGAACGGTGACGGGATCACAGAAGCAAGATCGCCCGGCGCGAAAGCGGCGCGCTTCTGCCGGCCTTTATAAATGCGCCCGGACGGCAAAAGTTCCATGCGATCAAAGAAAAAGCCCGGCGCGATGGCCGGGCTTTTTGGTAGTCTCAGTGCAGTCAGACAGCTTATGCAGCTTCGTCCTGAGCGTCGTCTTCGTCGATCGCCTTGCCGCGCTTCGGACCCTTGCTGAGGTTGGCCTCGACGAGGCGAACAGCTTCGGTTTCCGACATCTTGTTGACGGCAGCGATTTCGCGCGCCATGCGGTCGAGGGCAGCTTCGTAGAGCTGGCGTTCGGAATAGGACTGTTCCGGCTGGTTTTCGGCGCGGTAGAGATCGCGCACGACTTCCGCGATGGAAATCAGGTCGCCGGAATTGATCTTGGCATCGTATTCCTGGGCGCGGCGCGACCACATGGTGCGCTTCACGCGAGCCTTGCCCTGCACAACCTTCAACGCGCGGTCGACGAAATCGGTTTCGGAGAGCTTGCGCATGCCGATGCTGACGGCCTTGGCCACTGGCACTTTCAGGCGCATCTTGTCCTTCTCGAAATCGATGACAAAAAGCTCAAGCTTCATGCCGGCGACTTCCTGCTCTTCGATCGCCACGATCTGGCCAACGCCGTGGGCCGGATAGACGATCGATTCACCGGTCTTGAAGCCCTGGCGTGTCGAAGATTTTTTCTGCTGGGTCGTCATTCGTTTCAAAAACTCCCTGTTTCGCGCCGGCCATTCTGGCCGGGGCCGGGTCAGTGAGGCCCGGGATAGACGGGGATACCGCCGGGTGGGTACATCCTGGTCCGTCCAAGGAATGCAAACAGCCTCATAAAATGCGGTCACAACAGAGCAACGCCATGTTGCGTACTAGGGAGAAACCGCGTTTTGGAGATCGTTTGCTTTCGTGATGGTTTTCGGGCGCGCAAAAACACCCTCTGTGGATCAGTAGAAGGAACCTATCACAAAAAAGTGCCGAAATCAATAATTTGCTGCATGGCAGCCATCAAGCCACCATTCTCGCAACTGCGAGCGCGGCTCGTGTTTTCCCCAGCTTTGCGCCCCGGCGGCAGCTTTGCTTCGTCAGCCTCGACGAACGGCGGCGACCGCTTCGTCTCAGTCGCCCTGGCCCGGCTCGGTCGAGAAGAACTTCTCGTACTTGCCTTCGACGCCGTCCATCTCCTTCGCTTCCGGCATCGGATCGCGCTTGACGGTGATGTTCGGCCACTTCGAAGCGAAATCCGCGTTCAGTTTCAGCCACATATCAAGACCCGGCTCGGTATCCGGCTTGATCGCCTCGGCAGGACATTCCGGCTCGCAAACGCCACAATCGATGCACTCGTCGGGATGAATGACGAGGAAATTCTCACCCTCGTAGAAGCAGTCCACGGGGCAGACTTCGACACAGTCCGTATACTTGCAGCGAATGCAATTGTCGGTCACGACATACGTCATGAGGTACTCCAGCCAATGCTCACGTTTGATGGCAGACGGCAATCAATGGTGATGCTCGTCGTCCGCGCATGCTAGGAATGTCCGGCGCGCATAGCTGCCGAAGCAAACCCGATGCACCCAACGTGGGTCTGTCAGGTAAAGGCTTTATGGACCCTTTGCAAGAATATTCAATGCGCGAAACGCCACGGCAAAGGCAGAGTTTTCTAAAGGCTGTCGCGCAAAAGCGCGTCGTGTTTTACAGCCAGCGGCGGGCAGGGTTGGCGGCGCCCATCAGTCCTCGCGCGGATCGAAATCGGGCTTTAGCCGATCGGTTTCCCGCCGCTCCTTCTTCGTCGGCCGGCCCGCTCCGCGCTCGCGCGTGGCAAGCTCGTAGGCCGACAACTTCTCCTTCGGCTGCTCTGGCGTCAGATCGTCGTAAAGCAGACGCGCTTCCTCATAGGGACCTCGCCGCTCACCCGGGCCCACGACCCGAACGATCAGACTGCGCCGGTCGAGCGCAAGTTCGAGCATATCACCCGTCTTCAATTGAAACGACGACTGCGTCACGCGCTCGTCGTTGACGGCGACACGGCCACCCTCGATCGCCTTTTGCGCAAGCGATCGGGATTTGATCAGCCGCGTGAAAAACAGCCACTTGTCGAGACGCTGGCGCGATGCCGGGTTGGACGCAGGCTGTTTTTCCATGGTCTACCTTACTTCTTCATCTGCTCCTTGAGAGCAGCAAGCTTGGCGAAGGGCGAATCCGGATCCACCGGCTTTTCGCGACGCGGCGGACGCGCCTCGAATTTGCCCTGACCCGGCTTGCCGCCGCGGTCGTGACGATCATGACGCTCGCCGCGATCCTGACGCGGGCCGCCTTCCGGCTTGCCACCGTCATGGCGCTTGCCACGCGCCTGCTGACCACCCTTGCGCCCGCCTTCACGTCCTTCGCCCTGGCCCTGGCCCTGGCCACGCCCGTGGCGCTGACCGCCGCGACGCTGGTCGCCCTCGTGGCGGCCACCGCCCTGGCGCTGGTTGTCCTGACGGGTGCCAGGACGCCAGAGCAGAACGGGCTTGGCTTCGACCGGCTCGCCGGTCTCCGTCACTTGGGTCTCGGTCACCTGAGCCTCAGCAGGCTGGGCCCCGTCGGCAGCGACGGCAACGTCAGCTTCGGCCTTTTCGGCCTCGGCAGCAGGTGCCTCGACGACTGCAGTCTCGGCTTCTGCCGCACTGTCGCCGGCATCGGCGTCATCAACCGCAGCGACCGGTTCGGAAGCGGCGGCAGCAGCCGCAGCACCACCATCCTGACCCATGAGGAAGGCCTGGGCCTCCTCGGCCTTGACGCTGTCTGCGCGGTAGCCGAGGCCCTTCAGGATCTCTTCCATGTCGTCGGGCGTTGCACCGAGGATCGAGAGCATGGAGGTGGTCGCTGTAAAGCGGCGACCGTCATAGGCGCCTTCCGGACGCGGCTGCGTGCCCGGCTTCCACTGAAGGAGCGGTCGAATAAGGTCAGCGAGGCGCTCGAGGATATCGATGCGCACCGCGCGCTTTCCGAGGAAGCGGAAACCGGCGAGCTTGTAGAAGGTCCGCTCGAAAGACGGATCGGTAACGACAGACGTACGGCCGGCGGCGAGCATCGGGATGAGGTCGCCATAGCCGGGCTTGTCGAGGCCGTCGTTCTTCAACGCCCAGAGGAGCGTGATAAGTTCGGCCGGCGCCGGCTTCAGGAGCGCCGGCAGGAAGATGTGGTAGGCGCCGAAGCGAACGCCGTACTTGCGGATCGAAGCGCGACCGTCCTGGTCGAGCGACTTGACGTCGTCTGCGACATCGCGGCGGAACAGTACGCCGAGGTTTTCGACGAGCTGGAAGGCGAGGCCCTTGGCGAGACCTTCGAGATCTTCAGCGCGCGAAATATCGTCGAGCGGCTTCAAGACCGTTCCGATGTGATGGTTCACGAAACGCTCGATGCGCGCCAGAACGTGCTCGCGGGCGTTCGCCTGCAGCTGATCGTCGGCCAGCAGGATGACGCGCGGGCGCATGACGTGGTCGCTTGCCGTCAGACGGGCGACGGGATCGCCGAGCCAGCGCACAAGACCATCCGACGAAAGCGCCAGGTCGTTGTTGCCGGAAGCATGCAGCCGCGCGGCGCGTGCCTCAAACTCGAGCGCCAGCGCCTTCTGGGCAGCACCCTGCACAGCCTTGGCATCCGGGCCATCGCCGCCGGTCGCCAGCGTAAACCGGAAACCGGTTAGTTGTCCTACGTGATGACCTTCAACGAAGACATCACCATTCACACTGATTTCAGCTTCCAGCATAGCATTCTCTCTCAGGCGCTTCATGAGCACAGATGTCCTGCGATCAACAAAGCGTTTCGTCAACCGTTCATGTAGTGCGTCGGATAATCGATCTTCAATTTCCCGCGTCTTTTCTTGCCAGTGTGTCGGATCGGCCAGCCATCCTGGCCGGTTCGACACATAAGTCCATGTCCTGATCTGCGCGATTCGCGCCGAAAGTGTGTCGATCTCACCGTCCGTATGATCGGCCCGCCTGACCTGCTCGGCCATGAAATCTTCGTTTACGGTACCGCGGCGGACAAGATCCGCGTAGATCGTCGAGATCAAGTCGGCATGTTGAGCCGGTGTAATGCGCCGATAGTCCGGCAGCGCGCAGGCTTCCCACAGTTTTTCCACCCGCTCGGCATTGGTCGTGATGTCGACGACCTCAGGGTAGCGGGCCAAATGCTCGAACGCCTGCTGGTCTACCGCAGGTAGCGCCCGGGCAAGGCCGGGAACCGTCGGCGCGGCCTCAAGACTCTTCTTCAGAGCGGCAATCGAAGCGTAGTCGAACGCCTTCGAGCGCCACTGTAGTACCTTCACCGGATCGAACTCATGCGCCTCGATACGGTGGACCAGCTCGTTGTCGAAGGGATCGACGCGGCCGGTCACACCGAACGTACCGTCACGCAAGTGCCGGCCGGCGCGGCCGGCGATCTGCGCGAGTTCGGCCGGGTTGAGATTGCGGAACTGATAGCCGTCGAACTTGCGGTCCTGCGCGAAGGCGACATGGTCGACGTCGAGATTGAGGCCCATGCCGATCGCGTCGGTCGCGACCAGATATTCGACGTCACCTTCCTGGTAGAGCGCCACCTGCGCATTGCGCGTGCGCGGCGACAGCGCGCCGAGCACGACGGCGGCACCGCCGCGCTGGCGGCGGATCAGCTCGGCGATCGCATAGACCTCGTCGGCAGAGAAGGCGACGATTGCCGTGCGGTGCGGCAGGCGGGTGATCTTCTTCGAACCCGCATAGAGCAATTGCGACATGCGCGGCCGCTCGACGACGGTGATGCCGGGCAGCAACTGCTCGAGGATCGGCCGCATCGTTCCGGCACCGAGCAGCAGCGTCTCGCCGCGACCCCGCAGGTGCAGGATCCGGTCGGTGAAGATATGGCCGCGCTCGAGATCTCCGGCAAGCTGCACTTCATCGATCGCGACGAAGGACGCCGTCGTCTCGCGCGGCATGGCCTCGACGGTGCAGACCGAATAGCGCGCGCGATGCGGGGTGATCTTTTCCTCGCCGGTGATCAGCGCGACATTGTGGTGGCCGACCCTTTCGACCAGGCGCGTATAGACCTCGCGCGCGAGAAGCCGCAGCGGCAGGCCGATGACGCCGCTGTCGTGCGCAATCATGCGCTCGATCGCGTAGTGCGTCTTGCCGGTATTGGTAGGCCCGAGCACCGCGGTGACACCGCGGCCGCTCAGGATCATGGGGTGAACGGACACGTCATCGATCCCGGGCATTCAGAAATTACGGCAGCGTCTTTTCACGCTGGCGGCAAACACATGCCCACGCACCGAGCCAAACGCAAGGGGCGCCGACAACTAAAACCTATCGCTTGGCATCTCTTAGCCCATTGCACCACCTGTTGTGGTCGGCGCAATCGACAATTGGAACAGCCGTGGAACGAATCGGCGACGAATCGACGACTCATTGTGATTCACTGTATGTTCACGACTACATATAGATTTCAACGCCGAACGTTGCACCACATGCTGAATCTGGAGCTGATTCCGCGCATCAGGCCCTTTGGCGCGCAACAATCCCGGCTCTGCCATTGCCTGACAGGTCCAAGGATTCCGAATCCAAGACTCTGGAAAGCCTGGAAAATTTTTCACGAAATTCGTCAGGGATTCACCCAAGTGAGAGAATGAGAATCGCAGTTTAGAGTCGCGACCAGTGCGGGAACATTCGGCAGCGACTCGCAGACCGCGCGTCATTCCACCTTTGTTCTCCACAAGATATAGTGTCTACGCCCCACTCCGGCAACGGAACTGCCAGCGCAACTTCAGGATTTCGAGCAGGATTTTCAGCGCTGCCGCCGCATGGAAACGGCGCCTCGAAAGGCGCCGTCCGGTAATGTTCGGCTTGTCTGATGCTCAGACGAAAAACTGTCCGCCGTTCGCCGAAATCGTCGAGCCGGTGATGAAGCCGGCATCGTCGGAGGCGAGGAACACCACGCAGCGGGCGATTTCTTCCGGTTCGCCGAGGCGGCCGACCGGGATCTGCGGGATGATGCGCTCGTTGAGCACCTTCTCCGGCACCGCCCGCACCATCTCCGTGCCGATATAGCCGGGGCAGATCGCGTTCACGGTAATGCCCTTGGCAGCCCCTTCCTGGGCGAGCGCCTTGGTGAAGCCGAGATCGCCGGCCTTGGCCGCCGAATAGTTGGCCTGACCCACCTGGCCCTTCTGGCCGTTGATCGACGAGATGTTGATGACGCGACCGAAGCCACGGTCGCGCATGGCCGACCAGAGCGGATGCGTCATGTTGAAGAGACCGGTGAGGTTGGTGCCGATCACCTCACCCCATTGCTCCGGCGTCATCTTGTGAAACATGGCATCTCGGGTGATGCCGGCATTGTTGACGAGCACATCGACCGGACCGAGATCGGCCTCGACCTTGGCGATGCCCTCGGCACAGGCCTGATAGTTGGAAACGTCCCATTTGTAGACCGGGATGCCGGTTTCCTGCTTGAAGGCCTGAGCCTTCTCGTCATTGCCGGCATAGTTGGCAGCCACCTTGTAGCCGGCATTCTTGAGTGCGATGGAAATTGCCGCACCAATGCCGCGCGACCCACCCGTGACCAATGCTACCCTGCTCATATGCGCCTCCCACTTGATCAGTTCAGTTTTTCGAATGCCTTCTGCATCAGCTTTTCGCCGACCTGTTGCCCGTAGAGCCCGGCGGCCGCTTGAAACTGCGGCGTAGCCAGCGCGGACAGAGCCACCTCGCACTTCTCCAGCGCGAGACCCATCATCACCGCGGAGAGCTGCTCCAGCGACACCTTCAATGCGCCGCCGTCATCGTTCAAGGCCGCGACCATCACGTCCTTGAAAACGCTCTCCTCGTCGGAAGTCGTATGTTCCAGCATGCACTCTACCAGCCGCGCCTCGTTAAGAGGCGCGGGATTGGCATGTGCAGAAACGATCGGCGAACCGGCCAGAAGCAGGGAAAATGGAACCCACCTGGCGCTGTTCATGCCGCCAGACCGATCAGAACCGCTCGACGCACATGGCGACGCCCATGCCGCCGCCGATGCAGAGGGTTGCAAGCCCCTTGGAAACGCCGCGGCGCTTCATTTCGAAAAGCAGCGTGTTGAGCACGCGGGCGCCGGAAGCGCCGATCGGGTGACCGATGGCGATCGCGCCGCCATTGACGTTGACGATCGACGGATCCCAGCCGAGGTCTTTGTTGACCGCGCAGGCCTGGGCAGCGAAGGCTTCGTTGGCTTCCACCAGTTCGACATCGCCGATCGCCCAGCCGGCCCTTGCCAACGCCTTGCGCGACGCCGGGATCGGGCCGGTGCCCATGACCTGCGGATCGACGCCGGCGGTTGCCCAGGAAACGATACGGGCGAGCGGCTGGATGCCGCGCTTGGAGGCCTGTGCCTCGGTCATCAGCAGGGTGGCTGCGGCGCCGTCATTGAGGCCGGAAGCGTTGCCGGCGGTGACCGTGCCTTCCTTGTCGAAGGCGGGGCGCAGCTTCGTCATCTGGTCGAGCGTTGCGCCATGGCGGATATATTCGTCCTGGTCGACGGTGACGTCGCCCTTGCGACCCTTGACGATGAAGGGAATGATCTCGTCGGCAAAGCGCCCGGCCTTCTGGGCCGCTTCGGCCTTGTTTTGCGAGGCGAGTGCGAACGCATCCTGCTCCTCGCGGCTGAGTTGCCACTGGCGAGCGACGTTCTCGGCGGTGATGCCCATGTGATAACCGTAGAAGGCGTCGGTCAGGCCGTCCTTGATCATCGTGTCGATCATCTTGAAGTCGCCCATCTTCACGCCGCCGCGAAGATGCGAGCAATGCGGCGCCATCGACATGGACTCCATGCCGCCGGCGACGATGATCTCAGCATCACCGGTTGCAATCTGCTGCATGCCGAGCGCGACGGCGCGCAGGCCCGAGCCGCAGAGCTGGTTCATGCCCCAGGCGGTCTTTTCCTGAGGAACGCCCGCCTTCATCGCCGCCTGGCGCGCCGGGTTCTGGCCTTCGCCGGCCTGCAGCACCTGGCCGAGGATCACCTCGTCGACCTCGGCAGCCTCGACGCCTGCCCGCTCGAGCACGCCCTTGATGACGGCAGCGCCAAGTTCGTGCGCCGGCGTATTGCCAAAGGCACCGTTGAAGGAACCGACCGCGGTGCGGCCGGCGCTGGCGATCACGATGGAGGGATTGCTCATGGGACGTTTCCTCAGATCTTCTTGCCTAATGCAGGCAGACTGGCAAAGCGCGCGACGCAAGTCAAACGCCTTGATGCAGTGCCACAAAAGCGTCACCTAAAACGCAACCGCAAGATTTTGCACTTGCGTCGCCGCAACGCACAAAGACATTGTCAGCGGCGCGCTTTTGCGGATACTCTGAAAAACGCAATAAAGACGGGATGATGGGGGAGAGGAGACCCTGATGGCGAAGCACGAAGGCCAGATCGTTATCAAAAAATATGCGAACCGGCGGCTCTACAACACCGGGACCAGCACCTATGTCACGCTCGACGACCTGGCTGTGATGGTGAAGAAGGGTGAGGACTTCATCGTTCAGGATGCAAAATCCGGCGAGGACATCACCCATTCCGTGCTGACGCAGATCATCTTCGAGCAGGAGTCCAAGACCGGCAACACGCTGCTGCCGATCTCCTTCCTGCGCCAGCTGATCTCGTTCTACGGCGACCAGATGCAGATGGTGGTGCCGAGCTATCTCGAACACTCGATGCAGGCTTTCACCGAGCAGCAGTCGCAGATGCGCGAGCAGATCAACAAGGCCTTCGGCGACACGCCGCTCGGCAAAAACCTGCAGGTTCCGCTGCAACTTGTCGAAGAGCAGGTGCGTCGCAACACCGAGATGTTCCATCAGGCCATGCAGATGTTTTCACCCTTCATCACCGCGCCGCCCGTGAAGGAAACGAAGAAGGCCGAAGCCAAGGATATCGACGAGCTGAAGGAGCAGCTTCGCGCGCTCCAGACCAAGCTCGACAATCTCGGCTAAGCAGGACCACCAGGCAGGAAAACGGTTCCTGCCTTCACCTCACCTGAACAGAGATCGCGGAAATCGGGGCGGCGTCGCCCCGAACCGTCTGGACCTAGAGGCCGATCGACACGTCCCGGCCGGCCGAGCGCATCGACACGGCAAAGCCGGCGATAACATCGATGAAGCTGATGGTCATCAGGATGAAGAAGAGCTGCGTTGCCGCCGGTGCGAGCAGCAGAAATTCGATCAAAAAGACGATGAACAGGATCATCGAGAGCAGATGATCCATCAGTGCGCGGCTGCTCGTGCGCGTCGCTTTCAGCAATTCGACGAAGAGCAGCAGCAGGGCGCCGACGATCAGAAGGTCGCCGAAGCGCATCGTCCAGGTCGCGCCTGATAGCATGGAGAGCGACACCATGTCGGCGTTCAGGCCGGCGAGGCCGCCGAACATTCCGATCATCGCGAGATTGTAGATTGCAAAAGGCAGGATCAGCAGCGGTATGGCAGCAAGCATCAGAACTCCTTGACCGCGTTTATGGTGGACCATGTTTATGCGGCGTCGTCACGCAAGGCGCCAGCGATACCACGGCGTCCAAGCAAGATCATGTCAGATGCAAAACAAAAGGGCCGGCAGAGCCAGCCCTTTGAACCTAATCCGCGAACGGAAACGCTTATGCGCTTTCCTTCGGGGTCAGAACCTGACGGCCACGGTACATGCCGGTCTTCAGGTCGATGTGGTGCGGGCGACGCAGTTCGCCGGAGTTCTTGTCTTCGACGTAGGTCGGGGTCTTCAGAGCGTCAGCCGAACGGCGCATGCCACGCTTGGACGGGCTCGTTTTTCTTTTAGGTACAGCCATTTCATTCTCCACTTATCGGGCAAACACTGTTCAGCAGCCGAAATGGCCGTGTAAAACAGATGTTAATCACGGAAATTTGGCGCGCTTATACATGGACAACTGCCGTTTGACCAGTCCCCACGGGCAATTTTTCGACTCGACCTTTTCAGACCTCGTCTTCGGCGACGACCCACGGCTCTGCGCGGGCGGCCTCCTCCCATTTCAGGAACGCCGGATGTGCCTTCACGCGGTTCATGTAGCCGAGCGTTTCTCGATCCGCAACGAGATCGTAGACGTCGAAGCGGTTAACCACAGGCGCGTACATCGCATCGGCCGCGCTGAAGGACCCGAAGAGGAACGGGCCACCGGAACGCGCAAGCGCCTCCGTCCAGATCTGCTCGATACGTGCCACGTCCGCGCGGACGTCCGCGCCAACGTCCAGCGCCTGCTTTGGCCGACGGATGTTCATCGGGCAGGCACCACGCAGAGCGCGAAAACCGGACAGCATCTCCATCGAATAGCTGCGCGCCCGGGCGCGCGCCTGAGGGTCGGCCGGCCACAGCCCGGCGTCGGGAAAGAGTTCGGCGACATATTCGATGATCGCCAGCGATTCCCAGATAAGCAGGTCCCCGTGGCGCAGCAGCGGCACCTTTCCGGTCGGCGAGATCGCCCGGATCTCCGGATTGCCGGCGGCGAAATCGAACGGAATGACCACGTCCGAGAAATCGATGCCGACTGCCGTCATCGCGATCCATGGCCGCATCGACCAGGACGAATAGTTCTTGTTGCCGACATAGAGTGTAAGTCCGGTCATTTCTGTTCCTTGATTGCTGGTCTCTCCGAGAAAACGATCAGTTCCTCGAAATGGTTCATGTCCTCGAACGAGCAGAAGGCCGGCGGATCGAGCGCGATCACCGGCGCCTGCTCGCGCAGAAAAGCGAGCTGCTCGTCCAGCATCGCCTGCCAGCGCGGCAGCGCCGCATCGTCGAGCCAGTCGACGGGGTAGGCATAGGTGATGTGGAATTGGTAGTCGTCATGATCCGGATGTCGATAGCCGAAGGCTTCCGCGAAAGCGTCGCGCCAGGCCTTGAGACAGGCGCGGTCGGCGGCACCGTCGCCTTCGAGTGCAAGGCCCGTCGGCGTGATCCCGGTCACGCGGGCGCGGAACTGCTCCAGCGGCGCAAAATGCGCAAGCCGTTCGCGGTAGTACGCCGTCATCACCTCGATCGGCGTATCGAGCGGCATGCCAGCCGGCCAGTAAGGGAGCTTCCGGCGGTGTTCGATGATGCCCTGGAAGATCGTCATGTGCAGGCTGGACGGTTGGGTAAAGGCGAACTGCCGCGCCTCGGGCATCGCCATCAACCGGTCGCGCACCGCAAGCACGGCGGCCTCGGACGGCGATCCGGCGGCAACGTGAGACACGACCGTGTTGCCCGGTTCCAGCAGGAAGAGGCCTTGGGTGTTGTAGCGCGTGCCGAGATGTCTCGGCGGGGCATCGTTGGCGCTGCGGCCAAGGGCGAGAAGCGAGGGGGAAATCAGGGTCATGGAGCAATCGGGCCTTTCGAAGGGAGAGAGGCCCAGATGGCAGAACTCTACAACGCGAGCATGACATCGCCCGACGAGCCCATCCAATGAAAAGGTCTGATCCTAATTATAAAGGCAGGTGATGTAACCGCCGGAGCGGCTGGCGCGGCGCTCGATCAGGTTCGCCAGACGCTTGAGACCGCGGCCTGGTTTTCCGGCGTTGCGCTCCTTCGGATTGGGCAGCGACACCGCAAGCAGCGCCGCCTGCCGGCGCGAGAGCTTCGACGCTGAAACCCCGAAATGATGGCGGGCGGCCGCCTCGATACCATAGATCCCGTCGCCCCATTCGGCGATATTCAGATAGATCTCCATCATCCGCCGCTTGCTCCACACGAAGTCGGCGGCGACCGCCAGCGGCAGTTCCATGCCCTTGCGCAGGAAGGAACGACCGTTCCAGAGATAGAGGTTCTTGACCGTCTGCATCGGAATGGTGCTCGCGCCGCGGGTGGATTCCCCTTCGAGCGCATCCTCGACCACGCCCCGCATCTGGCCCCAGTCGACGCCGTCATGGGCGCAAAACTGCCCGTCCTCCGACATCATCACCGACTGCACGAGAACCGGGGCGATATCATCGAACTCGACCCATTGCCGATCGTAGCCGCGCAGCAGCACGAGATCGCGCAGCATGAGCGTCGAGACGGGATGGATGAACTCCACCAGGTAGAGAACGATCAGCGCGTAGGGAAGGACGAGAAAGCCCAGGACAGCCAGGACGATCTGGCGGCGACGCGTGCGCAACGTCCGGCGAAGCGAAGACCAGCGACTGGAAGGCAATTCGCCCTCCTCGCGCGCTTCCGGAACGACGTTCGCGGCCTGACTGTTCACCTCGCTGTCCATCCGCTTCTCTTAGTGCATGCGCAGGCAGAGTTGAACGGGCTTTCTGGCAAAAGGCAAGGCGCGGAGAAGGCTGTCCCAGGGAAAGCGCGCGGCTGCGACACGAATCCCCGTTGAAAGCCCTCTTCGCCCATGTCAAAGAGCGCGCATGAGCCAGGACACATCGCCTTTTACCCGTCGCCTCGCCACCAATGCCCGCACCGTCGAGGGTCTGCTGGAACGTCTGCTCGGCCAGACGACGGAAGCCGACGAAATCGCCCGGCCGGCAAACCTGCTCGCGGCCATGCGCCACGGCGTGCTGAACGGGGGCAAGCGTCTGCGCCCCTTCCTGGTGATCGAATGCGCCGATCTGCTCGGCGGCAATCGCGATGCGGCCTTGCGCGTCGGCGCGGCACTCGAATGCGTGCATTGCTATTCGCTGGTCCATGACGACCTGCCGGCGATGGACGACGACGACATGCGCCGCGGCCAGCCGACCGTGCACAGGGCCTTCGATGAGGCGACGGCGATTCTTGCCGGCGACAGCCTGCTGACCTTTGCCTTCGATATCATCGCAGCACCCGAGACAGCGCTTTCGGATGCGCAGAAGGTGGAACTGATCCTGGCGCTCGGACGCGCCGCCGGCCACGGCGGCATGGCCGGCGGACAAGCGCTCGACCTGGCCGCGGAAAAGTCGCCACCGGACGAGGCCGGGATCGTCACGCTGCAGGCGATGAAGACAGGTGCCCTGATCCGCTTTGCCTGCGAGGCTGGCGCCATCGTCGCCGGCGCCGCGAAGGAGGACCGCGCGCGGCTTCGCGCCTTCGGCGAAAAGATCGGCCTTGCCTTCCAGCTTGCCGACGACCTGCTCGACCTTACCGCGGATGCTGAGACCATGGGCAAGGCAACCGGCAAGGACGCCGCCCGTGGCAAGGGCACGCTGGTCGCGCTCAACGGCCAGACCTGGGCGGAAGACCGGCTGGAGCAACTGGTCGCCGAAGCAGAAGCGCTGCTTGCGCCCTATGGAGTGCGCTCGGCCATTCTCGTCGAAGCCGCCCGTTTCATCGCCAATCGCAGGAGCTAGATCCATGAGCAAATACTGGTCGCCGATCGTCTCCAAGCTGAAGCCCTACGTGCCTGGCGAACAGCCGCGCATCGCCAACCTGGTGAAGCTCAACACCAACGAATGCCCCTACGGTCCGTCTGAGAAGGTGCTCGACGCGATCGCCGCGGCAGCGAGCAGCGATCTTCGCCTTTATCCGGACCCGCTGGCGCTGAAGCTGCGCCAGGCCATCGCCGTACGCTATGGCGTGACCGCCGAAGAAGTCTTCGTCGGCAACGGCTCGGACGAGGTGCTGGCGCACATCTTCGCCGGCTTGCTGAAGCACGACGCGCCGCTGCTCTATCCGGATATCTCCTACAGCTTCTATTCGACCTATGCGCGGCTCTTCGAGATCGACACGGTCGAGATCCCGCTCAGCGATCGCTTCGAGATCGATCTCGCCGACTACGACCGGCCCTGCGGCGCGATCATCCTGCCGAACCCGAATGCCCCGACCGGCATCGCTTTGCCGCTCGCCGACATCGAGCGGCTGGTCGCAAGCCATCCGGACCAGCCCGTCGTCATCGACGAGGCCTATGTCGATTTCGGCGGCCAGTCGGCCGCAGAACTGGTTTCGAAATACGAGAACCTCTTGGTCGTCCAGACCTTCTCCAAGTCGCGCGCACTTGCGGGCTTGCGCGTCGGCTTCGCCATTGGCCAGCGCCCGCTGATCGAGGCGCTGGAGCGGGTGAAGGACAGCTTCAACTCCTATCCGCTCGGCCGTCCGGCCCAGGCCGGCGCCATCGCCGCGATCGAGGATGAAGCCTGGTTCGAGGACACTCGCGCCAAGATCATCGCGTCGCGCGACCGGCTCACGGCCGAACTGACAGCGCGCGGCTTCGAGGTGCTGCCTTCGTCGGCAAACTTCGTTTTCGCACGGCATCCCGGCCATAGAGGAGAAACGCTGATGAAGGCGCTCCGCGAGCGCGCCGTGCTGGTGCGCCATTTCGCCAAGCCGCGCATCTCCGATTTCCTGCGCATCACCATCGGCACCGATGCCGAATGCGCGCGCCTGATCGAGGCGCTAGACGAGATCCTCTAAGTTGTCTCGGTGACATTTTCGCCGTTTCAAACAAGCGATGGACTGATCTAGCCTCCGGCGACCGAGCCGGAGCTTGTCTTACATGTTCGACCTGACGCCCTATCTGCCGCAGCTTCTCATTGCCTGGACCGCCTATCTGATCGCGACCGCATCGCCGGGGCCGGCGATCCTGGCGATCATCACCACCTCGGTCAGCCAGGGACGAAAGGCGGGCCTGGCGCTTGCCCTTGGCGTTCTGACGGGAAGTTACACCTGGGCAATGCTGACGGCCTCCGGTCTCTCGGCGCTGATCCGCGCCTATGGCCACGCGATCATCGTCTTGAAGATCGCCGGCGCCTGCTATCTCTTCTGGCTCGCCTATAACGCGCTACGCGCTGCCATGCGCAGCGACAAGAGCGCGATCGTGCCGACGGCAAAGGTGCAGACCTCGCTGAAGCGGCTCTATCTCAAGGGGCTCGGCATCCACCTGACGAACCCCAAGGCGATCTTCTCCTGGATCATGCTGGTGTCACTCGGCATGCCCGCGGGCGCGCCGGTCGGCGTTACCGCCACTTTTATCGGCGGCTGCATGGTCTTGGGTCTGATGACCTTCTGCGGCTTTGCGATCGTCTTCTCGCTCACGCCGGTACACCGCGCCTATCTGAAGTCCAGGCGGCTGATCGAAAGCCTGATGGCCGGTTTCTTCGCCTTTGCCGGCTTCAAGCTGCTGACATCACGGCTCTGAGGCCACAGCGTAGACAAAGCGCGGCTGCTTACTCAGCGGCCGCCTGACCGCGGCCGTAGCGCTTCTCGATATAATCGGAAACCAGCGTCTCGAAGTCGCCGGCAATGTTGGGGCCGCGCAGCGTCATTGCCTTCTCCCCGTCGATGAATACGGGGGCGGCCGGCATTTCGCCGGTGCCGGGCAAAGAGATGCCGATGTCGGCATGTTTGCTTTCGCCCGGGCCGTTGACGATGCAGCCCATGACCGCGACCTTCAGGCCCTCGACGCCGGGATACTTCTCGCGCCAGACCGGCATGTTGCGGCGGATGTCGTCCTGGATCTTCTGGGCGAGTTCCTGGAACACCGTGGACGTGGTGCGTCCGCAGCCGGGACAGGCGGCAACAACAGGGATGAACTGACGGAAACCCATGACCTGCAGCAATTCCTGCGCCACCTGCACCTCGCGGGTGCGGTCGCCGCCGGGCTCAGGCGTCAGCGAAATGCGGATCGTATCGCCGATGCCCTGCTGCATGAGGATGCCGAGCGAAGCGGACGAGGCGACGATGCCCTTCGTGCCCATGCCGGCCTCGGTGAGGCCGAGATGCAGTGCGTGGTCCGAGCGGGCCGACAACATGGCATAGACGGCGATCAGGTCCTGAACGCCGGAAACCTTGGCCGAAAGGATGATGCGGTTGCGCGGCAGACCGATCTCTTCGGCGAGTTCCGCCGAGAGCAGCGCCGACTGCACGATCGTCTCGCGCGTCACCTCTTGCGCCGTCAGCGGAAAACCGTTCGCCTTGTTCTCGTCCATCAGCCGCGTCAGCAGTTCCTGGTCGAGCGAACCCCAGTTGACACCGATGCGCACCGGCTTGTCGTAGCGGATCGCCATCTCGACGATCTCGGCGAACTGCTTGTCCTTCTTGTCCTTGAACCCGACATTGCCCGGATTGATGCGATACTTCGCAAGCGCCTCGGCGCAGGCCGGATGATCGGCAAGCAGCTTGTGGCCGATATAGTGGAAGTCGCCGACGAGCGGCACGTCAAGACCAAGGCGCTCGAGCCGCTCGCGGATCTTCGGCACCGCCGCCGCACTCTCGTCGCGGTCGACGGTGATGCGCACCAGTTCCGAACCGGCCTTGTGCAGCGCGGCCACCTGGGCCACGGTCCCATCGATATCGGCCGTATCGGTGTTGGTCATCGACTGGACCACGACCGGTGCGCCGCCCCCGACGATGACGCCGCCGACATCGACGGCGACGGAGGCGCGGCGGGGCTGCGGATCGAAATCGAAGGCGGAAGACATGAAGGCCTCTTCGTGGGTCACTGAGCCGGGCGAGGATGCGGGCAGAACCCGCATGGACTTTCCTCAACTCGCCCTGGCCATTTGCCCATCAGGTGGATGAGGAAAGCCTGATTGTCAACGGCGACATCATGCCCTGACGGCGATTTGATGGCGCCGTTCCGTCTCAGTGCCCCTTAGCGTGATCCGCATGGATCGCATGGTGCGACAAGAGAAGCACGACGATGAAGAGCAGCGGCACCGAGGCGAAGATGATGGCAAAGCCCGTATGCTCGGCAACGAAGCCGATCAGCGACGGTGCGAACAGCATGCCGGAATAGCCCATGAAGGTCGCGACCGAGAGCCCGATGCCCGGCTGCAGGCCCGGCATGTTGCCGGCGGCCGAGAACGCGATCGGCACCATGTTGGAGATGCCGATGCCGGCGATCGCAAAACCGAGGATGGCGATATAGGCATTGGGCGCCGTGCCCGCGACGATCATGCCGACGAGTGCCGTGACGGTGCAGATGCGGAGCGTCCGTTTGGCGCCGAAGCGATCCCGCACGAAATCGCCGGCAAAACGCATGGTCGCCATGGTGGCGGAGAAGGCGGCAAAGCCGAAGCCGGAAAGCTCAACGGAGGCGCCAAGCTCGTTGCGCAGATAAAGCGCACCCCAGTCGAGCACTGTGCCCTCAGGCACCATCGAGAACAGCGCCATGATGCCGATCAGCCAGGGGAGCGGCGTCATCGGCAGGCGCAGCTTTTCCTTGGCTGCGCCTGGATGCGGCTTGTCAGCCAGGATCATCGGCCAAGCGGCGACGATCAGTACCAGGCAGATCGCAGTGACGACAAGGACATGCGGCAGCACACCGAAGCGGGCCATGAGGAAACCGCCGATACCGGCACCGATCAGGCCGCCGAGGCTCCAATAGGCATGGCAGGACGACATGATCGCACGGCGCATGGATTTCTCGACCTCGACCGCATTGGCGTTCATCGCGACGTCCATCGCGCCGGCAAAACCGCCAAGCAGGAACATGGCGACAGCCGCCGTCCAGACATCGGGGACAAGCGTCAGAAGCAGAAGCAACGGCGACAGGATGATGGCGGTGACCTTGACCACCTTCTGCGACCCCACACGGGCGATGTAGCCGCCGGCAATCGGCATGAGCACCAGCGAGCCAATACCGAACATCAGGATCAACAGGCCGAGCACGCTTTCGCTGATGCCGAGCCGGTCCTTGAATTCCGGGATCTTCGGCGCCCAACTGCCGATGACGAAGCCGTTCAATAGGAAGAGCAGCGAAACCGCCAGCCGGTTGCGGGTCATGTAGCCCTGGCGGACGGTCGCGGAAGGAGAACGTTGGTCCATGGTCTTGCCTCTGTGCCGGGTCGCCCGGCTCAAATTGTGATTTCGATCAGATTTCCATCGGGGTCGCGAACAACAGCCTCATAGAAGCCATCGCCGGTCCATCGCGGTTTTGCGACCAGAATGCCCTTAGCCTCGGCGCGCGCGGCCATCGCCTCGACCGCCTGCTCGCTGCCGAGCGACAGCGCCACATGGGCAAGGCCGGTACGTTCTTCAGCCGGATCGGCCGGCCCAACCCAGGGGCCTTCCATGATCTCGAATGCCGGCCCGTCGCCAAGCGTCAGGAACCGCGAGCGAAAGCCCGGCCGCCGTCGGCTTTCATAGATCTCGCCGACTTCGGCGCCGAAGAAGGACGACCAGAAGCTGGCAATCGCCTCGAGGTCCCGCGTCCAGAGCGCCACATGCGTGATCGTCGTCATTCCGTCTCTCCCGCCATCAGGACCTCTGCCCTTGTCGCCTCGAAGGCCGACCGATGCTCGGCCGACGCATCCGCCTCGAGCAGCAGCGTCACCTTGTCATTGATATCGACAACCCCGTGCGCGGCGGCCGTACCGAGCTTGTCGCTGGTGACGGCGACAACCAGGCGCCGGCTGCGCAGCGCAATGAGCCGTTTGAATTCCGCATCCTCGAAATAGATCGCCGTCAGGCCCGCAGCGGCATCGGCGCCGCAGGTGCCAAGGAAGCAGAGATCGGGCCGCAGCAGTTCCGCGTCGCGCTGCGCCCGCGCACTGATCGCCGCACCGACGGCACGGTTGAGCGGGCCGCCGAGCAGGATCAGATCGACGCCCGGCTTCTCCATGAGCGCGACGGCAATCAGCGGTGTGTTGGTGACGACGGTGACCGGCAGCTCCGGCTCGATCAGTTGCGCGATCGCAAGATTGGTCGAGCCGGCATCGAGGAACACGGTCATATCAGGCTTGATCAGGCCGACCGCCGTGCGCGCCAGCGCCGCCTTGCGTTCCGGCGCCATCGCCACCCGTTCTCGCAATGTGCTGTGGGCCGCCGGCGCGACCGGAAGTGCGCCACCATAGACGCGCTCGCACAGTCCTGCCGCCGCCATTTCCCGGAGATCGCGGCGGATCGTGTCTTCGGAAACGCTGAGCTCGGCCGCAAGATCAGCAGCCAGCACCCGGCCATTGGCCTTCAACCGCTCCTGGATCAGCGTCTTTCGCTCACGAAGAAGGAGTTCCCCTGACATTTTCACCAACCGTGCATAAACGTGCATGAATCGCCATAAATGCGCATAGCAACTTTTGAAACCGTTTTCAAGCCGGCGCGGCGCCCAAATCGGAGGGGCGCGCGAATTTCGACAAACCGTGGCTTTTGCGCGCAATCGGGGTCAATTCGAGGAAAATTCTTCATCAAAACGCTCAGGAATTGGTGTTTTATACGCTCAGATCGCCGATTTTTTATGCGATTGTCCGCTCAATCCGGACGACGGGCCGGGCAAGAAAGAAGATGGAAAATCACGATGAAACTCCTCCCCACGCTGTTTGCCGCCGCTCTGATGCAGGTTGCCGCACTTGGCTCCGCTGAAGCCGGCGAGAACCTCGATGCGATCAAATCTGCCGGTGTCCTGAAGATCGGCACCGAGGGCACCTATGCCCCGTTCACCTATCACGACGCCTCCGGCGCGCTCGTCGGCTTCGACGTGGAGATCGGCCACGCCGTCGCCGAGAAGCTCGGCGTCAAGGCTGAATTCCTCGAAGGCAAGTGGGACGGCCTGATCGCCGGCCTCGACGCCAACCGCTACGACACGGTCATCAACCAGGTCGGCATCACCGAGGAGCGCAAGAAGAAGTACGACTTCTCCGAACCCTATATCGCCTCCAAGGCTGTGCTGATCGTCAAGTCGGACAACGAAGAGATCAAGGGCTTTGCCGATCTCAAGGGCAAGAAGTCGGCCCAGTCGCTGACCAGCAACTTCGGCAAGCTCGCAACCGCGTCCGGCGCCGAACTCGTCGGCACCGACGGCTTCGACCAGTCGATCCAGCTCGTCTTGACCGGCCGTGCCGACGCGACGATCAACGACAGCCTCTCCTTCCTCGACTTCAAGAAGAAGAAGCCCGACGCCCCGGTCAAGATCGCCGCTGAGCAGGCCGATGCCGACTTCTCCGGCATCATCATCCGCAAGGGCGAGCCGGAGCTTCTCGAGGCGATCAACAAGGCGCTCGTCGACATCAAGGCCGACGGCACCTACGACAAGATCTCGCAGAAGTACTTCGGCGCCGACGTCTCGAAGTAACCCGATCACTGGGCCCTCGGCCGGTTTCTCAGCCGGCCATTCTCGGCTATGAAAAGCGATCCGTTCCGGACCCCGGGGCGGATCGCGCTTTTTGAAAGGCTCGCCCTTGACCACCTGGCTCCCACTGATGCTGGAATCCTTGCCGTCCCTGCTCTGGGCCGGCCTGACCTTTACCATCCCCCTGACGCTGCTTTCCTTCATCTTCGGCCTGATCCTGGGGCTCGTCACCGCCGTCGCCCGGCTCTTCGGGCCGGCACCGGTCGCCTGGATCGCGCGCTTTTACGTCTGGGTGATCCGCGGCACGCCGTTGCTGGTCCAACTGTTCGTGATCTTTTACGGCCTGCCGAGCGCCGGCATCCTGCTCGACGCCTTCACCGCAGCGCTCATCGGCTTCTCGCTGAATGTCGGCGCCTACACCTCCGAGATCATTCGCGCGGTGATTTCGTCGGTCCCGCGCGGACAATGGGAGGCAGCCTATTCGATCGGCATGAGCTGGAGCCAGGCGATGCGCCGCACGATCCTGCCGCAGGCAGCCCGCGTCGCCGTGCCGCCATTGTCGAACACATTCATCTCGCTGGTGAAGGACACGTCGCTTGCCGCCGCCATTACTGTGCCCGAGATGTTCCAGACAGCGCAGCGCATCGTCGCCACCACCTACGAGCCGCTGATCCTCTACATCGAGACGGCGCTGATCTATCTTGCCATGAGCTCCGTGCTTTCCGCCCTGCAGGTCAGGCTGGAGCGACGCTTCGCCCGCTATGGCGGCTTCCTGGAGGCACGCACATGATCGAGCTCTCCCACATCGAAAAGCGCTTCGGCGACAATCTCGTGCTGAAGGATATTTCCGTGACGCTCGCCGAGGGCACTGTGACCGCGCTGGTCGGCCCGTCCGGCGGCGGCAAGAGCACGCTGCTGCGCTGCATCAACCTTCTGGAGATCCCGACCTCCGGATCGATCAAGCTTGGCGACGAGAAGCTTGAATTCGCCCCTGGCCGCAAGATCGGCTGGACGGCGATCCAGCGTCTGCGCCGGCAGACCGGCATGGTGTTCCAGAACTTCCAGCTCTTCCCGCACCAGACCGCACTCGGCAATGTCATGGAAGGCCTCGTCACCGTGCTGAAATGGCCGGCGGACAGGGCAAAGACCCGGGCAACGGAACTGCTCGAAAAGGTCGGCATGGCGCACAAGGCCGACGCCTGGCCGGCAACACTTTCCGGCGGCCAGCAGCAGCGCGTGGCGATCGCCCGTGCCCTTGCCCCTTCGCCGCGCGTGCTTCTCTGCGACGAGCCGACCTCGGCGCTCGACCCTGAACTGGCGGAAGAAGTGGTCGAAGTCCTGAGCCGGCTTGCCCGCGAAGGCACCACCATGGTCATGGCCACCCACGACCTCCGGCTCGCCTCGCGCGTTGCCGACAAGGTGATCTTCCTCGACGGCGGCCTCATCGTCGAAAGCGGCGCGCCAAAGACGATCTTCTCGGCGCCCGAGCGCGAGCGAACGAAGAAGTTCATTGCCTCGCTCAGCGCTCCGCACGACTACGAGATCTGAAGGGAAGCATTGGGACCGGTTCCATTGGCCTAGGCGCTAAGCAGCCGTCGTCTGATCCATCGCAAAACAAAAAACGGCCGGATTCGCATCCGGCCGTTTTTGTCTGTCCGTGTGGCAAACGCTTACGCGTCGAAGACGATCAGCAGGTCCTTGGCGTCGATCTGGTCGCCGGCGCGCACCAGAACTTCGGCGATCGTGCCGTCCTTCTCGGCATGCAGCGCCGTTTCCATCTTCATCGCCTCGATCGAGAGCAGCACGTCACCGGCCTTAACCGCCTGGCCCGGATGAACCGCGACCGTGGAGATGACGCCCGGCATCGGAGCGCCGAGCTGGGCAGCGTTGCCGCCTTCGGCCTTGCGGCGCACGGCGCTCGTCGCACTGCGGTTGCGGTCCGGTACCTTGATCAGGCGCGGCTGGCCGTTGAGTTCGAAGAACACCTTGACCATGCCCTTCTCGTCCGGCTCGCTCTTGGCCTGGTGCAGGATCACCAGCGACTTGCCGCGCTCGATCTCCGGCTGCAGCTCCTCGCCCGGTCCAAGCCCATAGAAATAGGCCGGCGTCGGCAGCACGCTGACCGGACCATAGGTGTCGGCCGCGACCGCGTAATCGGTGAAGACCTTCGGGTACATCAGGTAGGAGGCGAACTCGAAGTCGTCGACCTTGCGCTCGAGCTTGTCCTCGATCGCCTTGCGCTCCGCGTCGAGATCGGCCGGCAGCAGCAGCGAGCCGGGAACGGCGGTGTAAGCCTTCTCGCCCTTCAGCGCCTTCTTCTGCAGCGCTTCCGGCCAGCCGCCCGGAGGCTGACCGAGATCGCCCTTCAGCATCGAGACGACCGAATCCGGGAAGGCGATATCCTTGGCCGGGTTCTCGACGTCGGCGACCGTCAGGTCTTGCGAGACCATCATCAGTGCCATGTCGCCGACCACCTTGGAGGACGGCGTCACCTTGACGATGTCGCCGAACATCTGGTTGGCATCGGCATAGGCCTGGGCAACGCGGTGCCACTTGGTTTCCAGCCCGAGCGAACGGGCCTGCTCCTTGAGGTTGGTGAACTGACCGCCCGGCATTTCGTGCAAGTAGACTTCCGACGCCGGTCCCTTGAGGTCGCTTTCGAAGGCGGCGTACTGGTAACGCACTGCTTCCCAATAGAAGGAGATGCGGCGGATCCATTCGGGATCGAGGCCCGGATCACGCTCCGAGCCGCGCAGCGCCTCGACGATCGAGCCGAGGCAGGGCTGCGAGGTGTTGCCGGAAAGCGCATCCATCGCCGCATCGACCACATCGACGCCGCTATCGACCGCGGCAAGCACGGTTGCAGCCGCAATGCCCGAGGTGTCGTGCGTGTGGAAATGGATCGGCAGATCCGTCGCTTCGCGCAGCGCCTTGAACAGCACGCGCGCGGCGGCCGGCTTCAACAGGCCCGCCATGTCCTTGACGGCGATCATGTGCGCACCGGCCTTTTCGAGCTCGGCCGCCAATGCCGTGTAGTACTTGAGATCGTACTTCGGGCGGGCCGAGTTCAGGATGTCGCCAGTGTAGCAGATTGCCGCCTCGCAGATGCGGTTCTCTTCAGCAACGGCCTCCATCGACACGCGCATGTTGTCGACCCAGTTGAGGCAGTCGAAGACGCGGAAGACGTCAATGCCGCCCTTCGCCGCCTGGCGGACGAAGTACTTCACGACGTTGTCGGGGTAGTTCTTGTAGCCGACGCCGTTGGCGCCGCGCAAAAGCATCTGCAGCAGCAGGTTCGGCGCGTCCTCGCGAATGCGGGCGAGACGATCCCACGGGTCCTCGGTGAGGAAGCGCATGGAAACGTCGAAGGTCGCACCACCCCAGCATTCGAGCGAGAACAACTGCGGCAGGGCACGAGCATAGGTGCCGGCGACGCGGGCGATGTCATGCGTACGCATGCGGGTCGCAAGCAGCGACTGATGGCCGTCGCGCATCGTCGTATCGGTCAGGAAAACCTGCTTTTCACCGCGCACCCACTCGGCGAATTTCTTCGGGCCGAGCGCGTCGAGCTTCTGCTTGGTACCGGCGGGGATTTCGCCCTGGATGAATGGCACGACGGGCTTGGCCGCATCCGCCGGCGGCTTCGGACGGCCCTTGGCCTCCGGATGACCGTTGACGGTGACGTCGGCGAGATAGGTCAAGAGCTTCGTCGCACGGTCCTGGCGCCGGACCTGCTGGAAGAGTTCCGGCGTCGTATCGATGAAGCGGGTGGTGTAGGTGTTGTTGCGGAACTGCTCGTGGCCGATGATCGCCTCGAGGAAGGTGAGGTTGGTCGCCACACCGCGGATACGGAATTCGCGCAGCGCCCGGTCCATGCGGCTGATCGCTTCCTGAGGCGTGCTGCCCGAGGCCGTGACCTTCACCAGCAGCGGATCGTAGTAGCGGGTGATGTAGGCGCCGGTATAGGCCGTGCCGCCGTCGAGACGGATGCCGAAACCGGCCGCCGAACGATAGCCGGTGATGCGGCCGTAGTCGGGAATGAAGTTCTGCTCCGGATCTTCCGTGGTGATGCGGCACTGCAGCGCGTGGCCGTTGAGGCGGATGTCAGCCTGGTCAGGCACACCCGATTGCGGCGTGCCGATCGCCTCGCCGTCGAGAATGTGGATCTGCGCCTTGACGATGTCGATGCCGGTCACCACTTCGGTGACGGTGTGCTCGACCTGGATGCGCGGGTTCACTTCGATGAAGTAGAACTTGCCGGTGTTCACATCCATCAGATACTCGACGGTGCCGGCGCCGATGTAGTTGGTCGCCTTGGCGATCTTCAGCGAGTAGTTGGCCAGTTCCTGCCGCTGCGCATCGGAGAGGTAGGGCGCCGGCGCGCGCTCGACGACCTTCTGGTTACGGCGCTGGATGGAGCAGTCGCGCTCGAACAGATGCACGACATTGCCGTGGGTGTCGCCGAGGATCTGGCTTTCGACGTGGCGGGCGCGCTCGACCAGCTTTTCGAGATAGACCTCGTCCTTGCCGAAGGCGGCCTTGGCCTCGCGCTTGGCTTCCGTCACCTCGCGGATCAGATCCTTCGGATCGCGAATGGCGCGCATGCCGCGTCCGCCGCCGCCCCAGGAGGCCTTGAGCATGACCGGGTAGCCGATCTCGGCGGCCAGGCGATGGATTTCCTTTTCGTCGTCTGGCAGCGGATCGGTGGCCGGCACGGCCGGAACGCCGACGGAAATGGCGAGGTTGCGGGCTGCGACCTTATTGCCGAGCTGACGCATCGTCGCCGGGCGCGGACCGATGAAAATGATGCCGGCGGCGTCACAGGCATCGACGAATTCCGGGCTTTCCGACAGCAGGCCGTAGCCCGGATGAATGGCGTCGGCACCCGAGAGTTTGGCGACGCGGATTACTTCCTCGATCGACAGGTAGCTTTCGATCGGGCCGAGGTCGCGCGCAAGATGCGGGCCGCGGCCGATCTGGTAGCTTTCATCCGCCTTAAAGCGGTGCAGCGCGAGTTTGTCCTCTTCCGCCCATATCGCGACCGTTTTCAGACCGAGTTCGTTTGCAGCGCGAAAAACGCGGATGGCAATTTCAGAACGGTTGGCAACAAGGATCTTCGAGATAGGCAAGTCGGTCTCCTCAATGACTTGATATTGCGGGAAATGCTGCACCCGCGAAATAAAGTATTAGCGGGTCACCGGGCAGAGCGCAATTTCAGATGCGACAGGAAACCGAATGCCTTTCGACTTTAGGAAATCAGGCCGAGACGGAAGGCGATCGCCACGACGTGGTGGCGGTTCTTGGCCTTCAGCTTTTCCTGGATTCCGTTCATGTACCAATCGACCGTGTGGCTCGAAATATCCAGCACCTTGCCGATGTCGTTGGAGGTCAGTCCGTCGGCGAGATAATTGAGGGCTTCCATTTCGCGCCGCGTCATTTGCACTTCGACGCGCGAACCGAGCTCGGCCGAAACCTCGGGGTCGGTCAGGTCCAAGAGCTTCCAGAACAGCCGCTTGGCGATCGAGTCGAACAGGCTGATCTCGACAGGGCTCAAGTCGACGACGCGGCCGCCGACCGTCAGGTTGCCGAGCAGGCCGCGCCGGCCGTGCACCGGGAAGATGTAGCCGTCGTAGAGACCGTGGTTGCGGGCCTCGATCATCATGCTTTCCATGCGCTTGCGATGCGGATCGGAGCGGAAAGCAAACAGCGTATCGCGCCAGCGGAAACCGCGCTGGGCATGGCCGAGATAGCGGATGGTCGGGTCGATCACCACGAACTTCTTGCGGATATAGATCTGCGGCCAGCCCTCGGGCCAGCGACCGGCAAGCAGCAGCCTCAGCGGGTTGTCATGCGGCTTGGGCTGGCGCACGACGCCGTAGAAGTCGAAGCCGCAGCGATCGAGCAGGCGCTCGAATTCAGGGATGATTTCTTCGCGTGTCTTCATCTCCTCCAGAAGCGCGAGAAACTGTACGAGCAGCGTAATGTTCATGGATCACCTTCCAGGTCGATGCATATGGTCGCATTTCCGAATCCGGACATAAAGGCACCGTTCAGCGACCATTCATGTTGCACCCGCGATAATCCGTCATACCACGCCCGGTCTTATGCGAAATATGCAAGAAATCGGAGTTGGCACGACAGATAGCAGACTATGAATATTCTCGCCAAGCTCACAGACGAGCGAAACGGGAAAACGAGTGGCTGTCCTGCGTCCGGCTACGGCTTCCCATTGCCGCAAAAGACCGTCTCAGCGCGGCCCCGAGTGCTCTAACGGCGCGAGGCTTCAATGCTCGCCATGGAGAACCTCGAGGACGCGGGTGCATCCGCCGCAGAAGGTCTGCGGCGCGTCAAATCCGGTACCCGGAAGGGGTGAGACAGTGTCATTGTTCCAGGTGTATGCAAGAGCGCTCCAGTATCTTGCGGTTCACAAGTTTCGCGTCTCAGCGATCGTGCTTGCCAACGTCGTTCTGGCAGCGATCACAATTGCCGAACCGATCCTGTTCGGTCGTATCATCGACGCCATCTCGTCGAAGGGCGAAGTCACGCCGATGCTGCTCATGTGGGCAGGCCTCGGCGTCTTCAACACCGTCGCCTTCGTGCTCGTCGCCCGCGAGGCCGACCGGCTGGCCCATGGCCGCCGCGCCACGCTCCTGACGGAAGCCTTCGGCCGCATCGTTTCCATGCCGCTTGCCTGGCATAGCCAGCGCGGCACGTCCAACGCCCTGCACACGCTGCTTCGCGCCTGCGAAACCCTCTTCGGTCTCTGGCTCGAATTCATGCGCCAGCATCTGGCGACCGCCGTAGCCCTCGTTCTGCTCGTTCCGACCGCCTTTGCCATGGACGTGCGCCTGTCGCTCGTGCTCGTCGTACTCGGCGCGCTCTATGTGGTGATCAGCAAGGTGGTCATGAGCCGCACCAAGGAGGGCCAGGCTTCGGTCGAGAACCACTACCACACGGTTTTCTCGCACGTTTCCGACGCGATCAGCAACGTTTCGGTTGTGCACAGCTACAACCGCATCGAGGCTGAAACCCGCGAGCTGAAGAAGTTCACCGAGCGGCTGATCTCGGCCCAGTTCCCGGTACTCGACTGGTGGGCACTCGCAAGCGGGCTGAACCGCGTCGCCTCGACCATCTCGATGATGGCGATCCTCGTGATCGGTACCGTGCTGGTGCAGCGCGGCGAACTCGGCGTCGGCGAAGTCATCGCCTTCATCGGCTTTGCCAACCTGCTGATCGGCCGCCTCGACCAGATGAAAGCCTTCGTCACGCAGATCTTCGAAGCTCGTGCCAAGCTCGAGGACTTCTTCACCCTCGAAGACGCCGTGCGCGAACGCGACGAGCCGGCCGGCGCGACCGAGCTGCCGCCGGTTGTCGGCGAGGTCGAGTTCCGCAACGTCTCCTTCGACTTTGCCAACACGAACCAGGGCGTGCACAACGTCTCGTTCACCGCCAAGGCCGGCCAGACGATCGCCATCGTCGGCCCGACGGGTGCCGGCAAGACGACGCTCGTCAACCTCTTGCAACGCGTCCACGATCCGCGCGACGGCCAGATCCTGATCGACGGCAACGACATCTCGAAGGTAACGCGCAAGTCGCTGCGCCGTTCGATCGCCACCGTCTTCCAGGATGCGGGCCTGATGAACCGCTCGATCTCGGAAAACATCCGGCTTGGCCGTGACGACGCGACGATCGAGGAAGTCATGGCTGCCGCCGAAGCGGCTGCTGCCTGCGACTTCATCGAGGGCCGCACGACCGGTTACGATACGGTCGTCGGCGAGCGCGGCAACCGTCTGTCGGGTGGCGAGCGCCAGCGTGTGGCCATCGCTCGCGCCATCCTCAAGAACGCGCCGATCCTGGTGCTCGACGAGGCGACCAGCGCGCTCGACGTCGAGACCGAGAACCGCGTCAAGGATGCGATCGATGCGCTGCGCAAGAACCGCACGACCTTCATCATCGCCCACCGCCTGTCGACGGTGCGCGAGGCCGACCTGGTGGTCTTCATGGACCAGGGCCGGATCGTCGAGATGGGCGGTTTCAACGAGCTCAGCCAGAGCAACGGCCGCTTTGCAGCCCTGCTCCGCGCCAGCGGCATCCTGACGGACGACGACGTCCGCATGAGCCACACGGCAGCGTAACGCTCGCCCGACGTCAGGCAAATCGTACATCAAGCCACCCGCGGTTAGCCGCGGGTGGCTTTTCTTTTTGGACAAGCGCCGCATCAGGAAGTCTTGTCATTCGCCAAATTGTTGGTAGACGGGAATTCCGGCTTCAATTCCAAGGGAATCACCAATGCCGGATATCTCCACCATCGCTCTGTTTGCCGCCGCAAGCCTCGTGCTGACCGCAACGCCCGGCCCTGACATGCTGCTGATTGCGTCTCGCAGCCTCAGCCAGGGCCGTGCCGTCGGGTTTCTCACCTATGCCGGCATCGCGCTTGGCACCTACTGCCATGCGCTCGCGGCGGCGCTCGGCCTCTCGCAGCTCTTCCTCACCGTACCGGTTGCCTATGAGATCGTGCGCTGGGCGGGCTGCGCCTATCTGCTTTATCTCGCCTGGAAGACGGTACGTTCGCATCCCTCGGGCGCGTCCCCGACGTCGACGCTCAAGCGGCTCTCACGCCGGCGGGTCTTCGGCGAGGGACTGATGACGAACCTGCTCAATCCGAAGATGGCGCTGTTCGTGCTGGCCCTTTTTCCCCAGTTCGTGGACCCGAATGGCGGGTCGATGGTCCTGCAGATGCTTCTGCTTGCGACCATCCTGAACGGGATCGGCTTGCTCGTGAACGGCACTGTCATCCTTGTTGGCGGCCATCTGCGCGCAAGACTTTCCGGCTTCCGGCGTTTCCCGAAACTGCCGCAATACCTTCTCGCCGGCGTGTTCACGGGGCTTGCCTGCCGCCTGGCGCTGGGTTCCCGAACCTGATGCTGACGCACGGTCAAGGGCGGCGCTTGCTACGCCGCCCTTAGCGGTTTGGCAGACGCGATGCCGCGCAGCCATTCAAGATAATAGGCATAGGCAAAGTGCAGGCCGATGCCGGCGAGCACGAAGAGGCTGCCGAAGACCGGGTTCTTCCCTGTCACGAACAGCAGCACCTGGCCGGACATCGCCAGGATCGTGCCGAAGATGAAGATCGGTAGCGAATGCCGGCCGACCACCGCCAGCGGATGGTCGCGGTCGAGTTTGGCGAGGTTGCTGATCCGAGGCGTCACCGCGATGACGTAGCCGAGCGCCAGCACATGCAGCAATCGCGGCGTGGACAGGAAGGTCTTATCAAAGCCTGTCAGAACGGCCGGAAGACCGAAGGAGAGGTCGATGCTCCAGAACGAGAACAAGACCCAGACGGCGGAAACGGCAAGATAGGCACAGGACAGCATGACCAGCCAGGGCCAGCGCGGCAGCGATCCGCCGTTGCGCACATAGGTCATCATCACCACGCCGATGACGAACAGGAACTGCCAGGACCAGGGATTGAGAAACCAGTAGCCCTCGTCGAGGAAGTTCGACGGCACGAACTTGAAGATGCCCGCGGCGAACCACAGCGCGGCCGAGAGCAGAAGCAGCTGTTTCTTGCTGACGCCGTTCAGCCAGAGGATGCCCGGCAGCAGCAGGAACAGCGCCGCATACATCGACAGGATGTTGTTGTAGCCGAGCTGATGTCCCAAGAGCACCATGGCAACGATGCCCTGCTCCGTCTGCTCCACCATCGGGCGGATGTTGATCTCGCCGATCAGGTCCTGCCTTCCGAAGTAGATCGCGCCGCCGGCAAAGATCGCCAGCGTTACGATGCTCGTCATGATGTGGGCGACGTAAAGCGCCAGGGCCCGGCGCCAGATTTTGAGCGGCATGGCCAGCCGACCGCCGGAGACGAACTTGCCGCCATAGGCGATCCCGACCGAGAGGCCCGAGATTAAGACGAAAGCTTCAGCGGAATCGGAAAAGCCGAAGTTCTTGTGGGTCAGGTATTCGAGATATTGCCCGGGAACGTGATTGACGAAAATCGTCAGAAGACACAGCGCCCTGAACACATCAAGGCGTGTGTCACGCTCCTTCGGAACCAATCGGGCGGACATCGGGTCGACGCCACCCTGAAAAGTCTTTTGCAGCATGCGGTCCGTTTTCCAGGATTTGGCGCCCCTGCCCCATCCCTGTTGAAACGGGTACCGACGTCCCGCCTTTCGCGCGATGCCCGGCACCATGAAGGAGAGCGGGAGGCCATCTGCAGGCGGTTTCCCGCCCGGCACCCCGCTCACGAAATCTACAGCGCCGCGCGTCTTATCAGACGCGCAAAGGTCGCTGTAGGACTTTGAATTCCTGCACGACGCTCAGCCGTCGAGGTCGCGCCGCCGGCAAATCCGCAAAGAAAAACCGGCCTTGCCCTTGCGGGAACAAAGCCGGTTTCATCCTGTCTTCAATGCCGGCCGTTACAGCAAAATGCCTTCATGCGCGTTTTTTGTGACACTATTGTTGACGCTGACGATCGGCTCGCCACTTTTCTTGTCGCGTTCGACCGAAATCTTGTGCCGCGCGCCATTGAGCGTCACTTCGGCCGAGTAGCCGTTCCAGGCTGCCGGCAGCACCGGACGGATGACCAGCCTGTCGCCCTGCCGGCGAATACCGAGGATGCCCTCGACGCCGACACGGTAGAGCCAGCCGGCAGATCCCGTATACCAGGTCCAGCCGCCACGCCCCGCCAGATCGCCTTCGCCGTAGATATCGGCGGCAACGACATAGGGCTCGACGCGATAGTGTTCCGCCGCTTCGCGGTTTTCGGCATGCGAGATCGGATTCAGCATCTGGAAGACCCGCCAGGCCTCTTCCGCCCTGCCCTGTTCGGCAAAGGCCAAGGCGACCCAGGTGGCGGCGTGAGTATATTGCCCGCCATTCTCGCGCACGCCCGGCGGATAGGCCTTGATGTAGCCCGGATCCTGCGACGTCCGCTCGAGCGGCGGTGTGAACAGCCGCACGATGCGCTGGTCGGGGTCGACCAGTTCAGCCATGACTGCGTCCATCGCCTTCAGCGAACGCTGCTCGTCGCCTTCGCCCGAAAGCACGCTCCAGGACTGAGCGATCGAATCGATCCGGCACTCCAGAGCCTCACTCGTGCCAAGCGGCGTGCCATCGTCGTAATAGCCGCGACGGTAGTAGTCGCCATCCCAGCCGGCGGTCGCGAGCGCCTTCTTGAGCGCTTCGAGATGCGCCTCCCAGCGCGTGATGCGCGCCTCGTCCTTGCGCTCGCGCGCGAAGGGCAGGAAGCCACGCAGCGTGCCGGCGAGGAACCAGCCGAGCCAGGTGCTCGTGCCTTGCCCCTTCTCGCCCACCCGGTTCATGCCATCGTTCCAGTCGCCGGCAAGGAACAGTGGCAGGCCGTTCTCACCGGTCCGCTTGATCGCAAGATCGAGTGCACGGGCGCAATGCTCGTAGACGTCGCCGACCTCTTCGGAAATCTCCGGCTTGTAGAAGGCGTCGTGCTGCCCCGCTTCGAGCGCCGGGCCAGTGATGAAGGCAAGCTTCTCGGCAAGGAGATCGGACGTGCCGGTCACCGTGCAATAGCGGGTCACGGCATGGGCGAGCCAGACGACGTCGTCGGAGATCATCGTGCGCACGCCAGCGCCTGTTCCCGGCAGCCACCAATGCTGCACGTCGCCTTCGGTAAACTGGCGGGAGGCAGCGTTGAGGATCTGTGCCCGGGCGAGTTCCGGACGATGGATCAGGAACGCCAGCGTATCCTGCAACTGGTCGCGGAAACCGAAGGCACCGCTTGCCTGATAGAAGGCCGAGCGCGCCATGATGCGGCAACCGAGGCTCTGATAGGGCAGCCAGTTGTTGATCATGGCGTTGAAGGCCGGATCCGGCGTTTCCACCTTCACGATGTCGGTGAATTCGCGCCAGAACGTCTTGTTCGCCTCAAGCACCGTGTCGAACGCGGTCTCACGCAGTTCGCCGATGATGGCTCGAACCTGATCGTCCGTATCGGTATCGCCGAGGATGAACGTGACCTGCCGTTCGGCACCGGGCTCGATGGAAATGTCCGTTGCGACCACCGCGCAAGGATCGCCGTCGACATCGACGGAGCCCGAAAGATCGGCACCAGAAGTGACCGCCTGCGGCGCCAGAATGCCGCCGATCGCGCCCAGGAACTCCCGGCGGCTGGCTGTGTAGCCGGCCGCATCGCCGCCATCGACGGCGAAGAAGGCGGATCGGCCGGCAAAATCGATGCTGTAAGGGTTGGTCGCCACCAGCGCCTCGGCCGTCTCGTCCCATTTCGAAAGGACGAAGGGCGCCGAACGGGCACGGTTGTTGCCAAGTACCCACTCGTTGTAGCCATAGAGCCTCAACTGCCGCGCCGACGCCGCACGGTTGCGGACAGACACGCGGACGAGCTTGGCCGGCAGGTTGCGATGCACCGTCTGGACGACCTCGATCTCAAGGTCGTCCTGGGTGCTGCGGAAGATCGAATAGCCGAGCCCGTGCGCCGTCTCGAAGACGACGGAACGGCGGCGCGAGAGCGCCGCATAGGGCGTGGCGACCGTGCCGCTTGCCATGTCGCGGATGAAGATGGCTTCGCCCGGCCGGTTGACGACCGTATCATTGGTCCAGGGCGTCAGCTGGTAGTCGCGCGAGTTGCGGCTCCAGGAATAGGCCGCACCCTCGGCTGAGATGTGGAAGCCGAAAGCATCATGGGAGATGACATTGATCCAGGGCTGCGGCGTCGCTTCGCCGCCGCGCAGGCGCACGACGTATTCGCGACCGCCATCGGCGAAACCGCCGAAGCCGTTCCAGAAGGAAAGGCCATCGCCCTTGATTTCCGCCGGAGCGGCATCCGCGTCCTCCTGCGGCGCTGCCAGCAGCGGGCCTGAGAACTCGGCGCTCTTTTCGGAGCCTTTCACCGGTGCCGGCGAATAGAGCGAGTTGGCGCGGGCGATCTGGTCGGAGATCGTGCCGTTGCGGGCATGGAAGACCGCGCGCGAGGCCGACAGCAAGGTCGACCACGTCTCCGCCTCCATCAGGTCGCGGCGCACCGAGAAGATGTGCTGGCGCGGACCGTCCGAGAGACCGCGAAGCCTCAGGTTCTCGCACATGGAGTCGAGCGCGTGCTGCATGTCCTGGGCATAGGACGAGGCGCGCTCGTTGATGATCACGAGATCGGCGGTGATGCCGCGGGCGCGCAGGTATTCCTGGGCGCGCAGCGCCTCACGGGCGATGCCGAGATCGCCGTCGTCATTGATGCGCAGGCAGAAGATCGGGTAGTCGCCCGAAATCGCCAGCGGCCAGAGCTTCGACTGAGAATCGAGGCCGGCCTGAACCGTCGCCGAATCGGCGCGCAGATGCATGTCCGGATAGACGAGGTAGCGGCCGAGCATCTGGAAGCTTGCCGCTTCCTGCGAGGTCACGCCGACATGGCGCATCTGCACCTGGCTGCGGGTCCAGGCGTGGATGAGCTCCTGGTTGAAGGTCTCCGGATGGCGGTAGCGATCGATCGCGCGATCGACCTCCTCGCGGCTCGGGGCGGCGATCGTCCAGAAGACGACGCTGACCTTCTTGCCGGCGGGTACGCGCACAACCCGGCGCAGCGACATGATCGGATCGAGCGTGAAGCCGTCCGTGCCGGAAAGCACCGCATCCGTATCGAAGGCAGCGGCTTCGGCAAGCGTGCGGCCCGGGCCGATGAAGCGGCGACGGTCGGTCTCGGCTTCCGTATGGCGGTCGCTACCGGCATTGTCGGTGACGAGATGCGCCACTTCCATGTCCGGATCGCCGGAGCTGCGCTTGTTGCGGCTGACGCGAATGACATCGCCGCGGCGGCTGATTTCCGTGCGCAGGAACATCTTCGAAAACGCCGGGTGTGCGCTGTCGGCCTCGTCAGTCGAAAGCACAGGCTCGGCATAGGAGGTCACTTCGATGAAGCGGTCCTGGGTGCCGGTGTTGAGCAGCATGACCCGGCGCCCTTCGGCATCGTGTTCGGTGGCGACGATGCATTCCACCTCGCTGGTGAGATCACCGACGGTCTTGACGAATTCCGCCTTGTCGTCGCCGAAGCGCGTCAGCATCTTCTCACCGGCCGCGCGTCGCGGCTCCGACGTCGCCGACCACCAGTCGCCGGTCGTCGTATCGCGCAGGAAGATGAAGGTACCGGTACGGTCCTCGACCGGATCCGGCTTCCAGCGGGTAACCGACTGGCCGTTCCAGCGGGCGTAACCGGCGCCGTTGGCCGTCAGCATCACCGAGTAATGGCCGTTGGAGAGGAACACGGTCTCGCGGTCCTGCGAAAGCGGGTTCTCGATGATGCGGACCTCAGGGCGCAGGAGATCGTCCTGGCCCTTGCCGACCGATTCCGGCTCGCGCTTAGCATTCATGATCGGAATGTCGCGCGGCGCCTTTTCCTGCAGCAGCAGTTCGGCGGCTTCGATCACCGGATCGGCGTGGAACCACTCGCGCAGGCGGCCGTTGAAGACGACGTTGGCGACAGCCGCGATCGACATGCCATGGTGGTGGGCATAGTAGTTGCGAACCACCGCGCACTTCTGGCCCTCAGGCACGCGCGTCGGCGTGAAGTCGACGGCGTCGTGGTAGCCGTATGCGCCGAGCGCGCCGACCTCGCGGAGACGCCCGAGGTTGGCGAGCGCCGACTTCGGATCGTACATGCAGGCGAGGATCGAGGCGTAGGGCGCGATGACCGCGTTCTGGCCGAGACCACGCTTGAGACCGAGCGTCGGCACACCGAAGTTGGTGTATTGGTAGGTGAGCTCGTGGTCACGCGCGTTGAAGGCGGCTTCCGAGATGCCCCACGGCGTGCCGAGGCGACGGCCGTGGTTGATCTGTTCCTTCACGACCAGATTGTTGGTCTGGTTGAGGATACCACCCTGACGCTCCTGCATGACCAAAGGCGGCATCAGGTATTCGAACATCGAGCCGGACCAGGAGATCAGCGCACCGCGTGCGCCGATCGGCACGATCGGCCGGCCGAGCTTGTACCAGTGCTCCGTCGGAAGATCGCCCTTGGCGATGGCAAACAGGCTGGTGAGACGGGCTTCCGACGCAAGAAGGTCGTAGCAGGCCTCGTCGAGCTCGTTGGCGTTGACGCGGAAGCCGATCGACAGCAGGCGCCGCTCCGGACGGAACAGGAAACCGAAATCCATCGAGAAGGCGATGTCGCGTGCCCGGTCCTTCATCACCAGCAGGCGCTGGCGCAGCGATTCGATTGCGCCGAGATCGAAGACGCCATCGGCGATATGGGCTTCGCAGGTGGTGACGAGCGAGTTGGCCCACTTCGTCACTTCGCTGCTTTGCGGCGTGCGCACCTCATGGTCGAGATTGACGGTGAGCTTGTGCATGTCGCGCGCCAGAACGGCCAGGTTGATCACGCGGATCGAAGCGAACTCGTGTTCGCGCATGATCGCGGCGAGCGCGTTCTGGAAGCCGACGATGCGTTCTTCGATCAGGCGACGCAACGGACGCACCGTCTTGCGGTCGTCGGGCAGGTCGCGCAGCACCTCCTGAAGGATCGCAGCGACGTCGCCGATACCGGTGAGACTGCCCTGGACATGCGCCGACGGCGCTTCGGCCCAGTCGCGACACATTGACGACACGGCGATCAGATGACCGGCCAGATTGCCGCTGTCGACCGACGAAATGTAGCGCGGCTCCATGGTTTCGAGCGTATTCGTCCGGTACCAGTTGAACAGGTGGCCGCGATATTTCGGCATCCGGTCGATGGTGGCGATCGTCTGTTCCAGCCGGTTGATCGTCTCCTCGAAGCCGATCCAGCCGAAATCGCGCGCCGACATGACGGAGAGCAGGTAGACGCCGATATTCGTCGGCGACGTCCGCTCGGCGAGAACCGGCTGCGGCGTTTCCTGGAAGTTGTCCGGCGGCAGGAAGTGCTGCTCGGCGGTGACGAAGGTCTCGAAGTATCGCCAGGTGCGGCGCGCGATCAGGCGCATCTCGTCGATCGCCTCATCGGAAACGACGAGCTGGTCTTCGGTTTCGGCCGACTGGCTGACGAACCAGGCAACGGCTGGAGACAGGGCCCACAGCAGCGCAAAGGGAATGCCGATGAAGGGCAGGCCGGTGTCGGAAATCGCCGCAAGGGCCAGCGAGATCGCCGACAGCGCCGGCGCAACCCACATGGCGCGGTAATAGTCGCCAATGGTGCCGTGGCCGGCGCTCTGCACCTGCGCGGCCGTGCGCCATTCCAGCATCAGTTTGCCGCTGACGAACGTGCGGTAGAGCGAACGCACGATGGCGTCGCCCATCATCGCCGCATTGTGGGCGATGAAGACGATGCGCAGCGCGACCTGCGCGTTGGCGGCACGGACTTCGTTCAACACCGCATGCAGGTGCGCTCGGGCAACGATGTCGTTGCGGCGCGGCAGGAGGCCGTTGATCAGCGACAGCGTCGGCGCCACGAACAGGCTGAAGATCAGCACGATCTGCCAGATCAGCGCTTCGGTCGGCTCCATGTAGTACCAGCCCATGACCGAGGCGACGAGCCAGGCAAGCGGGATCAGCGAGCGGCGCAGGTTGTCGTACATCTTCCAACGTCCGAGCATCGACAGCCCGTTCGACAGATTGAAGATATAGGGCAGCAGCTGCCAGTCGCCGCGCGCCCAGCGATGCTGGCGCGACATTTCCACCTCGTAGCGGGTCGGGAAGTCCTCGACGAGTTCGACGTCAGTCACCAGCGCGCAGCGCACGTAGGACCCTTCGAGCAGGTCGTGGCTGAGAACGGCGTTTTCCTGGATGCGCCCCTTCAGCGCCGCCTCGAAGGCGTCGACATGATAGAGGCCCTTGCCGGTGAAGCTGCCTTCGCCGGCAATGTCCTGGTAGACGTCCGAAACGGTGAAGACGTAAGGGTCGATGCCGCGGTTGGAGGAGAAGATGCGCTGGAAGGCGGAGGCTTCGCTGCCCGTCGTCAGCGACGGCGTGACGCGCGGCTGCAGCAGGCTGTAGCCGGCGATCACGTTCTGCGTCTTCGGATCGACAACCGGACGGTTGATCGGATGGTACATCTTGCCGACGAGCTTCGTCACCGCATCGCGCATCAGGCGCGTGTCGGAATCGAGCGTCATCACGTACTGAACGTTGTCCGGCACCGTGTTGGCGCCCTGCAGGAACGAGGTGTCGCGGTCACCGCGCAAGAGCATGTTCAGCTCGTGCAGCTTGCCGCGCTTGCGCTCCCAGCCCATCCACACGCCTTCCTGCTCGTTATACAGGCGGCGGCGATGCAGCAGGTAGAATCGGGTCTTGCCGTCATAGGCATAACGCGCCGAGAGCTGAGCGATCTCGCGCTTGGCATAATCGAGCACATCGGCGTCGGTGCTCGATTCCTCGTCCTTGCTGTCAGCCCAGTCGCTGACCAGTGCAAAGTAGATCTCACCGCGCGGGTTGGCGAGATAGTGAACCTCGAGATTGCGCACCAGTTCGTCGACGTGATCGCGCTTGGAAATCAGGCACGGCACCGCAACGAGCGTTCGGGCGTCCTCGGGGATCCCGTCGAGGAACTCGTAGCCGACCAGTCGCGACGGTTTGACGAACAGCGTCACCAGCGTGTTGAACAGGCCCATCGCGCCTTCCGAGGCCGGCAGCGCGAAAAGCAGCAGCATGATCAGCTTCGCGCCACTCGGGATCGCCATCGGGCTGACGAAGGAGTAGACGGCAATCATCGCCAGGATGGTCAGAAGGATGTTCGGCCCGGCGATCGCAAACCAATCGAGCCTGCGGCTGAGGCGAATGATGGTCTGCAGCACCGACGGCCGGTAGCTGATCTTCTTTTCCAGAAGCTTGCGTTGCTTGCCGACGAGGAAGGATCCGACATTCGGCTGCTGCAGCGGCGCTTCCGTCTCGGCCACGACTTCCGCCTCGCGCACCATCTGGATGGCGATTTGCGTCACTTCGAATTCGCTGTGCCCCGAACGGCGCGCCAGCTTTTCGATCGTGTCGCGGTACTTGTTGCGCGACCCGAAATCGAGCGCCGCATAATCGGAGCCTTCACGCAGCGCCGCATCGATCTTGCTGACGCTTTCGAACCAGACGGCCCAGTCGGTGTCGTCGATCTCGCGCAGGCTGCGGATGATGTTGCTCATCGTCGCATTGCCGGACGACAGACGGTTCTGCTCGGCGACCAGCGCGCTTTCGACATCGCTGCCGCGCTTCTCGAGCTGATCCTCGATCCAGCCGATCACGGCGCCCGAGGTCTGCGACCCGTCACGCATGCGGTAGAGCAGTTGCGCGACGAAGGTGTTGTCGGCCGCCAGCGCTTCCGATTCCGCAAGCAGCGTGCGCGACTTTTCCGGATCGCTGAGGCGAATGATCTGGTCGGCGACGTCGTTTGCCTTGCGCCGCATGCCGCGCGAGCGTTCAACGCGGATGGCAATCCGACGCAGGTTCTCGATCAGCACGAAGCGCAGGATCGACGGCAAGGCCCAAAGTTCGCCGATCTTGAAGGTCTCGTGCTTCTGGAAGCCCTCGACCATCGCCGTGATGCTTTCGCGGGTCACCGTGCTGTGGGTGTGGGCAGCGTAGAGCCAGGCGAGCGCCATGGTGCGCGGGATCACCGTGCCCGAAACCGAAATCGTCGGGAGCTGGCGATAGAACCGGCGCGGGAAATCGCGCCGCACTTCCTGGATCGCCTCTTCGACGACGTGATGGTTGTCGAGCAGCCATTCGGCGGCCGGCGTGATCGTTGCCCCGGCCTCGACGTCCGCGGCCGTCGCCCGGTAGACGCGCAGGATCTCGTTCTCGTTCTCGCGATGCCGCGGACGGAACTCGAACGGGAAGAAGCCCGGCAGCGAGGAGACACCCTTGGCCGCGAGATCCTCGCCGCATTGCCGGAGGTCCTCCATCGAAAAGAAGGTGGAGCGGATCGAATCGTTGTAATCGATCTGCTTCGCTTCCGGTTCGCGCGGTGAGGTGGGCGGCGTAGTTTGGAGCTGCATGGGTACGGGTTCTGAATCCAACCGGGGTTGATCGGCCCGGCCCTCGTCGGGGTGCCGGGTTGGCTGCGGTCCTGAGAAATCAGGCTGAGCCGGCGCGTTGCTAGACACGGTCATGTGTCCTCCCATCCACCGTCATTTCCCGGGAAACCGGGATCTGGCGGTAACAGGCACCGCCCTCGACTGGGCATCGGAGATCGCAAAGCCGGCGGCGCATTGGTTTTCAAGGCCGCGGTGATGCATGAAAATGGCATTTTTTAGCCGTGGTGCCAACAGCTTGCAAGGATTGCTCATACAAGATCGGACGTTTTGCGCACAGCCGAATCAAGCCGGAACCGGCCGCTGTGCGCGCCCCCAGTGGCACTTCGATACAACTCTTTCAAATGCCCTCTTTCAAGCTTCATCGCGGGTGGCAGACGAGGCGAAACGTGATGGGGCGAGGAAGGTTCCCACGAATTTTCGACAAAAGCACCACAGGTCAGCCCACCTGCTCGGTGATCCACTCGCGAAACGCCAGGCTGATCGGGTTTTCTAGCTTGCCCTCGGGCACGGCGAGGTAATAGCTGTTTTCCGTCTGCATCGGCCGGTCGAGCACGATCTGCAGCGTGCCGGCGGCAATTTCCTGCTCGATCAGGTAGCGTGGCAAAAGAGCAAAGCCGAGCCCGGCGGTCGCCGCCTCGATCACCATGGAAAACTGATCGAAACGGTTGCCGCGATAAGCGCCGCGCCCGTCCATGTCGTTGGCCTCGAACCATTGCGCCCAGAGTTTTGGCCTCGTGGCGAGATGGAGCATCGGCCCCGTGACGATATCTTCAGGGGAGGCAACCGGATGGGTTGCCAGCATGGCGGGACTTGCGGCGGGCACGATGATCTCACTGCAGAGATAACTGCAGGTCGCGCGCGCCCAGACCGGCTGCCCGTAATGGATAGCCAGATCGAAATTCTGCTCCTCGAAATCGAACGGCGCAGAGCGCGAGGCGATGTTGATCACCGTGTCCGGATGGCGCTTGAGGAAATCGGGAAGACGCGGTACCAGCCAGCGGCTGCCGAAAGTCGGCAATGACGCGATCGAGAGCGTTGAATCCGCCCTGGCAGACGCCATCGCCCGCACCATCAGTTCCTCGGTCTGGTTGAGCAGGCGACGCACCTCCGGCAGAAACTTCTGCCCGGCATCCGACAGGATCACCCGCTGACGCACGCGCTCGAACAAGAGCACCCCGAGCTGGTTTTCGAGATCCTTGATCTGGCGACTGACGGCGCTCTGCGTGAGGTTCAACTCGGCTGCGGCCTGCGTGAAGCTGCCGTGTCGCGCCGCGCATTCGAACGCCTGCAGCGTCGTCACGTCGGGAACCAGTCTTCGGCTCAACTTCATTCCGCCCTCGCATCAACATAGTCAGAAGCAACGCGATCAATGGCCAGTTCGATCGGATATGATCCGAAATGAGAATGACCTTGTCCTTCACCCATAGCGCGAGGCGAGCCCCAGTGAAAGAGAATAGTTTCGTATCCGCCGACGACATCCGCTCGGCCTTTTCCGCAGCCATGTCGGTCATGTACCGCGAAGAGGTGCCGGCCTACGGCACGCTGATGGAGCTGGTCGCCAAGGTCAACGACGATACGCTCGCCGCCGACCCCAAGCTGAAGGAGCGCCTCGACGCGACGGACTCGCTCGACCGCATCTCCGAGGAGCGCCACGGCGCGATTCGGCTCGGCACCCCCGCCGAACTCGCTATGATGCGCCGCGTCTTCGCCGTCATGGGCATGTACCCGGTCGGCTACTACGATCTCTCGACCGCTGGCGTTCCCGTGCATTCGACCGCCTTCCGCCCGGTCGGCGACGCCGCGTTGAAGCGTAATCCGTTCCGCGTCTTCACCTCGCTGCTCCGTCTCGACCTCATCGCCGATGAAACGCTGCGTGCCGAAGCCGAAGTTATTCTGGCCGCGCGCCAGATCTTCACCGCCGGCGCCGTCGAACTCACGGAAAAGGCCGAGCGCGACGGCGGTCTCGACAAGGTGGATGCAGAGCGCTTCGTCTCGGAAGTGCTCGAAACATTTCGTTGGCACGACAAGGCCAATGTCAGCCCCGACATGTACAAGCGCCTGCATGACGCCCATCGCCTGATCGCCGACGTCGTCTCCTTCAAGGGCCCACACATCAACCACCTGACGCCGCGCACGCTCGACATCGACAAGGTGCAGGCGCTGATGCCGGAATACGCGATTGCCCCGAAGGCCGTCGTCGAGGGCCCGCCGACCCGCAAGTGCCCGATCCTGTTGCGCCAGACCTCGTTCAAGGCGCTCGAAGAGCCGGTTTCCTTCAAGGATGCCGACGGCACCTGGAAGGAAGGCTCGCACACCGCCCGCTTCGGCGAGATCGAACAGCGCGGCATCGCGCTGACACCCAAGGGCCGCGCGCTTTACGACGAACTGCTCGACGCCTCGCGCAAGATCGTCCGCCCGGCGGCCGACGGTTCCAACGCGCGCGAATACGAAGCGGCACTTGCCGGGGCTTTCGAGCCTTTCCCGGACACCTGGGCAGGCATCCGCGAAGCCGGGCTCGGCTACTTCAGCTATTCGCTGACGGAAAAAGGCCGCAAGGCCGGCGTCTCCAGCAAGCACGACATCGAAGCGTTGATCGCCGCTGGCCTCGTCCAGTTCGACGCGATCGTCTATGAAGACTTCCTGCCGGTCAGCGCCGCTGGCATCTTCCAGTCGAACCTCGGCGACGGGGCGCAGCAGGATTTCGTCGCCAGCCCGAACCAGAAGCGCTTCGAGGCCGATCTCGGTGCGACCGTGCTCAACGAGTTCGATCACTATGCCGGTATCGAGCAGGCTTCGATCGAAAGCTGCATTCAGGCCTTGACCGGCGCCATCGCTGCGGAATGATGCTTCCCTGATGATCGACCAACTGCACATCGACGCGCTCACCGACATCCTTGGAGACAAGGGTGTCGTCACGCGTCCGGAAGACCTGGAAGCCTACGAGACCGGCGCGCGCTATGATCGCGGCCGGACGCCGCTCGTGCTGCGGCCGGCGACGACCGAAGAGGTTTCCGCCGCTGTCGCCTATTGCGTCACCAACGGCATCGCGCTGATCCCGCAGTCCGGCAACACCGGCCTCGTCTCCGGCTCGACGCCGGATCAGTCGGGCGACGAAGCCATCCTCAGCCTCGACCGGCTGGCAAAACGCTTCGAACTCGACCTCGACAACCGCTCGGTTCGGCTCGACGCCGGCTTCCGGCTGTCCGATCTCAACCGGCGGCTGGAAGAGCACGGCCTGTTCTTCCCGATCGATCTCGGCGCCGACCCGCGCATCGGCGGCATGATCGCCACCAATACCGGCGGCTCACGCTTCCTAAAATACGGCGACGTGCGCCGAAACACGCTCGGCCTCAAGGTGGTGCTGGCCGACGCGGACGGCACCGTGCTCGACCTGCAATGCGACTTGCGCAAGAACAACACCGGCGTTGACTGGAAGCAGATCTTCGTCGGCACCTCGGGCGCCTTCGGCATCGTCACCGAATGCGTGCTCAACCTCGAGCGCCTGCCGCAGCAGACGGCAACGGCACTGCTGGTTCCGGCGAGCGGCGCCCATGTGATGCCGCTGCTGCGCGCCATGGAAGAACGCCTCGGCGCCTACCTTTCGGCCTTCGAGGGCATGTCGAGCAATGCCGTCAAGGCAGCCTTTGCCCACGTGCCGTCGCTGAAAAACCCGTTCCAGGCTGGCCAAGTCCCCGACTACGTCATTCTCGCCGAGATCAGCCGCACCTGGGCACCGCGCGAAGGCGAACAGTCGCTCGACGCCGTGCTGGAAACGGCGCTGGCCGAAATCTGGGAGATGGAGGAGGCACCGCTCGCCGACGCCTTCGTCGGTCCGCCGCACGAAATCTGGGCGCTACGCCACGCGCTGTCTGAGGGCGTCAAGCACCTGGGCAAGCTGATCGCCTTCGATGTCTCCTTCCGCCGGGGTGACATCATGGCCTTCTGCGACCATATGAAGGCCGAAATGCCCTCGAAATTCCCCGACGTGACCGTCTGCGATTTCGGCCATATCGGCGACGGCGGCGTGCACTTCAACCTCGTCGTGCCGAAGAACAGCGATCTTCTCAAGGACGAGACTTTCGAACCCCGGCTACGCGAATGGGTTTTCGCCGTCGCCGTCGAGGAATATCACGGCAGCTTCAGCGCGGAACATGCGATCGGCCGCCGCAATCAGGCCTATTACGACTTTTATACACCAGACAAACTCAAGGACATGGCCGCGGGCCTGAAGACGCTGACCTCGCCGGGAAAGCTCGGCAGTGTGCGTTTCGGATAGGCCAGAGCGGAATGAGGAAAGTGTGTGCGGTCTTCCGCCGACATTTCGCTCCAACGAATGATCTAAACCAATAAAACGGGAGTCAGACCATGAACATCGCAACCAAGAAAGTCGACGTGACCAAGGAAGCCGCGGCGCTTCTCGAAAAGATGGGCGTCGCCAAGGAACTCTACACCGGCGGCGACATGCCGTCCTATAGCCCGGTCACCGGCGAGAAGATCGCGGCCCTCAAGACGGTTTCGGCCGCTGAAGCCGCCGCCAAGATCGACCAGGCGCATGAAGCCTTCAAGGCCTGGCGCCTGGTTCCCGCCCCGAAGCGCGGCGAACTGATCCGCCTGCTCGGCGAAGAACTGCGCGCCTTCAAGGCAGACCTCGGCCGCCTGGTTTCGATCGAAGCCGGCAAGATCACCTCCGAAGGCCTCGGCGAAGTGCAGGAAATGATCGACATCTGCGATTTCGCAGTCGGCCTTTCCCGCCAGCTCTATGGCCTGACGATCGCCACCGAGCGTCCCGGCCACCGCATGATGGAAACCTGGCACCCGCTTGGTGTCGTCGGCGTCATCTCCGCCTTCAACTTCCCGGTCGCCGTCTGGTCGTGGAACACCGCACTGGCGCTCGTCTGCGGCAACTCCGTCGTCTGGAAGCCGTCGGAAAAGACCCCGCTCACGGCGCTTGCCTCGCAGGCGATCTTCGAGCGCGCGCTCGCCCGCTTTGGCGATGCGCCGGAAGGCCTGTCGCAGGTCCTGATCGGTGACCGCACCGTCGGTGAAGTTCTCGTCGACAACCCCAAGGTTCCGCTCGTATCGGCCACCGGCTCGACCCGCATGGGCCGCGACGTCGGTCCGCGCCTCGCCAAGCGCTTTGCCCGCGCCATCCTCGAGCTCGGCGGCAACAATGCCGGCATCGTCTGCCCGTCGGCCGATCTCGACATGGCGCTGCGCGCCATCGCCTTCGGCGCCATGGGCACCGCCGGCCAGCGTTGCACCACCATGCGCCGCCTGTTCGTGCATGAAAGCGTCTACGACCAGCTCGTTCCGCGCCTGAAGAAGGCCTACGGTTCGGTCTCTGTCGGTAACCCGCTCGAAACCACCGCCCTCGTCGGCCCGCTCGTCGACAAGGCTGCCTTCGACGGCATGCAGAAGGCAATCGCCGAAGCCAAGTCGCATGGCGGCACCGTCACTGGCGGCGAGCGCGTCGAGCTCGGTTATGACAACGGCTACTACGCCAAGCCCGCTCTCGTCGAAATGCCCAAGCAGGCCGGACCGGTTCTCGAAGAAACCTTCGCGCCGATCCTCTACGTCATGAAGTACAGCGACTTCGACGCCGTCGTTGCCGACCACAATGCGGTCGCAGCCGGCCTGTCGTCCTCGATCTTCACCCGCGACATGCAGGAATCCGAGCGCTTCCTCGCCGTCGATGGCTCGGATTGCGGTATCGCCAACGTCAACATCGGCACCTCGGGCGCCGAAATCGGTGGCGCCTTCGGCGGTGAGAAGGAAACCGGCGGCGGCCGCGAATCCGGTTCGGACTCGTGGAAGGCCTACATGCGCCGCGCCACCAACACGGTGAACTATTCGAAGGCCCTGCCGCTGGCGCAGGGCGTGTCGTTCGACATCGAATAATCGGCGCACCCAGGTAGGTAGAGACCATGACCATCAACGCAACGGTCAAGGAGGCGGGCTTTGAGCCCGCCTCGCGGATCTCCTCGATCGGGGTGTCCGAAATCCTGAAGATCGGCGCTCGCGCGCAAGCGATGAAGCGCGAAGGCAAGCCGGTCATCATCCTCGGTGCGGGCGAACCGGATTTCGACACGCCCGACTTCGTCAAGGACGCCGCCTGCGAGGCGATCAAGCGCGGTGACACCAAGTACACCGCCCTCGACGGCACGCCGGAACTGAAGAAGGCGATCCGCGAAAAGTTCCAGCGTGAAAACGGCCTTGCCTACGAGCAGGACGAGATCACGGTTTCGACCGGCGCCAAGCAGATCCTGTTCAACGCCATGATGGCGTCGATCAATCCGGGCGACGAGGTGGTCATCCCGACGCCCTACTGGACCTCCTATTCGGATATCGTCCAGATCTGCGAAGGCAAGCCGGTTCTGATCCCCTGCGACGCCTCCTCCGGCTTCCGGCTGACCGCCGACAAGCTCGAGGCCGCAATCACGCCGAAGACGCGCTGGGTGCTTTTGAACTCGCCTTCGAACCCGTCGGGTGCCGCCTACAGCGCGAGCGACTACCGGCCGCTGCTCGACGTGCTCCTCAAGCATCCGCATGTGTGGCTGCTGGTCGACGACATGTACGAGCACATCGTCTATGACGGCTTCCGCTTCGTCACCCCGGCCCAGCTCGAGCCCCGCCTCAAGGACCGCACGCTCACGGTCAACGGCGTCTCCAAGGCCTATGCCATGACCGGCTGGCGCATCGGCTATGCCGGCGGTCCGCGCGACCTGATCAAGGCGATGGCTGTTGTCCAGAGCCAGGCGACCTCCTGCCCCTCCTCCGTCAGCCAGGCCGCTTCGGTTGCCGCGCTGACTGGTCCGCAGGAGTTCCTGAAGGAACGGACCGCCAGCTTCCAGCGCCGCCGCGATCTCGTCGTTACCGGCCTCAATGCCATCGACGGCCTCGATTGCCGCGTCCCGGAAGGTGCCTTCTACACCTTCTCCGGCTGCGCCGGCATGCTCGGCAAGGTCACGCCCTCGGGCAAGGCAATCGCAACGGATACGGACTTCTGCGCCTACCTCCTCGACGACGCCCACGTCGCCGTTGTTCCGGGCTCGGCCTTCGGTCTCTCGCCGTTCTTCCGCATTTCCTATGCGACCTCGGAAGCGGAACTGAAGGAAGCGCTCAAACGCATCGCCGACGCCTGCGCTCGGCTTTCTTGACGAACTCCGGACGGCGCCGAGGCGCCGTCCGCTCCTAGAACGTCGGCGGCGTACAGGCGCTGATCACTTCGCAAGGCACCGGCCCAACGCAGCGGAAACGATGCGGCCGCCGGCTTTCAAAATAATAGGCATCCCCCGGTCCCAGGATCCGCCGCTCATCGTCGACGGTGACCTCGATGCGGCCCGACAATACGATGCCCCCTTCCTCGCCGTCATGCACCAGCGGCACTTTCCCGGTATCGGCGCCCGGCTGATAGACCTCTTTCAGGATCTGCAGGCTGCGGCCGAAGAGGTTTTCGCCGATCTGGCGATACGAAATCGGCCCCTTGCCGATCTCGACCAGTTCCTCCGCCGCATAGAACGCCTTGCGCGGTCGTTCCGGCTCGAAGGAGAAGAATTCCGCAAGCCCGATTGGAATGCCGTCGAGAATACGCTTCAGCGCACCGACGGAAGGATTGGAGGCGTTCGACTCGATCAGCGAGATCGTCGAATTGGTGACGCCGGCGCGCTTGGCCAGTTCGCGCTGCGACAGATTGTGCATCAGGCGGAGATGACGAAGCCGGCTTCCGATATCGACGGTCATATGATCCGAACCCTTGGTGTTCAGGTTGTTCGAAATAGCGCAAACACGCTACAACGGTACAATAAATTTCAATGACTTAACTGACAGCAGAAAAGGACTTGTTTGGCAAATCAAATCATGGCGTCAATCGCCGAACTCAGGAGGATGCCATGAACCAGCACACCAAACCCAACGCCCCCGTTCTCGACAGCTATTGGATGCCGTTTACCGCCAACCGGCAGTTCAAGCAGGCTCCGCGCCTGCTCGCGTCCGCCGAGGGCATGCACTACACCAGCACCGACGGCCGCACGATCCTCGACGGCACTGCCGGGCTCTGGTGCGTCAACGCTGGCCATGGCCGCCGTCAGATCGCGTCTGCCGTCGAGCGCCAGCTGTCGACGATGGATTTTGCGCCCTCGTTCCAGATGGGCCATCCGATTGCCTTCGATTTTGCCGAGCGCCTCGCCGAAATCGCGCCGGGTCCGGAAGGCCAGAAGCTCGACCGCGTCTTCTTCACCGGTTCGGGTTCTGAATCGGTCGACACGGCCCTGAAGATGGCGATCGCCTATCAGCGCGCGATCGGCCAGGGCACCCGCACGCGCCTGATCGGCCGAGAACGCGGCTATCACGGTGTCGGCTTCGGCGGCATTTCGGTCGGTGGCATCCTCAACAACCGCCGCGTCTTCCCGCAGCTTCCTGGCTCCGACCACCTGCGCCACACGCATGACCCCGCGAAGAACGCCTTCGTCAAGGGCCAGCCGGAACACGGCGCCGAGCTTGCCGACGATCTCGAGCGGCTGGTGGCGCTGCATGGCGCCGAAACCATCGCCGCCTGCATCGTCGAGCCGGTCGCCGGCTCAACCGGCGTGCTGATCCCGCCGAAGGGATATCTTGAGCGTCTGCGCGCCATCTGCGACAAGCACGGCATCCTGTTGATCTTCGACGAAGTCATCACCGGCTTCGGACGCCTCGGCGCCGCCTTTGCCACCGACTTCTTCGGTGTAACCCCGGATATGGTGACGGCGGCCAAGGGTCTCACCAACGGTGCGATCCCGATGGGCGCGGTCTTTGCCAGCCGCAAGGTGCATGACGCGCTGATGCATGGGCCCGAAAACGCGATCGAGCTCTTCCACGGCTACACCTATTCCGGCCATCCGGCCGCCTGCGCTGCCGGTATCGCCACGCTCGACATCTACCGCGACGAGGGCCTCATGACCCGCGCCGTCGAGCTGCAGGACGCCTGGCACGACGCCATGCACTCGCTGAAGGGCCTGCCTCATGTCATCGACATCCGCACGATCGGCCTGATCGCCGGCATCGAGTTGCAGTCGCGCGACGGCGCAATCGGCGCCCGCGCCTACGACGTCTTCGTCGATTGCTTCGAGAAGGGCCTGCTGATCCGCGTCACCGGCGACATCATAGCCTTCTCGCCGCCACTGATCGCCGAAGAGAAACATTTTGGCGAGATCGTCTCGATCCTCGGCGATGCGCTGAAGCGCGCCAAGTAAGCCCAAGCGACGCACGACAAGGCAACGCCGCCGCCGAAGATCTCGGCGGCGGCGTCTGCATTTCGATTGCACACCTGAATCCGGCTAACGTCTCTACGCGCGAGGCGCGTCCTAACGAATCAACAGCGCCCGGAAATCGTTGACGTTGGTTCCGGTCGGTCCGGGCACGAAGAGATCGCCGCTCACGTCAAAGGCCGACCAGGCGTCGTGCCGGGTAAGATGTAGACGTGGATCGATGCCAGCCGCCCGCATGCGGGCAATGCTCTGCCCATTTGCAAAGGCACCGGCATTGTCTTCGGAGCCGTCGATGCCGTCCGTATCGGCGGCAAGCGCATCGATCCCCGACACGCCGTCGATATCGAGCGCCAGCGACAACAGGAACTCGCTGTTGCGCCCGCCCTTGCCGTAGTCCTTGCCCGAAATCGTCACCGTCGTCTCACCACCGGAAAGCAGTACGACCGGCTTGCCAAACGGCCGGTCTCTCAGCGCCACTTCGCGGGCAAGCGCTGCATGCATGCGACCGATATCGCGCGCTTCACCCTCGATCGCGTCCGAGAGTATATGCGCCTCGATGCCGAGTTCGCGCGCCTTGGCCGCCGCCGCTTCGAGCGAAACGCTTGCCGAAGCAACGACGTGACACTCATGCGCGGCAAACCGCGGATTGTCCGGATCGGGCGCTGCAGCGGCCTCCGAGCGCAGATGCGTCACCACTTGGTCGGGAAGTTCCATGCGATAGCGGGCAACGATCTCCAGCGCCTCGGCCGCCATGCTGCGATCCGGAACGGTCGGCCCCGAAGCGACGAAGGCCGGGTTGTCGCCGGGTACGTCCGAAACGACCAGACTAACGACACGCGCCGGAAAGGCGGCTGCAGCGAGCCGCCCGCCCTTTATCCGCGACACGTGCTTGCGAACGACGTTCATAGCCGAGATCGGCGCGCCGGAGGCAAGCAGCGCCTTGTTGACGGCGATCTCGTCGGCGAGCGTCAAACCCTCAGGCGGCGCCGGGAGCAGGGCCGAGCCGCCACCGGAAATCAGCGCGATGACCAGATCGTCCGCCGTCAAACCGGCCACGGCCTTCAGCAAGGCATCCGAGGCAGCAAGCCCCGCCTCATCCGGCACCGGATGAGCCGACTGCAGCACAGTGATCGTCTCACACTGTTCGATCGGTCCATGACGGGCGACGACCGTTCCGGAGAAGGGATGCTTCCAGAGCTTCTCGAAGGCGGCGGCCATCTGGCTTGCCGCCTTGCCCGCGCCGACGACCACCGTCCGCCCTTTCGGCGGGGCGGGCAGATGCGCCTTGATCGCCTCATAAGGATCGGCGGCTCGAACGGCTTCCTCGAAAAGCCGGGTCAGGAAGAGGCGCGCATCGATCATGGCGTCCTCAGCCGGCGATTTCGAGATCGTAGACGAAGATGCCGGCAATGCCGCCCTCGGCCGCAGCAACGATCTTGGCGCCGGTCTTGCGGTGCTCCTCGTCTTCCAGATAGGCATCGCGCGCCGCCGCGTCAGTGAAGTCGACGATGAAGCCTTCGGCAAAGCCCTTGTCCATGCCCACTTCCGGGCTGACATTGGCGCCGATATGGGCGGCAAGAAATCCCTGTAGCCGGGCCTTCAGCGCGGCAATCTCCCCGAAGATCACCGCCTTCTCCTCGCTGGAGATTTCGGGGCGGAAGCGAATGAAGACACAATGGCGGATCATGGGGACCTCAACGGATATCGGCGCGGGCGCGCGGGCGGCTGTCGTTGCGTTCGTGGGCGAAGATCGCCGGCGGCAGGGGCTGGCGCTCGCGGATGATGTCGGCGCCCTTCTCCCCCATCATGATCGTCGGCCCGTTGGTGTTGCAAGAGGGAACGCGCGGCATCACCGAGCTGTCGCAGACGCGCAGGCCTTCAAGGCCACGCACCTTGAGATCGAGCCCGACCACCGCCATCGCGTCCGTGCCCATCTTGCAGGTGCCGACGGGGTGATGGTCGGTCTTGGCGTTGGCGCAGCCGTAGTCGAAGAACTGCTCGTCGCTGACGACCGAATTGCCCGGCAGGCGCTCCGCCAGCACGAAGGGCTTTAGCGCCGCCTGCTGCATGATCTCGCGGGCGATCTTCAGGCCTTCGATCGACATCCTGCGATCATGCGGATCCTCCCAGTAGTTGGGATCGATCAGCGGCGCTGCCGCCGGATCGGAGGAGGAAAGCCGCACCGTTCCGCGCGAGCGCGGATGCAGATAGGCGGAGTTCAGCGTCACGCCGGCATTCTTCAGCTTTTCGACGCCCGCCTCGATGCCCGAGCCGAGACCGAGATGGAACTGGATATCGGGCGAGCGGGCGTTCGGATCGGCATACCAGAAGCCACCGGTCTCAAACAGCGACGACGCCACCGGGCCCGAGCGGAAGAGCACGTATTGCAGGCCAGCCCATAGCGTACGATGGAGTTTTGCGACGCCGTCATACGTGTGGTCGCCGGTGCATTCGGAAATGACAAAGAGATCGAGGTGATCCTGCAGGTTGCCGCCGACACCCGGTAGGTCATGTTTTACCGCGACACCCACCGATTTCAGGTGATCGGCAGGCCCAATGCCGGACTGCAACAAGAGCTTGGGTGAACCGATGGCGCCGGAAGTTACCAGCACCTCGCGCTCCGCCCGGATGATCTCGCTGCCCTTGCCGGTGACGACTTCGACGCCGACGGCACGTGTACCCTCAAGCACGATCCGCGCCACGCGCGCGCCGGTGCGAACCGTCAGATTGCGGCGATCCTTGATCGGCGAAAGATAGGCAAGCGATGCGCTCGAGCGGCGGCGATTGCGCTGGGTGAGCTGATAGAAGCCGACGCCCGCCTGCTGGCGACCGTTGAAATCGTGATTGTAGGGAATGCCGAGTTCCTGACCGGCGCGGATATAGGCGTCGCAGATCGGCAGCGCCGCCGTGGGCATCGAGACACCGAGCGGGCCGCCATAGGCGTGATAGTCGTCGGCAAAGCGCTGGTTGTCTTCTGAGCGCTTGAAATAGGGAAGCACGCTGCGATAGTCCCAGCCGGTGCAGCCGTCTTCGGACGCCCAGAGGTCGTAGTCGGCGGCGTTCCCGCGGGTATAGAGCTGGGCATTGATCGACGAGCCACCACCGATGACCTTGGCCTGGGTATAGCGTAGCACCCTGCCCTTCATGTGCTTCTGCGGCACGGTCTCCCAGCCCCAGCTGGCAACGCCCTTGGTCATCTTGGCAAAACCGGCCGGCATATGAAACAGCGGATTCCAGTCGCCGCCACCGGCCTCCAGCAAAAGGACACGGACCGATGGATCCTCGGAGAGGCGATTGGCGAGAACGCAGCCGGCCGGGCCGGCGCCGGTGATGATGTAGTCGTAGCTCATTCCCTGTCTTCCCTCCGCCGTCACCAATTTGGAACGTTCCAAATTTTCGACGTGTTCAATTCAAATCCTGCCCGCTTGCGAGCCTCAATAATCCTGCGCGTTTCCTAGAGACGGCCGATCGAAAGCCCGCCATCCGCCTGGATGACCGAGCCGGTGGCAAAGGCGAATTTGCCGCCGGCAAGCCCGGCCGCGATATTGCCGATGTCATCGGGCTCGCCCCAGCGCCGCATCGGCACCAACCCGCCGTCAATCAAGCCATCGTATTTCGCCGAGACGCCGGCGGTCATGTCGGAGCGGATGATACCCGGCCGGATCTCGAAAACCGAGATGCCGGTATTGGCAAGCCTGAGCGCCAGCCCCTGGCTGAAGGCGGCAAGGCCGGCCTTGGTCATGCAATAGTCGAGCCGCTCGGGCGACGTCATCGTTGCCGAAACCGAGGTGATGTTGATGATCGACCGCGGTGCTACATCAGCCGGATCCGTCAGCATCGAGACGAGCACGGCCTGGGTGAAGAATACCGTTCCCCGCAGGTTGGTGGCGACGATCGTGTCGAAATTTTCCGGCAGCAGATCGAGGAAATCACCCCGCATCACCGAGGCGATGCCGGCATTGTTGACGAGGCAGCGGATCGGACCGAGCTCGGCGCGAACACGCTCGACAGTCGCCGCATGGCCGCTGATATCGGCAAGGTTCGCTTCGATGTAGATCGCCCGGCCGTGGTCGCCGGAAAGTTCCGACAGCGTCTGGGCGGTCGTCGCGTCCGCCGCACCGAGGCCGGTGAGCGCAATATCGAAGCCCTCGCGGGCGAGCGCACGGGCGACGCCGAGACCGATGCCGCGGCGGCCGCCGGTGACGATGGCGACGGGGCGCGTCGATGACGTCATGATCGAAACTCCCTAGTGGCGATATGGTCGGCGACCCTGAGCGCCTGGGCAGCAACGGTCAGCGCCGGATTGACGGCCGCCGATGTCGGCAGGAAGCTCGCGTCGACGACGAAGAGGTTCGGGTGGTCGTAGGCGCGACAGTAGGTGTCGAGCGGCGCATGCTTCGGGTCTTTGCCCATCCGCACCGTGCCGCACTGGTGTGACGGCGTGCGTTTGTCGAAAGCCTGGGACAGCACGATCGGATAGCCGGCTGCCTTGAAATGCGCGCGCATCTTCGCTTCGAGCCCGGACAGCGCCTCCGTGTTCGAGCGTCGCCACTGCATGATGATGCCGTTGCCGTCGACCATGATGCGGCTTTCCGGGTTCGGCAGGTCCTCCGTCATCATGTACCAGTCGACCGCATGGCCGGCCATGAAATCGAAGGCAAACCGCGGCGCCCAGAGGGGCGCATTGGCCTTGAGGATGTCGCCGTTGATCTTGCCGAGCAGCTGGACGTTGCCGAGCGGCAGGCCATCCCTGCTGCCGGTGAGGTAATAGTCGTTCAGCATCAGCGTCTTCTGGTAGATGCTGTCGTTGCGCTTGAACGGGTTGATTGCCAGCATGGCGCTGCAATTGTGGTTCATGAAGTTGCGGCCGACCTGGTCGGAGGCGTTGGCGAGCCCCTTGCCGTCGCCGGACCGCAAGAGGATGGCGGCCGAATTGATCGCGCCCGCCGACAGGATTACCAGCTTCGGCGACAGCTTCTTCTTCTCGCCCCTGTGGGTGTAGTGGATCGCCTCGATCCGGCCGCCGGGTCCCGCCTCCAGCGTGTCGACATGCGCCGAGGTGATCAGCTCGATATTGGGATCCTTCAGTGCGGAAGCGAGCGATGCGGTTTCAGCGTCCATCTTGCCGTTGCCGGTGTTCGGAAACCCGTCCCAGGGCGTGCGCCCGCCGGCAAGCCAGGCGTCGATGTCGACGCCGAGCGGCAGCGTTGCCGGATTGAGCCCCTGCGCCTTCAGCTCTGCACGGGCCCGCGCAATCGCCGGCTCGTCCGGCACCGGGCCGAAAGTGTAAGGCGAGCTGTGGAACGGCTCCGTCGGGTCGTCGCCCAATTCGCCGCGCACCTCGAACAGCTGCTCGGCCTTGCCGTACCAGGGCTCCAGCTCCTCGTAAGGGAAAGGCCACGCCGGCGAAACGCCGCCGAGATGCTGCATCTCGGTGAAATCTTCGGCCCGGTATCGCAGGAGCACCGCACCGAAGAGCTTGGAATTGCCGCCGACGAAGTAGAAGTTTCCGGGGTTGAACTCGGTGCCGTCGGGTTCGCGCCACATCTCCCTCGGGCGGAAGTGGCCCTTGACGAAGATCGAGCTGTAGCTGCGCGCCTCCGGCGTATCGGGCAGGCGGTCGCCACGCTCGAGGATGGCGATGCGGGCGCCGGAGCCGGCAAGCCCCGCCGCAAGCGTGGAGCCGCCGATCCCCGACCCGATAATGACGATGTCCGGCTGCTCCTGCATCGTTGGTTACGCGATCCGCTGCTGGCTCTGCGGATCGAAGAACACCGCCTTGTCGAGATTGAAGGCAAGGCGCGAGGTCTGCCCGGGCGCGATGCGGGCATCGGCTCTCAGCCGGGCAACGATTTCCTTGCCGCCGAGACGGGTGACCGCAAAGGTATCGGAGCCGGCCGGCTCGACCACCTCGATCAGGCACTCGCCCTCGGCGACCACCTTGGCATTGCGGTCGGCGCCATCAGGATCGGTCAGCGCTTCCGGACGGATGCCGAAGACGACGTCCTTGCCGGCATAGGCAGACAGTGCGCCGTTGGCCTGAGGCACCGCAAGCTTCAGCGGCTCGGCATTCGGACGCGTCAGCGTGACCGCAATGTCGGAGCCGCTCTTTTCGATCCGCGCCGTCAGCAGGTTCATCGCCGGCGAGCCCATGAAGTCGGCGACGAACATGTTGGCCGGGTTGTTGTAGATCTCGGCCGGCGTCCCGAACTGCTGCAGCACGCCGTCCTTCAGCACCGCGATCTTGGTCGCCAGCGTCATCGCCTCGATCTGGTCGTGGGTCACGTAGACGATCGTCGTCTTCATGCGGTTGTGCAGCCGCTTGATTTCGGTGCGCATGTCGACGCGCAGCTTTGCGTCGAGGTTGGAGAGCGGCTCGTCGAACAGGAAGACCTGCGGGTTGCGCACCAGCGCTCGGCCCATGGCGACGCGCTGGCGCTGGCCGCCCGAGAGCTGGCTCGGCTTGCGATCGAGCAGATGGCCGATCTGCAGCATTTCCGAGACCTGCTTGATCGCCTTTTCGCGCTCCTCCTTCGGCACGCCGCGGATTTCCATGCCGAAGGCGATGTTTCCGGCAACCGTCATGTTCGGGTAGAGCGCGTAGGACTGGAACACCATGGCGATGTCGCGCTTCGAGGGATGCAGATCGGCAACCGAGCGACCGTTGATGGCGATCTCGCCCGATGTGATCGGCTCCAGACCGGCAATGGTGTTGAGAAGTGTGGACTTGCCGCAGCCGGAGGGGCCGACCAGCACCAGGAAGCCGCCTTCTTCGATCTCCAGGTTGATATCCTTCAGGATCTCGAGCGAGCCATAGGATTTGCGCAGGTTGCTGATTTTCAAGAAAGACATGAGCTTATCCTTTCACGGCGCCCGACATCAGCCCGCGAACGAAGTAGCGGCCGGACACGATGTAGACGATGAGCGTTGGCAGGGCGGCGAGGATCGCGCCCGCGAAGTGGACGTTGTATTCCTTGACGCCTGTCGAGGACGAAACGAGGTTGTTCAGCGCGACCGTCATCGGCGTCGAATAGGGGCCTGAGAAGGACGCGCCGAACAGGAAGTCGTTCCAGATGTTGGTGAACTGCCAGATGACCGAGACGACGATGATCGGACCGGAGGACGGCAACAGGATGCGCCAGAAGATCTGGAAGAAGCTGGCGCCGTCGATCTGCGCTGCGCGCACCAGCTCGGTCGGGAACGCTTCGTAGTAGTTGCGGAAATAGAGCGTCGTGAAGCCGATGCCGTAGATCACATGGACGAAGATCAGGCCCCAGATCGAACCGGCTATCCCAAGGATGCCGAGGATGCGTGCCATCGGGATCAGCACGATCTGGAACGGGATGAAGCATGAGAGCAGCAGCATGCCGAAGAAGATGTTGGCACCGGGGAAGCGCCACTTCGTCAGCACATAGCCATTGAGTGCGCCGATGATCGTCGAGATCGCCACGGCCGGCACGACCATCAGGATCGAGTTGATGAAGAAGGGTTTCAGGCCGGTCGGCTGCACGCCGATCTGCGCCGTCGACCAGGCCTGAAGCCACGGCTCGACTGTAAAGGTCTGCGGCAGGTTGAGCATGCCGCCCTGGCGGATCTCGTCGAGCGGCTTCACCGAGTTCACCAGCATCACGTAGAGCGGCAACAGCGAATAGAGCGCAAAGAGGATCAGCGCGGTGTAGATCAACGCGCGGGTGAGGCGGTTGTGCGAAATGATGTTGTCTGGGCTCGGAGCGCTCATCAGCGTCGTGCTCCCCGGATTTCGGAATAGAGATAGGGAACGATGATCGAGAAGATCATCACCAGCATGATGATCGCCGAGGACGCGCCGATGCCCATCTGGTTGCGGGTGAAGGTGTAGGAATACATGAAGGTCGCCGGCAGTTCGGTCGCCTGGCCGGGGCCGCCGCCGGTAAGCGCGATGATCAGGTCGTAGGCCTTGATCGCCAGATGCGCGAGCACCACGAATGCGGAAAGAAACACCGGCCGCATCAGGGGAATGACGATCCGGCGATAGATCGTCGAGGTCTTGGCGCCGTCGATCTGCGCTGCCTTGATGATCTCGTTGTCGACGCCGCGAAGGCCCGCAAGGAACATCGCCATGATGAAGCCGGTCGACTGCCAGACCGCGGCAATGACGACGCAGTAGATCGCGTAGTTGCGGTCCTTGATCCAGTTGAACGAGAAGCTCTCCCAGCCCCAGAGGTGCATGGTGTTCTCAAGGCCGATGCCGGGATCGAGGAACCACTTCCAGGCCGTTCCGGTCACGATGAACGAGAGTGCCATCGGGTAGAGGTAGATCGGCCGCAGGAAACCTTCGGCCCGGATCTTCTGGTCGAGCAGGATTGCCAGCCCAAGGCCGAGCACGGAGCAGATGGCGATATAGAGCGCGGCGAAGATCGCCAGGTTGCTCACCGCCCGCCACCAGTGCGGCAGCGCCCACAGCTTCGAATAATTGCTTAACCCGACGAAATTGTAGGACGGCAGCATCTTGCTGTCCGTCATCGACAGAAAGCCGGTATAGGCAATAAAGCCATAGACAAAGATCAGGACGATGAGGAAGCTCGGGGCAAGCACCAGCTTCGGTATCAGGTCCTGCAGGCGACTGCGGCTATCCATGAACGTTCACCACTTCTGGCGCGGCCGTCGGGAAATCCCTGATATCGGCATCCGCGCGAGGTTCTGGGTATCAAAGCGCCCCTCCCCGTGTCCTGTTGGCCACGGCGGTTCGACGGCGCCTGCATGTCGGAATGGGGTGTCCGGGGCGCCTAGAGTGCGCCCCGGAGCGAGCCCGTTACTTCGCGGCCTCGACGGCCGAGACCAGTTCCTTGACGGCCTCTTCGGACGTCAGTTCGCCGTTGAACTCGCGCGTCACGACGTCGTAGATCGCGTTCTTCACGGCAGCCGGGTTGGCATGGCCATGGGCCATGGAGCCGAAGAGCTTGCCGTTGGTGTTGGCCTCTGCCAGGTCCTTGATGCCCTTCTTGCCGCAGGCGTCGAAGTCCGTGTCCGGAACGTCGGTGCGGGCCGGGACCGAGCCCTTGACCACGTTGAAGGCCGACTGGAAGGTCGGGCTTTCGATCGCCGAAGCCATGGCGAGCTGGGCCGGAACCTTGTCGTCGGCAACCTTGAACATCGCGAACTGGTCGGAGTTGAAGGTCACGGACCCTTGCGTACCCGGGAAGCGCATGCAGACGAAATCGGTGCCCGGCACCTTCTTGGCCTTCAGGAATTCGCCCTTGGCCCAGTCGCCCATGAACTGCAGGCCGGCCTTGTTCTCTATGACCATGGCGGAGGCGAGGTTCCAGTCACGGCCCGAGAAGTTGTCGTCGACATAGGAGCGCAGCTTCGTCATGCGGTCGAAGGCTTCCTTCATCTTGTCGCCGCCGAGCGCTGCCGGGTCGAGATCGATGAAAGCCTGCTTGTAGAAGTCGGTGCCGAGCGAAAGCACGACGGCGTCGAAGATCGTCGCATCCTGCCAGGGCTGGCCGCCATGGGCGATCGGGGTGATCCCCTGGGCCTTGAAGTTGTCGAGCAGGGCAACCAGTTCGTCCCAGTTGGTCGGCTCCTTGCCGCCAGCCTTGTCGAGGGCGGCCTTGTTGATCCAGACCCAGTTGGTCGAATGCACGTTGACCGGCGCTGCGATCCAGTGGCCGTCATACTTCGAGAATTGCTGCAGGGCGGTCGGGATCACCTTGTCCCAGCCTTCCTTGGAAGCGGTCTCGTCGAGGTTGCCGAGTGCGCCTTCCTTGGCCCAGTCGAGAATGTCGAAGCCGAGCATCTGCACGGCGGTCGGAGCGTTGCCTGCGGTGACGCGAGCGCGCAGAACCGTCATCGCTTCCGTACCGCCACCGCCGGCAACCGGCATGTCGGTCCAGGTGATGCCCTTGCTTTCCAGGTCCTTCTTCAGAACGTCGAGTGCGGCGGCTTCGCCACCGGATGTCCACCAGTGCAGAACTTCCACATTTTCGGCTGCGCGCGCGGCGGTGGCCGCCATCATCAGCGCCACAACGGCCGTCGTCGTCATCAACTTGCGCATCGTTTTCCTCCCGTTTGCAAGTTAACGAGGCGGAACCTCCTCCACCCCGGAATTCGCGCCGCTTCAGCCAGCGGCTGGCCATTTAAAACGTTATAAATTCAGCAAGTCAAGCATTCCGCCATTTTGTATTTTAGCACCTTCGGAACCGTTTGAATTTACTGAATTATATAGCTCACATTAGCTATTGCAGTGCAGCACACCATGCCGCGATGCGAGATTTAAAACGTTTTCATGATTCGATTGCCTAAGCCCTCGCACCACGATACAAACACCGCTCCCGCCCGCGTTCAGAAAGACTAGCATTGGCCGATCCCTCCAAGCCCGCCCACGCCGAAGACATTGGTTCTGCCGTCAAGCGCGGCAAGCCGACCCTTCGCACGATCGCGGAAATCACCGGCCTTGCGGTCACCACCGTTTCGCGTGCCCTTTCCGATGCGCCGCAGATCTCGCTCGATACCCGCAAGCGAGTGCGCGAGGTCGCAGACGAGATCGGCTATTCGCCCGACCGCGCCGCCCAGCGCCTGAAGACCGGCCGCACCAATGTCATCGGCGTGCTGCTCGACCCGCACGAGGAAATCCTCGGCTACGGCACCTCGATCATGAGTGGCATCGCCAAGGCACTTCAGGGCACGGCCTACCACCTGATCGTCATGCCGAACTTCCTGAACTCGACCAATGTCGAAGCGGTCAACTACATCACCCGCAACGCGATGGCCGATGGCCTGATCTTCTCGCGCACGGAACCGCTCGATCCCCGGGTCCGATTGCTGTCCGATCTCGGCTTTCCCTTCGTCACCCATGGGCGCACGGAGCTTTCCACCCCACATCCCTATGTCGACTACGACAACTTCACCTTTTCCTACCAGGCGACGAAGCGCCTGATCGCCAAGGGCAGGCGCAAGCCCGCACTGATCAGTGGCCCCGCCGATTTCACCTTTGCCGGCCATCTTCAGCACGGCTTCATGACCGCCGTGCGCGAGGCGGGCTGCGCCTACGAAATCCTCTCGGGCATCGATCTCGACAGCCCGGCAGGCGCCATCCGCGACCGCGTGCGCCAGCGCTATGCCGAGCCCGATCCGCCGGACAGTTTCATGTGCGGCGGCGAAGTCTGCGCGCTCGCAACCATCACCGGCATGAGCGATTGCGGGCTGACGCTCGGACGCGAATACGACATCGTCGCCAAGCAGACCTCGCATCTCCTGAGCGCCATCCAGCCGCAGGTCGAGACGATCTACGAGGACCTGACGGCGACCGGCGAGGACATGGGCCGGGTGCTCCTGCAGAAGATCGGCGGAGAAAGCGACGTCAGCAAGCTGCAGCTGCTGCTCTGTCCGCAGATCCCATCGAGCTTCGGCGCGGCCGGCTGAGCGGGCGAACACGGTACGCAAGGCGGCGTCACGTGACGCTGCCTCCTGCCCCAATGTTCTCCCCATCGTCCGCATGTCCTCTCCTCCCCTGTTTCAGCCTTAGCGCGGCATCCACCAGCCGGTACGCGGCCCCATATGCATGTTGAGCGTCTTGGTCTCGGTGTAATCCTCGACCGAATGCCGGCCGAGTTCGCGGCCGAGGCCGGACTGGCGGTAGCCGCCGAAGGGCAGTTCCGACGCGCCATCCATGAAGGTGTTCATCCAGATGGTGCCGGCGCGCACGCGGCGGCCGATCGTCAGGCAGGTGTCGAAGTCGCGGCTCCACACACCGGCCGAAAGACCATAGTCGATCGCATTGGCGATGCCGATCGCCTCTTCCGTCGTCTCGAAGGTCAGCACCGAGAGAACCGGGCCGAACACTTCCTCGCGCGCCACCGCCATGTCCGGGCGCACGGAAGAAAGGATCGTCGGAGCCATGAACTGGCCCATGCCGAGATCGAGCGCGGTGCCGCCATGGGCAACCGCAGCGCCATCCTTCGAAGCAGCAGAAACATAGCTGGCGATCTTTTCCAGATGCTGCGGCGTGATGATTGCGCCGACCTGGGTTTCCGGATTGAGCGGATCGCCGACCTTCACCTTGGCCGAGAGCTCGGCGATGCGGCGCGTCACCTCGTCGGCGATGTCACGGTGCAGGATCAATCGCGAGCCGGCATTGCAGCATTCGCCGGCATTGAAATAGGCGCCGAAGACGGCGGCATCGATGAATTCGTCGAGATTGGCGTCGGGGAAAACGATCTGCGGGTTCTTGCCGCCGAGTTCCAGCGAGACCTTCTTCAGCGTCTGGGCAGCATTGGCCATGGTCAGGCGGCCGACGCCGGTCGAGCCGGTGAAGGACACCATGTCGACATCCGGATGCGTCGTCATTGGCGCGCCGACCTCCGGCCCCGTGCCGGTGATGATGTTGACCACGCCGGCGGGAACGCCGGCGGCTTCGAGGATTTCACCGAGCAGCAGCGTCGAGGCCGAGGTCAGCTCGGACGGCTTGACGACAGTGGTGCAGCCAGCGGCCAGCGCAAAGGGCAGCTTCTGGCTGACGATCAGGAACGGGAAATTCCAGGGCGTGATGATCGAGACGACACCGATCGCCTCGCGCAGCACGACGCCAAGTGTACCGTCACCGAGCGTGTTGTAGCTTTCGCCATGCAGATCGCGGGCGAGAGCCGCGGCGTAGCGCCAGATATCGGCGGCACCGCCGAGTTCGCCCTTGGCTTGGCTGATCGGCTTGCCGGATTCGATCGCATCGAGATAGGCAAGCTCATCGGCGCGCTCGGCAATGATATCGGCTGCGCGCAAAAGCACCAGCGAACGCTGCGAAGCGGTCATGCGCGGCCAGGTGCCCTCGTCGAAGGCACGGCGTGCGGCAGCAATCGCTTTTTCGGCGTCGGCCTTGGTGCCCGCCTGATAGCGGCTGACGACGACGCCGTGGCCCGGCGCCACGCGCTCGATCGTACGGCCCTCGGCGCTGTCCACCCATTTGCCGTCGATCAGCATCTGGAAGGCGCGAACCTTTTGGCCCTCGATCGGCTTGGGTTTCACGAGCACGGTCATTACCATTCTCCCTTGAATTGGGCTTCACGCTTTTCGGAGAAGGCGGCGACACCTTCCTTGAGGTCGCCGGTCTTGGCGACAAGGATCGAGCCGAGCGCTTCGACTGCGGATCCGTTGTCTTCGCCATTCGCCGAAGCGAGCATCAGTTTCGAAATCTCAAGCGCCGCAGGCCCGCGCTTGGCGACACGCGCCGCGTAATCGCGGGCAGCGGCCAGCACCGTGCCCGTCTCGACGACGGCATCGACCAGACCTTCGCGCAGAGCAGCCTCGGCGGTGAACATCTCGCCGCCAAGCACCATGCGCCTGACGATCTGGGCGCCAAAGCGAGAGACGAGGCGCTGCGTGCCCGACCAGCCGGGAACCATGCCGAGGCTCGTTTCCGGCAGGCCGATCTTGATCTGCGCTTCGGCCAGCCGGATATCGGCCGCCGCCGCCAGTTCCAGCCCGCCGCCAAGCGCATGGCCGTTAAGAGCGGCGATGACGGGCATGCGCAGCGTCGCCAGCCGCTCGAACACGCGATGACCGAACCGTACCCAGTCATGCCCGAAGGCAGGCGCATCCATGCCGCCCCAGGCTTTGATGTCACCGCCGGCCGAAAATGCCTTGCCCTCGCCGGTGAGGATGACGACACGCACATTGCGGTCGGCTTCAATCTCGTCGCAAGCCGATGCCAACGCCTTCAGCATGTCGATATCGAAAGCGTTGAGCTTTTCCGGACGGGCGATCGTCATGATCGCGACAGCACCGTCGACGCCGATGCGGATACGGCCCTCAGCCACGGTCGCCTCCCTGAAGCCGGCGCGCCGGCTTCTTCGGCAGTTCAAGACCAAGCAATGCATCCTGGAACAGACCCGCATCCATGGTCTTCAGTCTGTCGGAAACGATCATTGGGAATTCCGACTGGTCGAGAATATGCGCCTGCAGGTCGACCCCCGGCGCGATCTCGGTCAGCATCACGCCCTCGGGCGTCAGCTTCATCACGCAGCGCTCGGTGACATAGGTGATGTCCTGGCCCTGCTCGATACCGCGACGGCCTGAGAAGGTGACGTGTTCGACCTCGTTGACCAGCTTCTTCAGCTTGCCTTCCTTTTCGATCACCAGTTTGCCGTCGGCGACCGCGAGCTTGGCGCCGGCATTGAACATGCCGGAGAAGACGATCTTCTTCGCCCGTGCCGTTATGTCGACGAAACCGCCGGCGCCGGCCGTCACATGCGGGCGGAAAGAGAGTTTCGACACGTTGACCGAGCCGTTGCGATCGATCTCAAGGAAGGAGAGCAGCGAGGCATCGAAGCCGGCGCCCTGGAAATAGGTGAACTGGTAGGGCGAGGGCATGAAGGCATCGGCATTGGACGCGCAGCCGAAGGCGAAGTCGAGCAGCGGCACGCCGCCGACAGCGCCCTGCTCGATCACCCAGGTGACCGCACCGTGCAGCCCCTCTTCGAGCAGGATGCGCGGCACATTGGCCGAAATGCCGAAGCCGAGATTGACGGCGCTGCCGGCTTCAAGCTCCTGCGCCACGCGGCGGGCAATGACCTTCTGGATATTGAATTCCGGCACCCGGAAACTGTCGAGCGGCCGGAAGATCTCGCCGGAAATCGCCGGATCGTAAAGCGTCTGGGTCGTCTGTTTCTGGTCGGGATCGACGATGACATAATCCACCAGCACGCCCGGCACGCGCACGTCGTGGGGTTTCAGTGAGCCTTCCTTGGTGATGCGCTTGACCTGGGCAATGACGATGCCGCCATTGTTGCGGGCAGCGAGCGCCTGGTCGAGACCACCGAGATAGGCGCCCTCGTGCTCATAGGTGAGATTGCCGCGCTCGTCCGCCGTCGTCGCGCGGATGATCGCCACTTGCGGCGCGATCGCCTTGAAATAGAGCCAGTCCTCGCCTTCGAACGAGACCTTCTTCACCACAGGCTCAGCCGCGGCCGAAGCATTCATGGCGCAGCCTTCGCGCGACGGATCGACGAAGGTGTCGAGGCCGATCTTGGTCATCACGCCCGGGCGCTTGGCCGCCGCCTCGCGGTGCATGTCGAAGAGGATGCCGGAGGGCACGTTGTAGGCTGCCACTTCGTCAGCGCCGATCATCTGCCAGATCAACGGCGGTTCCGCACTCGACGGACCCGAGGGATAGGAGCCGCCGATGATCTTCTTCAGCAGACCCTTCTTGGCGATATAGTCGACGCCCTTGATGCCGCTCATGTCGCCGGCGGCAATCGGATGCAGCGTCGTCAGGTCGCGTGGGTGGCCGGTCGTCTCGAACCGCTCGCCGATCGCCTTGAGCATCAGATCCGGGCAGCCGAGGCCGCTGGACGAGGAGACCGAAACCACCGCGCCATCCGGGATCAGGGCAGCCGCTTCGGCCGGCGAGATGTGCTTGTTCATCGACATGAGTTCAAAGTCCCGTTTCGATCGCCACGGCCTGGCCGGTGGCCGCCGCCTTGACGACGGCAAGGCCCGTTGCCAGCGACCAGACGCCATCCTCGCCCGTCGCAGATGGACGGCCGTTGCCCTGGGCAGCGGCATGGAAAGCGGAAAGCGCTGTTTCGTAGAGATTGCGGTGGTCGAGCGTCAGCTCGCTCTCGCCATCGGCGTTGCGCAGCGTCACCGTGCCTGTCGGCTTCTGCGTCATCACGTTGCGGCCGATCAGCGATCCTTCGGTGCCATGCACCTCAAGACCGGTCTCTGCGTATTTGGTGGTGAAGGCATCGTGGAACTGTGCGATGACGCCGGAGCGGAAGTGGATGACACCCATGACACCATCCTCCAGGCCTTCCTTGCCCATGCCGGCACTGTGACTGATGGCAACGGCGTCGATCGGATCGTCGTTGAGGATGAAGCGCAGCGTATCGGCGTCATGCACGGTGATGTCGAGAATGACGCCGCCGCCGGCGTCCGGCCTCTCCAGTCGCCAGCCCTGGAGATGCGGCGGCAGATAGACGGCGTGGAAGACGCGGGCTGCAATCGGCCGGCCGATCCTGCCCTCGGCGATCGCATCGCGCATTGCGCGGTGGCTGGCGGCATTGCGCAGGTGGTGGTTGGTAGCAAGAACGACACCCGCCTCCTGCGCTGCGCTCACCATGTCACGCGCATCCTCCAGCGTCATCGCCAGCGGCTTCTCGCAGAGCACATGCTTGCCGGCAGCGATCGCCGCCAGCGTCTGCTCGCGATGCAGTTCATTGGTGGTGGAGACATAGACGGCGTCGACATCGGGATCGCCGACGAGTTCGGCAACAGTGGTCACCGACTTGGCGATGCCGTTCTCCTCGGCGTAAGCCGCGCCGCGCTCCGCGCTCGTGCTCATGACGGAGACGACCTCGCCTCCGGCGGCGCGGATTGCGCCGATCACCCATTCGCGCGCAATCGTGCTTGCGCCGATCAGACCCCACCGTGTCATGCCAGTGCCTCCCTTTTTCTCTCGACTGCTGCGCCGCAGCTCTGGCGAACGACGAGACGAACCGAACCGACGATCGCTTCCGGCTCCGCCTTACCGGCCTTGATCTGCTTCAACAGCAGCTCGGCCGCCCGTTGGCCCATGCCTTGTGGATCGACGGACACCGTCGTCAGCGCCGGAACTGCTGTCTTCGCCTCGATCACGTCGTCGAAACCGATAACGGCGAAATCGGCACCCGGCTCAAGCCGCCGGGCCCTCAGGCCATCGCAGACGCCGAAAGCGACCGCATCATTGAAGCAGAGTGCGGCCGTCGGCCGGTCGGCGAGCATCATCGCCTGCTCCACCGCCGTCACCCCGCCGGCACGCGACGGCGCCGAACCGATGATCAGCGATTCCGAAACCGGCATGCCGGCCTCGACGAGCGCATCGCGGTAGCCGCGCATGCGCGCCTCGAAGACGGCGGTGTCGGAAAAACCGCCGAGGAAGGCGATGCGCTGGTGACCACGTTCGATCAGATGACGCACCGCGGCCACGGCACCAGCGTGGTTGTCGGAGATCAGCGAAGAGACATTTGCCCCGGCAATGTCGCGGACGACGAGCACGACGGGAATGCCGCTCTCGACCAAAGGCGCAAGATCGGCCGCTTCGGTGCCACGCGCCGGCGAAATGATCAGGCCGGAAACGCCATGCTCGCGCATCGACGCGACCACTTCGCGCTGGCGCTCGATCTTTTCGCCGGTATTGGCAAGAAACTGCACGAAGCCTGCCGATTGCACGACCGCATCGACGCCGACGGCGAGTTCCGCAAAGAAGCTGTTGGTGAGATCGTTGACGACGATGCCGATGATCTTGGACTTCGATTGCCGAAGATTGGCAGCGCCGCGATTATAGACATAGCCGAGATCGCGGATGGCGGCATTCACCTTGGCGCGCGTCGCCTCATTGACGAGCGAGCTGCCCTGAAGAACGAGCGACACGGTCGACTTCGACACGCCGGCAGCGTGCGCAATATCGATGACCGTTACCCTCTCCTTGACCACAGCATCCTCCCGAATTCTTCTGCCTGCTTTCTTCTTTCATAATTGGAACGTTCCAATTTCGTCAAGAGTTGGCTGATCACTTTTTTCACGTCCGGCCGCGTTCGGTGCAGGCAAAAGGCACCTCGAGAAGCGTAGCGACCTGCGGTTTGACGGATTATTTAATTGAATTTAAATGACATTATCGGAGATCCGCAATCGTCTGGAGGAGGATCGCCTCGCCTGAAAAACATTGCCGCTTGCCATTTGGAACGATCCAAAGTATTCCAAGGCAAACGTCCGCGGAGGAGACCAACCCCAATGACAAGCCTGACGCTGCCGCGCCAAGACGGCTCGCTTGAACAGTATCGCCTGACCGGAACGCCGATTGAACGGCCCAACACGCCGCCGACCTTCAACCGCATCGCCTATGCGGCCGCCCATGTGGTCTCGGATCCGCTCAAGGATCTCGATCCCTGGGGCAACCCGGCGATCGACTGGGATGCGACGATGGCGTTTCGCCATCACCTCTGGAGCCTGGGTTTCAAAATCGCCGAGGCGATGGACACCGCCCAACGCGGCATGGGCCTTGCCTGGCCGGGCGCGCAGGAGTTGATCCGCCGCTCGCTCAGCGATGCGCGGCAGGTAGCGGGCGCCGATCTTGCCTGTGGCGCCGGCACCGACCATCTTGCGCCCACCGATGCGCGCTCGCTTGACGATGTGATTGCCGCCTATGAGGAACAGGTCGGCTTCGTCGAAGGCGAGGGGGGCAGGGCGATCATGATGGCAAGCCGGGCGCTCGCCCGCGTAGCGCAATCGGCCGACGACTATCGCTTCGTCTATGGCCGCATCCTCGGCCAGACCAGGCACAAGGTGGTGTTGCATTGGCTCGGCGACATGTTCGATCCGCAACTTCGGGGCTATTGGGGTTCGGAGAATTTCGACCAGGCGCTCGATACGGTGCTCTCGATCATCGAAGCCAACCGCGACAAGGTCGAAGGCATCAAGATTTCGCTGCTCGAAAACGCCAAGGAAGTGGCACTGCGCAATCGCCTGCCCGAAGGCGTGCTCTGCTTTACCGGCGACGACTTCAACTATGCCGAACTGATCGAGGGCGACGGCACGAAGTACAGCCACGCGTTGCTCGGCATCTTCGATGCGGTGGCGCCCTCCGCCTCCAAGGCACTCGCGGCGCTGGCGAAGGACGATCTCGCCACCTTCCGCGGCGTGATCGAGCCGACCGTGCCCCTGTCCCGCAAGATCTTCGAGGCACCGACACAGTATTACAAGGCCGGCGTCGTTCTCCTCGCCTGGCTGAACGGCCACCAGCGCCACTTCACCATGCCCGCCGGCATGCAGTCCGCCCGCGGGGTGCTGCACTACGCCGATATCTTCCGCCTCGCCGACCGCGCCAATGTGCTCGACCGGCCGGAACTGGCGCTCCAGAGAATGAAAAGCCTGCTATCGACCCTCGGCGTGGACCAAAGCGCCTGAGAAAGAGCGGCGCTTGAGAAATGACAGACGGCGCCTTCCGGGCGCCGTCTGTTTTCGATCGGGAGCCGGGCAGGGACCGGCCGGACGATCAGAATGTTGCCGTTAGGCTCATCCAGAAGCGGCGGCCTTCCATAACCGTGTTGAAATCGGTCTGCTCGACTTCCTTGTCGAAGAGATTGTAGACCGCAGCGTTCAGCGTCAGGCCCTCGCCGACATCATATTTCGTGCCGATATCGACCGTCGTATAGGCGTCGTACTTGCGGCCTTGCTGGCCGTTGATCGTCACCGGCTTGCCGTTGGTGCCGATGCGCGGACCGGCGGCGATCTCTTCGCCGTGATAGTTGACGGAAGCCCAAGCTTCTAGCCCTTCGACCGGCGTGTACCAATCAGCCCTGAGATTGGCCATGTGTTCCGGCGTGCGCGCCAGCGGGAAGCCGGCAAAGGTACCGGTCTTCTGTTCGGACTGCGTGTAGGTGTAGCTCGCGCGAAGTGTCAGATCCGGCGTCGCATTCCAGGTCGCGGTCAGCTCGACGCCCTGAATGATCGCGTCGTCGATATTGTAGTTGTACCAGAGGCGGTAGTTCGGGTCCTCGCTCCAGCGCACCGGATTGCCGGCCGAATCCAGCACCATCGAGTTGGAGATCTTGTCCCGGAAATCCGTATAGAAATAGGTACCGCCGAGAATGACGTCGCCATTGTCCCAAACCGCGCCGATTTCATAGCTCGTGCTCGATTCGGCCTTCAGGTTCGGGTCGGCGATGATCACGCCGCAGGTGCCGGTCGGACCATAGGAGCAACCGCCACCGCCGGTCGTATAGGCATAACCCGGCGCGATGCTGCGGATATCGGGCGCACGGAAGCCGGTGGAAATGCCGCCCTTTACCGTCAGCATGTCGGTCGCGTTCCAGACGCCGTAGATGCGCGGGCTCAAGTGGTAGCCATATTCCTCATGATGATCGAGACGCAAGCCCGTAGTCAGCGCGAAGTCATCGACCATGCGCCATTCGTCTTCGGCAAACAGCGCCCATTGCGTCGCCGAGAAGGTCTCGTTCAAGCCCGTGCGTCGACCCGGGTTCTGTCGGAAAGCCGCGCCTCGAAATATTGCCCGCCAGTCACCAGCGTGTGGCTGCCGCCGAGATCGAAGGGAGTGGTGAACTTGCCGTCGATGACGGTGTTGCGCACCTCGGGCGCGCGCGGCTGCTTGACGAAGCGACCGTCTGCGTGGCTGTAGTTGTAGGTCCGGCGCTCCGCCCATTCCTGCAGGATGGAGAAGTCAGACGTCGTCGGTCCCCAGCGCCCCGTATGGGAGAACGACCAGTGATCGCGGTCGTTGTCGTTGTAGGTGCTGACCGCGCGCGGTCCAGGCTCGATCGTCTTGCCGACATTGGCATCGCGGCGAAGCCGTGCGGTCCCGCCTTCGAGGAAGAAGTCATGATCCTCGTTCGGCGTATAGGAAAGCCGCGCCGTCAGATCGTGTTCCTTCGAACCGGTGATGCCGGAAAGGAACCTGTCCTCACTGCGCTTCAGGCCGCGGCCCCAGATCTGTACGCCGAGCGTGTCTTTCAGGATCGGCCCGCTGGTATAGAACGACATTTGGCCCGAATTGCCGAACTGCTTGTGCTGCTGCATCGTGCCGTCGGTGGTAAACGAGCCGGTCCAGCTGTCGGCGACCTTGCGGGTGATGATGTTGATGACCCCACCCATGGCATCGGAACCGTAGAGCGACGACATCGGCCCACGGACGATCTCGATACGCTCGATGGCGGCGGCCGGCGGAATGAAGCTCTGCTCGAAACCGGAGTTGCCATTGGTGCGCGCGTCACGCGTGCTCTGGCGCTTTCCGTCGACAAGAATCAGCGTGTAGGAGCCGGGCAGGCCGCGGATGAAGATGTCGCGCTCGTTGGCGACACCGGTCACCGCAACCCCTTGCGCGTCGCGAAGCGCATCGGTGAGATCGCGGAACGACCGCTTTTGCAGGTCTTCGCCCGAGATCACCGTGATGCTCGCCGGCGCATCCTTGACGTTTTGCTCGAACCCGGTCGCCGTCACCACAATCTGCTCGAGTTCGGTCGCCTTCTCCTTTTCCTTGGCCTTCTGTGCCAAGGCTTCCGTCGGCACCGTCAGCGCCGTGCCGGCGAGGCAGGCGCAGACGAAACGATGTGACCATCCGGCCGAGCCGCACCGGTTCCAGCGGTCCCCTTGCCGCTGCTCCTCGGTTTCGGTCTCAGGCCCCATCCGCTTCATCATCTTCGCCCCGCATATATCTTGAGTAATGAACTCCACTTAGTTATTGGCGAGGGAGACGGTCAACGACGCTGTTTTGGAACCGTTCCAAATACGAAACGACGCAAAACAGCGCCCGCGAATATGCCGGATGAGACAGAAAGGCGGGACGGAACCATGGCGAAAGCAACGGCGAGCGTGACAGGAGGCGCGTCGGCCTCCAACGAACGTCAGACGGATCTGAGCAAGCTGCGCCTGCTCCTGGCGCTGGACGCACTGCTACGCGAAAACAGCGTCAGCCGTGCCGCTTCAAGCGTCGGTCTGCAGCCCTCGGCAATGAGCCGCTTGCTCGGTCAATTGCGTGAGGACTATGCCGATCCGCTGTTCCTGCGCACAGGTCATGGCCTGCGCCCGACCCCGCTTGCCGAGTCTCTGCGGCTACGCGTGCGCGCTCTTGCCGCAGAGACCGAAGCCCTGCTTGACGCACGCGCCGCTGGCTCCGCGTCCGCACCCACACAGACAGGTCACGCCGGCTGGGAAGGGCAGGCACTGACCGACGCACCACCGCTGGCGGTCCGGCCAAGCCGCCTGCTTGAGGGGGAGCCGGCACCGGAACAGTTCGCCGCAAAGCTGGCCGAAATCGGCGACGATGCCGCCCCTGAACGACGATTGGCTCGCTGCATCGCGACTGTCGGCACCGGCGCCGGCCGCAGCCGCCCCTTGAGCAAAGAGGAGGCCGAGGACGCGCTGGCGATCATCCTTGCCGGCGAAGCGGACCCGGTGCAGATCGGTGCGCTGATGACGGTGCTGCATTATCGCGGACCGACGGCGGTGGAGGTGGCCGGTTTCGTGCGCGCCATGCGCCGCCATATCGGCGCAATTGAACCGGGAAACGGCATCGCCGACCTCGATTGGCCCTGCTACCTCTCGCCCAAATTGAAGACTGCGCCCTGGTTCCTGCATGCGGCACGGCTTGTCGTCGATGCCGGGCATCGCGTCGTGCTGCATGGAAGCTACGGTGAAGAGGGTACGGATCGGCACAAGCTGGAGGTGGCCGCTTCCGCAGCCGGCATCCCGGTTTGCACGTCGATCACGGCCGCCAAGACAGCGCTTCGGTCGGCAGGCATCGCCTATCTGCCGCTCTCGGCCTTTGCGCCGCAGGTCTATCGCTTGCTGGGGCTCTATCGGCTGATGGAGATGCGCATGCCGCTAAACGCCGCCATACACCTCATCAATCCGATGGGCGGACGGACAAGCCTGCTCGGCGTCGCCAATCCCTCGAGCCGCACGCTCAGCCGCGACATCGCCATGCTGCTCGGCACGAGAGAGTTGACGATCCTCGGCAACACCCGCGACCACGCTGAGTTCACGCCCTACCGCCAGACGCCCCTTTTCCGCCTTGTCGGCGGCGAAGCCTCCGACGTCATCATTCCCGCGAAAATCGCGCCGCCGGCCGAACCGCGCACCGGCTTGAGCAGCCGCGAATACTGGCAGGCGGTTTGGACTGGTGCTGCCCGCGACGAGCGCGCGGAAACCACCATCATTACGACGGCGGCTGCCGCCCTTGTCAGTCTGCGCAATTACGACGACTTCGAGGCTGCTTGCGAGACAGTGCGGGGACTTTGGAACAACCGATCACGCCGGATGGCGTGATCGGAGTTCCGCGTGGCTCAGGCAGCCAGGCCCTTTTTCGCGAGCATCGCATCCGGGCTCGGCAGTTTGCCGCGAAAGGCCTTGTAGGCATCCTCCGGATCGATCGAGCCGCCGACCGAATAGATGTTGTCCTTGAGGCGGGCGGCCATGGCCGGATCGAAGGCGTTGCCGGTTTCCTCGAAGGCGGCGAAGGCATCGGCGTCGAGCACTTCCGACCACATGTAGGAATAGTAGCCGGCCGAGTAGCCGTCGCCCGAGAAGACGTGCAGGAAGTGCGGGCTGCGATGGCGCATGACGATGGATTTCGGCATGCCGATCTCATCGAGCTTCTTGGCTTCGAGCGCCATCGGTTCCGCCGTCACCGCGGCCGTATGATAGGCCATATCGACCAGTGCGGACGACGTGAACTCGACTGTTGCGAAGCCCGAGTTGAAGGTTCGCGCCGCCAGCACCTTGTCGAGCAGCGCCTGCGGCATCGGCTCGCCGGTCTGGTAGTGCACCGCATAACGCTTCAGGATCTCCGGCACCGTCAGCCAATGTTCGTAAAGCTGCGACGGCAGCTCGACGAAGTCACGCGACACACCCGTGCCGGACACCGAAGGGTAGGTGACGTTGGATAGCATGCCATGCAATGCGTGCCCGAACTCGTGGAAGAGCGTTCGGGCATCATCGAGCGACAGCAGCGCCGGCTTGCCCTCGGCGGGCTTGGCGAAATTGCAGACGTTGTAGATGATCGGCAGCTCGCCTTCGGCGCCATTCTTCAGCTTGAGCTTGTGCTGCGACTGGAACGAACTCATCCACGCACCGGAGCGCTTCGAAGACCGGGCGAAGTAGTCGCCAAGGAACAATGCCACCAGCTTGCCGGATGCATCCTTGACCTCGAAGACGCGCACGTCGGGATGGTAGGCGGCAATGCCCTTCTTCTCCGCCGCGGTAATGCCGAACAGACGCTTGGCGACATCGAAGCAGGCCTCGATGATCTTTTCGAGCTGCAGGTAAGGCTTGAGTTCGCCTTCGGAGAAATTGAACTTCTCGGCGCGGAGCTTCTCGGCGTAATGGCGCCAGTCCCAGGGCATGACGTCGTGATTGCGGCCCTCGTCGGCAACGAGCCGGGCAAGCTCGGCCTCTTCCTCGCGGGCGCGGGCAACCGCCTTTTCCCAGACTTGCATCAGCAGGCCGTTCACGGCAGTGGGCGTCTTCGCCATGGTATCGTCGAGCTTCAGCGACGCGAAGTTATCATAGCCGAGCAGCTTCGCCTTTTCGGCCCGCAGCGCCAGCATCTCGGCGATCAGCCCGCGATTGTCGGTGTCGCCGCCATTTTCACCGCGCGCGATCCAGGCGCGGAAGGCCTGCTCGCGAAGCTCGCGATTGTCGGAGAAGGTCAGGAACGGTTCGATGATCGAGCGCGACAGGGTGACGGCATACTTGCCCTTCTGGCCGCGGTCTTCGGCAACCGCCGCCATGGCGTCGCGCAGGAAGTCCGGCAGGCCGGCGAGCTGTTCCTCGCTCTCTAGGAACAGAACCCAGCTCTTCTCATCGGCGAGCACGTTCTGCCCGAACCTGGCGCCGAGACCGGCGAGTTTCTCGTTGATCGCTGCCAGCCGCTCCTGCTCCGGCTTTGCGAGCTTGGCGCCGGATTTGACGAAACCCTTCCAGTGGCGCTCGAGTACGCGCGTCGCTTCAAGATCGAGGCCAAGCCCTGCGCGCCCTTCCCACAGCGTGTCGATGCGCTTGAACAGCGCCGCATTCATGCCAATTTTCGAATAGTGCCGGGACATCTTCGGCGCGATATCGCGCTCCAGCGCCTGGATCGTCTCGTTGGTGTCGGCGCCGGCCTTGTTCCAGAAGATCGAGGATACGCGCGACAGTTCGTCACCGGCGATCTCCAGCGCAATGATCGTGTTTTCGAAGGTCGGCGCCGCCGGGTTTTCGGCAATCGCGTCGATCTCCGCCTCATGTTCCCTGAAAGCCGCGTCGAACGCCGGAGCAAAATCCTCGTCCTTCACCAGGTCGAAACGCGGCAGGCCTTCGTGGCCGGTCCATGCGGTGAGCGCGGGATTGAGCGGGGTGCTGGTGGTCATCAGAAATCCTTTCGCATGCGGTCCGACGCGGGGCCGGGGAGGGGCGTCGCTTATCTATGACATCAGGACGCGGAGGCAATGGAGGTGGTCGTGAGGGGGCTTGCCGTCAAGGCCTGCGCAAACCGAGAAGCCCGGGGGCAGCGTGCCAGACCGCCTGAACGGCAAAGCCGATGAACAGGAGACCGGAGAGCCGGACGATCGCGAGTTCGTGGCGTCGGTAGAAACGCCGCACGACGGAGGTGCCGATGATGACGATCAGGATCAGATCGGCCACGAGAAATCCGATCAGCGAGACGCCGAGCAGCGCCGGCAGCGCATCGAACTCGAGCGCGTTGGCCGAGCTGGCAAGCAGCGCCGTGAAGGTTGCGAGCGCTACCGGATAGCCCTTGGGATTGGTGAGTCCAAAAATCAGTCCGCGCCTCAAAGGACGCTCGACTGTCACGAGCGCGCGGTTCTCGCCGGCGGGGCGTGCGCGCAATGCCGTCCAGCCGATCCAGCCGAGATAGGCGCCGCAGAAGAGACCGAGGATATCGAAAATCGTCGTGCCGACGGAGCGCGCGCCGACGATTGCGACCAGCGCCAGGGTCGACCAGAGAACGTCACCGGCAAGGTGTCCGCCCATGAACAAGGCGCCTGCCTTGCGCCCCTGGCCGGCGCCGATGCCGAGCAGCGCCAGAAACGCCGGTCCGGGAATAAGGACGTAGGAGAGGGCGGCGAGAAAGGCTCCAATCAGCAGCGTCTCGGACATGGCGGGTTCCCAGTTGTGTTACCCGCATTCGATCCGGAGGCACCGTTTCAGTCAAGAGGAAAGCTAAGCCAACTATAGGAAGACGCGGCTGAGCGCTTGCCGGAAGTAAAGGTCAGGTTCTTGGTCGTGGCGCAGATATGGGCGGCGACGGCGTGAACAAAATTGCGCATGTTTTTCTCCTCGAGGGATCGACGGCCAGGCAGGTACGCGGCTTCTGGGCCATGATCGCAGTGCCTCGACCGATCAGCTGTTCCGTAGGGAACGTTCCGCTCGCGGGCGCGCACAAATCTTTCGTTTCGCCGATTTCCCTCGATACGAAGTTGCGCTAGAACGCGGCCGAGTTTTCCCCCCGCGAGAAGGACTATCCATGACTGTGCGCAACCTCTTCCTTCTGCCCGGCGACGGCATCGGCCCGGAAGCCATGGCGGAAGTCCGCAAAATCATCGCCTACATGAATGCCGAGCTTGGTGCCGGCTTCGTGACGGACGAGGGNCCCGGCGACGGCATCGGCCCGGAAGCCATGGCGGAAGTCCGCAAAATCATCGCCTACATGAATGCCGAGCTTGGTGCCGGCTTCGTGACGGACGAGGGCCTGGTTGGCGGTTCGGCCTATGACGCCCACGGTCAGGCGATCTCGGAAGAGGACATGGCAAAGGCGCTTGCCGCCGATGCGGTGCTGTTCGGCGCCGTCGGCGGTCCGAAGTGGGATGCGGTGCCCTACGAGGTTCGCCCGGAAGCCGGTCTGCTGCGYCTGCGCAAGGATCTCGARCTCTTYGCCAACCTGCGCCCGGCGATCTGCTACCCGGCGCTTTCCGCCGCCTCGTCGCTSAAGCCGGAACTGGTCGAAGGCCTCGACATYCTGATCGTGCGCGAGCTGACCGGTGGCGTCTATTTCGGCGAACCGAAGGAGATCGTCGATCTCGGCAACGGCCAGAAGCGTGGCATCGACACCCAGGTCTATGACACCTACGAGATCGAGCGCATCGCCGGCGTCGCCTTCGAGCTGGCCCGCACCCGCAACAACCGCGTCTGCTCGATGGAAAAGCGCAACGTCATGAAGTCGGGCGTGTTGTGGAACCAGGTGGTGACCGAGACGCACAAGGCGAAGTACTCCGACGTCCAGCTCGAGCACATGCTGGCGGACGCCGGCGGCATGCAGCTGGTGCGCCAGCCCAAGCAGTTCGACGTCATCGTCACCGACAACCTGTTCGGCGACATGCTGTCGGACGTGGCSGCSATGCTCACCGGCTCGCTCGGCATGCTGCCCTCGGCCTCGCTCGGCGCRCCGGATGGTGTCAGCGGCAAGCGCAAGGCGCTCTATGAGCCGGTGCATGGCTCGGCACCCGACATTGCCGGCCAGGGCATTGCCAACCCGATCGCGATGATCGC
>NZ_LMEG01000033.1:0-17555 GCF_001426275.1 Ensifer sp. Root423 | reverse complement strand
CGTGATCGCTGCGGTCAGCGACGTCTTGCCATGGTCAACGTGGCCAATCGTGCCAATGTTAACGTGCGGCTTGTTGCGCTCAAATTTGCTCTTTGCCATTTCCGGCTCTCCGTTTTCTATCCCCTACCGGGGAAAACTTTTAACTTCTGTCAGCGTCTTGGTATTCCGGTCACTTCTGACCGGAATACTTCGCCTGGATTTCCTGCGCGACGTTCGACGGAACCGGCGCGTAGTGATCGAAGGTCATCGTGTACTGCGCGCGGCCCTGAGACATGGAGCGCAGGTTGTCGACGTACTTGAACATGTTCGCCAGCGGAACGTTTGCGTTGATCACAACGGCAACGCCACGCGATTCCTGGCCCTGGATCTGGCCACGGCGGGAGTTCAGGTCGCCGATAACGTCGCCGACGTAGTCTTCCGGCGTTACGACTTCGACCTTCATCATCGGCTCGAGAAGCTGTGCACCAGCCTTCTTGGCCGCTTCACGGAAGCAAGCACGCGATGCGATTTCGAAGGCGAGAACCGACGAGTCGACGTCGTGGAATGCACCGTCGATGAGCGTCGCCTTGACGCCGAGCATCGGGAAGCCAGCGAGCGGACCCGAAGACAGAACGCTTTCGATACCCTTCTGAACGCCCGGGATGTATTCCTTCGGAACAGCACCACCGACGATCTTGGATTCGAAGACGAAATCTTCGCCATCCGGGTTCGGTTCGAACACGATCTTGACGCGCGCGAACTGACCGGTACCACCGGACTGCTTCTTGTGCGTGTAGTCTTCTTCGTGCTGACGCGTGATGGTTTCGCGGTAGGCAACCTGCGGAGCACCAACGTTGGCTTCAACCTTGAACTCGCGACGCATACGGTCGACGATGATGTCGAGGTGAAGTTCGCCCATGCCAGCGATGATCGTCTGGCCGGATTCCTGGTCGGTCTTGACGCGGAACGACGGGTCTTCAGCTGCCAGGCGGTTGAGCGCGAGGCCCATCTTTTCCTGGTCGCCCTTGGACTTCGGCTCGATCGCGATCTGGATGACCGGCTCCGGGAATTCCATGCGCTCGAGGATAACCGGCTTCAGCGGATCGCAAAGCGTGTCACCCGTGGTGGTTTCCTTGAGACCGGCAAGAGCAACGATGTCGCCTGCGAAGGCTTCTTCGATGTCTTCACGCGAGTTCGAGTGCATCTGCAGCATACGGCCGACGCGCTCGCGCTTGTCCTTGACCGTGTTCATGACAGACGAGCCCTTTTCGAGCTTGCCCGAATAGATGCGTGCGAAGGTCAGCGAACCGACGAAGGGGTCGTTCATGATCTTGAACGCGAGCATCGAAAGCGGCTCGGCGTCGTCAGCGTGACGCTCGATCTCGGCTTCGGTCTTGGCGTCGATGCCCTTGATCGCCGGAATGTCGAGCGGCGACGGCAGGTAGTCGACAACCGCGTCGAGAAGCGGCTGAACGCCCTTGTTCTTGAACGCGGTACCGCAGAACATCGGGTGGAACTTCACGTCGATGGTGCCGCGGCGAACGAGTTCGCGGATCTTGTCGTTCGAGGGCATGTTGCCTTCGAGGTAGGCTTCCATCGCGGCTTCGTCGATCTCGACAACGGTCTCGATCAGCTTCTCGCGATATTCTTCGGCCTTGTCCTTCATGTCGTCCGGAATCTCGACGACGTCCCACTGGGCGCCGAGCGATTCGTCGCGCCAGACGAGAGCGTTCATCTCGACCAGGTCGATAACACCCTTGAACTCGGTTTCAGCGCCGATCGGCAGCTGCATGACGACGGCGATCGCGCCCAGACGGGTCTTGATCATCTCGACCGAGCGGTAGAAGTCCGCGCCGGTCTTGTCCATCTTGTTGCAGAAGATCATGCGCGGAACGTTGTACTTTTCCGCCTGACGCCAGACGGTTTCCGTCTGCGGCTCAACACCGGCGTTGGCGTCGAGCAGCGCGATGGCGCCGTCGAGAACGCGCAGCGAACGCTCGACTTCGATGGTGAAGTCAACGTGGCCGGGGGTGTCGATGATGTTGAAGCGGCGAGCCTTGCCGTCACGACCCTTCCAGAAGGTGGTCGTCGCAGCAGACGTGATCGTGATGCCGCGTTCCTGTTCCTGCTCCATCCAGTCCATGGTAGCGGCGCCGTCGTGGACTTCGCCGATCTTGTGGGACTTGCCGGTGTAGTAGAGAATGCGCTCGGTCGTCGTGGTCTTGCCGGCGTCGATGTGCGCCATGATACCGAAGTTACGGTAATCTTCGATTTTGTATTCGCGTGCCATAGTGGACTGCCTCTTGAGACGTTCGCGCCAGAATTACCAGCGATAGTGCGAGAACGCACGGTTGGCATCAGCCATCTTGTGCGTGTCTTCGCGCTTCTTCACGGCGCTACCACGGTTGTTCGCTGCGTCCATGAGTTCGCCGCAGAGGCGATCAACCATGGTCGTTTCGTTGCGCTTGCGTGCAGCCGTGATCAGCCAACGGATGGCGAGAGCCTGGCGACGCTCCGGACGAACGTCGACCGGAACCTGGTAGGTTGCACCACCAACGCGACGCGAACGCACTTCAACGTGCGGCGCGATGTTGTCGAGCGCGGAATGGAATACAGCGATCGGCTCCTGCTTCAGCTTGGCCTGAACCGCATCGAACGCACCGTAAACGATGGTTTCAGCGACCGACTTCTTGCCGTGCAGCATGATCGCATTCATGAACTTCGTGACAACCAGATCACCGAACTTCGGATCCGGGTTGATCTCACGCTTTTCTGCTCTATGACGTCTGGACATACTTCTCGTCTCTTCAAACTATTTAGCGCTCTACCACGCGGAGGACCTCGCGCAGCGCCGGGATTTTCAAAACCGAATTACTTCGGACGCTTCGCACCGTACTTCGAACGGCGCTGCTTGCGGTTCTTGACGCCCTGGGTATCGAGAACACCGCGGATGATGTGATAACGAACACCCGGAAGGTCCTTAACGCGGCCGCCACGGATCATCACGACCGAGTGTTCCTGAAGGTTGTGGCCTTCACCCGGAATGTAGCCGATGACTTCGAAGCCGTTCGTCAGACGAATCTTGGCAACCTTACGCAGAGCCGAGTTCGGCTTCTTCGGGGTCGTCGTGTAAACGCGGGTGCAAACGCCACGCTTCTGCGGGTTTTCCTGCAGAGCAGGAACCTTGTTGCGCTTTACCTGTGCCTGACGAGGCTTACGGATCAGCTGGTTTACGGTAGGCATATACCCATCCCTTGCAAAATCTTGTCACATTACCCTTGCGGGCGGATCGTTGCCGTCGCCGGCAGTTTCGAACGCCTCATGAAATGCGCAAAACAAGGGCCGATCCGCCTTTTCCGCAGATGGCCCCAAATAAAGCAGAGGACGCACTATTTCGTGCGTCGTGCGTGCAGCATTGTAGTCGTCAGCGTGCGTTTCGAACCTTGTTTGAGGCGAACTTCAGAACGCGACGTTCCGAACCAGCCAGCCTCACATGGGCTCCGATGCGGCGGGGTGTACTGATTTCAAGGCGAACAGTCAAGGGCAATTAAGAAATATTCCCGGACGCGTTCGCCCGGCATGCCTGAAAAACAAGGCTTTTGCACATGGTTTGGCGCCTGGCGCCCGCCTCATCTGCCCTTCTGTGCCCGGAGTGTCTGACGGGATTAAGGAATCGGCAACCACTTTGTGGGGGTTTTCCACGATGATCGACTCGCTCTCAACGGAAGCGTCCGCGCGGCATTGCATTTCCATCGCGCTGATTCAAAAAGGAAGCTAAGGTCGCACCAAACCCATTCGAAAGGAAACAAAATGGCCGTCACCCCAGACAACGACAATGCCCCGGACGAGCCGATGGTGTTCATCATCATCGGCAAGGCCTACGAGACCGACGGCGACGAGGACGGCGTGGACATTCACGTAATGCTGAAGGCGCCCGACGACGATACCGCGGTACGCGAAGCGCTCAACGCGCTTGCAGAAGAAGGTTTTCTCGAGGCCGACCTGGACCAGATCGGCACATTGACCGACGTTCCGAGCGAAGAGCCGCACGCGTCCGCCTATCAGGGTGCGCTCGAAGGCGAAGTCGCGATCATCCGCTTCAGCTGAGACGCTGCAAGACCGCCCATCGCACCAGCTCCCAAGACCGTATTTGCAAAAGAAGAAGCCGCCGAGATCGCTCTCGGCGGCTTCTTATTTTGTGAGGTTGGAGGGCGAACACGCCCTCCCCCATTATTCGGCTGCCGCGTTCTCGCTTGCGAGATCGGCGAGCATCGGCGTTGCCACGTCTGCACCGGTGCCGCGACGACGCTCTTCCAGGATCATTTCGTCGCGCGCGGTTGCGATGCGACGGATCTGGGTCATCGTGCCGCCGGTACCGGCCGGGATCAGACGGCCGACGATGACGTTTTCCTTCAGACCCTGCAGGCCGTCGGTCTTGCCGGCGATTGCGGCTTCCGTCAGGACCTTCGTGGTCTCCTGGAACGACGCTGCCGAGATGAACGACGGCGTCTGCAGCGAGGCCTTGGTGATGCCGAGCAGGACCGGATCGCCGTAAGCCGGCTTCTTGCCCTGTTCGATCAGGCCGTCATTGACGTCTTCGAGCTCGATGCGATCGACGTTGTCGCCGACGATGTAGGTCGAGTCACCGGCGTCGGTGATTTCAACCTTCTGCAGCATCTGACGGACGATCACCTCGATGTGCTTGTCGTTGATGACAACGCCCTGCAGTCGGTAGACTTCCTGGATTTCGTTGACCAGGTAGGAAGCAAGTGCTTCCACGCCCTTGATCGCCAGGATGTCGTGCGGCGCCGGGTTGCCGTCGAGGATGTAGTCGCCCTTTTCGATGTAGTCGCCATCCTGAAGATGGAAGGGCTTGCCCTTCGGGATCAGGTATTCGACCGGCTCGACACCGTCTTCCGCCGGCTCGATCAGAACGCGACGCTTGTTCTTGTAGTCGCGGCCGAAGCGGATCGTACCATCGATCTCAGCGATGATGGCGTGATCCTTCGGACGACGTGCTTCGAACAGTTCGGCAACGCGCGGCAGACCACCGGTGATGTCCTTGGTCTTGGCGCTTTCGAGCGGCGAACGTGCAAGCACGTCACCCTGCGAAACCTTCGTGCCCGGTTCGACCGACAGAATGGCGTCAACCGAAAGCATGAAGCGGGCGTCGCCACCACGCGACAGCTTCATGACTGCGCCGTTCTTGTCCTTGATGACGATCGCCGGCTTCAGGTCCGTACCGCGCGGCGTCGAACGCCAATCGATAACCTGACGCTTGGTGATGCCGGTGGACTCGTCGGTCGCTTCCAGAACCGAGATGCCGTCGACGACGTCTTCGAAGTGAACGGTACCTTCCACTTCCGTCATCATCGGACGGGTGTAGGGGTCCCATTCGGCGAGACGCTGACCGCGCTTCACCTTGTCGCCGTCGTCGACGAGGATCTTCGAACCGTAGGCAACGCGCTGCGAGGACCGCTCGACGCCACGTTCATCCAGGATCTGGACGGCCATGTTACGACCCATGGCGACGAGAACGCCGTCAGAGTTGCGCAGCATGTTGCGGTTCTTGATCTGAACCGTACCTTCGTAGGACGCTTCGAGGAACGACTGGTCAACCACGGTCGCCGTACCACCCAAGTGGAAGGTACGCATGGTGAGCTGGGTGCCCGGTTCACCGATCGACTGTGCGGCGATAACGCCAACCGCTTCGCCCATGTTGACCGGCGTACCACGAGCCAGGTCGCGGCCGTAGCAGACGCCGCAAACGCCCGTCTGGATTTCGCAGGTCAGCGCCGAGCGGATGCGGATCGACTGAATACCAGCCTTCTCGATCTCGATGACATCCGGTTCAAGGATCATCCGGCCGGCGTCGACGATGCGAGCGCCCGTGACCGGGTGATCGATGTCGTCCAAAGCCGTACGACCGAGAATACGAGCGCCAAGCGAAGCCACGACCTGACCGGCATCGACGATCGCCGTCATGGTGAGGCCCTTGTCGGTGCCGCAATCGACGGAGTTGACGATGCAATCCTGCGCGACGTCGACGAGACGGCGGGTCAGGTAACCGGAGTTCGCGGTTTTCAAGGCAGTGTCTGCCAGACCCTTACGGGCACCGTGGGTCGAGTTGAAGTACTCGTTAACGGTCAGGCCTTCCTTGAAGTTCGAGATGATTGGCGTCTCGATGATTTCGCCCGACGGCTTGGCCATGAGGCCACGCATACCGCCCAGCTGGCGCATCTGGTTCGGAGAACCACGAGCACCCGAGTGCGACATCATGTAGATCGAGTTCATCGGCTTCTGGCGACCATTGTCGTCGAACTCGACCGCCTTGATGCGGGCCATCATTTCTTCGGCGACCTTTTCCGTCGCCTTGCCCCAGGCGTCGACAACCTTGTTGTACTTTTCGCCTTGGGTGATGAGGCCGTCATTGTACTGCTGCTCGTATTCCTTCACGAGCGCTTCAGTGTCGCCGACGATCTTCACCTTGGTGTCCGGGATGACCATGTCGTCCTTGCCGAACGAAATGCCGGCGCGGCAGGCATGGGCGAAGCCGAGCTGCATGATGCGGTCGCAGAAGATGACCGTGTCCTTCTGGCCGCAATGACGGTAGACCGTGTCGATCATCTTGGAGATGTTCTTCTTGGTCATTTCCTGGTTGCAGGTATCGAACGGCACGTTGACGTTGCGCGGCAGCAGCTCGCCGATGATCATGCGGCCAGGCGTGGTTTCATAGATCTTCGAAACCGGGTTGCCCTCGGCGTCGACGGTCTTGAAGCGGCCACGGATCTTGGCGTGCAGCGTCACGGCCTTGGTTTCGAGCGCGTGGTGCAACTCGCCCATGTCCGAGAACGCCATGCCTTCGCCCGGCTCGTTCTGGTTCAGGATCGACAAGTAGTAGAGACCGAGAACCATGTCCTGCGACGGAACGATGATCGGCGCGCCGTTTGCCGGGTGCAGAATGTTGTTGGTCGACATCATCAGCACGCGGGCTTCGAGCTGAGCTTCGAGCGACAGCGGCACGTGAACGGCCATCTGGTCACCGTCGAAGTCGGCGTTGAAGGCCGTGCAGACGAGCGGGTGCAGCTGGATCGCCTTGCCTTCGACCAGGGTCGGTTCGAAGGCCTGGATGCCCAGGCGGTGCAGCGTCGGCGCACGGTTCAGGAGAACCGGGTGCTCGCGGATGACCTCGTCGAGGATATCCCAGACTTCCGGCTTTTCCTTTTCGACGAGCTTCTTTGCCTGCTTGACGGTGGACGAGAAGCCCTTGGCGTCAAGACGCGCGTAGATGAACGGCTTGAACAGCTCGAGCGCCATCTTCTTCGGCAGGCCGCACTGGTGCAGCTTCAGCTCCGGGCCGGTCACGATGACCGAACGGCCGGAATAGTCGACGCGCTTGCCGAGCAGGTTCTGACGGAAGCGGCCCTGCTTGCCCTTGAGCATGTCGGACAGCGACTTCAGCGGACGCTTGTTGGCGCCGGTGATGACGCGGCCACGACGGCCGTTGTCGAACAACGCATCGACAGATTCCTGCAGCATGCGCTTTTCGTTGCGGATGATGATGCCCGGGGCGCGCAGTTCGATCAGGCGCTTCAGACGGTTGTTACGGTTGATGACGCGGCGATAGAGATCGTTCAGATCCGAGGTCGCGAAACGGCCGCCGTCGAGCGGCACGAGCGGACGCAGATCCGGGGGGATCACCGGAACGACCTTCATGATCATCCATTCCGGGCGGTTGCCGGAATCCATGAAGTTCTCGACGATCTTCAGCCGCTTCATCAGCTTCTTCTGCTTCAGATCCGAGGTCGTCTCAGCGAGCTCGGCGCGCAGGTCGCCGGCGATCTTTTCCAGGTTCATTGAAGCGAGCATTTCGTAGATCGCTTCGGCGCCGATCATGGCGGTGAACTGGTCTTCGCCGAACTCGTCGACGGCGAGCATGTAGTCTTCTTCGCTGAGGAGCTGGTTTTCCTTCAGCGACGTCAGACCCGGCTCGGTGACGATGTAGTTTTCGAAGTACAGAACGCGCTCGACATCCTTCAGCGTCATGTCGAGCAGCGTCGAAATGCGGCTCGGCAGCGACTTCAGGAACCAGATGTGGGCAACGGGAGCGGCGAGCTCGATGTGGCCCATGCGCTCACGGCGAACGCGCGACAACGTCACTTCGACGCCGCACTTTTCGCAGATGATGCCCTTGTACTTCATGCGCTTGTACTTGCCGCACAGGCACTCGTAGTCCTTGATCGGTCCAAAGATGCGCGCGCAGAACAGACCGTCGCGTTCCGGCTTGAACGTGCGGTAGTTGATCGTCTCCGGCTTCTTGATCTCACCGTAAGACCAGGAAAGAATCTTCTCCGGCGAGGCGATCGAAATCCGAATGGAATCGAAGGTCTGTGCAGGCACCTGCGGATTGAAAAGATTCATGACCTCTTGGTTCATGCCTGTCTCCTTTACGGGCTTTACGCCCTGAGCTTGGCGAGGGTGCCGACAAATCCCGGGCGCCGGCCCCTGCCCCATAAACAGCTAAAACCGCATTGGCTGCGGCTTCGTTCCTGCCGGAGACGTCAGCGTCTCCCGGCGGAAACGGTGCGCGCCGCATGAGCGGCACGCACCTTGGGTCTCTTTACTCGGCTGCGTCGGGCAACTGCGCCGCGCCAGCCTCGTCGACCTTCGAGTTTTCGAGCTCGACCGAAAGGCCCAGCGAGCGCATTTCCTTGACGAGAACGTTGAAGCTCTCCGGAATGCCCGCTTCGAAGGTATCGTCGCCACGGACGATCGCTTCGTAGACCTTCGTACGACCGGCAACGTCGTCCGACTTGACCGTCAGCATTTCCTGCAGGGTGTAGGCGGCGCCGTACGCTTCGAGCGCCCAGACCTCCATTTCCCCGAAGCGCTGACCGCCGAACTGCGCCTTACCACCGAGCGGCTGCTGGGTGACGAGCGAGTACGGACCGATCGAACGGGCGTGGATCTTGTCGTCGACCAGGTGGTTGAGCTTCAACATGTAGATGTAGCCCACGGTCACCTGGCGGTCGAACTGATCGCCGGTACGGCCGTCATAGAGCGTCGACTGACCGGTCACCTTCAGACCTGCCTGCTCCAGCATCTCGTTGACGTCGGCTTCGACAGCACCGTCGAAGACCGGCGTTGCGATCGAAACGCCGCGACGGGTCTGCTCGGCCAGGCGCACGATCGACTCGTCGTCGTACTGCTTGATCGGCTCACCCTTCGGGCCCGACCCGATGACGCTGTCGATGGTGTCGCGCAGCGGCTGGATATCGGCACCTGCCTTGTAGGCGTCGAGCATCGCGCCGATCTTCTGACCCATGCCGGCGCAAGCCCAGCCAAGGTGGGTTTCGAGGATCTGGCCGACGTTCATGCGCGAAGGCACGCCGAGCGGGTTCAGAACGACGTCGACATGCGTGCCGTCTTCCAGGAACGGCATGTCTTCGATCGGTACGATACGCGACACAACGCCCTTGTTGCCGTGACGGCCGGCCATCTTGTCACCCGGCTGGATCTTGCGCTTCACAGCGACGAAGACCTTGACCATCTTCATGACGCCCGGAGGCATTTCGTCGCCGCGCTGGACCTTCTCGACCTTGTCCATGAAGCGCTGTTCGAGGCGCGACTTGGATTCGTCGTACTGGGCGCGCAGAGCTTCGATCTCGCCCTGAGCCTTTTCGTCTTCGACGGCGAACATCCACCACTGCGAGCGGGGGTATTCGCTGACGACGAGGTTCGAAAGCTCGGTGCCCTTCTTGAAGCCCTTCGGGCCGGCAACGGCCGTGTGGCCACGCAGCATGTCGACGAGACGGGCGTAGACGTTGCGGTCCAGGATCGCCTGTTCGTCGTCGCGGTCCTTGGCGAGGCGTTCGATTTCCTCGCGCTCGATCGCCATCGCGCGCTCGTCCTTCTCAACGCCGTGGCGGTTGAAGACGCGAACTTCGACGACGGTACCGAAGGTGCCCGGGGGCATGCGCATCGAGGTGTCGCGAACGTCGGAGGCCTTTTCACCGAAGATGGCGCGCAGAAGCTTTTCTTCCGGCGTCATCGGGCTTTCGCCCTTCGGCGTGATCTTGCCGACGAGGATGTCACCCGGCTGAACCTCTGCACCGATATAAACGATACCGGCTTCGTCAAGGTTGCGCAGCGCTTCTTCCGAAACGTTCGGAATGTCGCGGGTGATTTCTTCCGGACCCAGCTTGGTGTCACGCGCCATCACTTCGAATTCTTCGATGTGGATGGAGGTGAACACGTCGTCGCGCACGATCCGCTCGGAGAGCAGGATCGAGTCTTCGTAGTTGTAGCCGTTCCACGGCATGAACGCGACGAGCGCGTTGCGGCCGAGAGCCAGGTCACCGAGGTCGGTCGACGGACCGTCAGCGATGATGTCACCCTTGTTCAGGATGTCACCGACGGTGACCAGCGGGCGCTGGTTGACGCAGGTGTTCTGGTTCGAGCGCTGGAACTTCTGCAGACGGTAGATATCGACGCCCGACTTCGACGGATCGAGGTCTTCGGTGGCGCGGATAACGATACGCGTCGCGTCAACCTGGTCGACGACACCGCCACGACGGGCTGCAATAGCAGCGCCGGAGTCACGGGCAACGACCGGCTCCATGCCGGTACCGACGAACGGTGCTTCGGCGCGCAGCAGCGGCACGGCCTGACGCTGCATGTTCGAGCCCATCAGTGCGCGGTTGGCGTCGTCGTTCTCGAGGAACGGGATGAGCGCCGCTGCGACCGAAACGAGCTGCTTCGGCGAAACGTCCATCAGGTTGATGTTGTCGCGCGGCGCCAGCATAACTTCGCCGGCGTGACGGCAAACAACGAACTCTTCAGCGAACGAGCCATCGTTCTCGAGAACCGAGTTTGCCTGGGCAACGTGGTACTTCGCCTCTTCCATTGCGGAGAGATAGACGACGTCGTTCGTCACCTTGCCGTCAACGATCTTGCGGTACGGGCTTTCGATGAAGCCGTACTTGTTGACGCGGGCAAAGGTTGCAAGCGAGTTGATCAGACCGATGTTCGGGCCTTCCGGCGTTTCGATCGGGCAAATACGGCCGTAGTGGGTCGGGTGAACGTCGCGGACTTCGAAGCCGGCGCGCTCGCGGGTCAGACCACCCGGGCCAAGAGCCGAAAGACGGCGCTTGTGGGTGATTTCCGAAAGCGGGTTCACCTGGTCCATGAACTGCGACAGCTGCGAGGAGCCGAAGAACTCGCGAACGGCGGCCGCAGCCGGCTTCGCGTTGATCAGGTCCTGCGGCATGACCGTGTCGATTTCGATCGAGGACATGCGTTCCTTGATCGCGCGCTCCATGCGGAGCAGGCCGAGACGGTACTGGTTCTCCATGAGCTCGCCGACCGAACGAACACGGCGGTTGCCGAGGTTGTCGATGTCGTCGATCTCGCCCTTGCCGTCACGCAGCTCGACGAGCATCTTGACGACAGCCAGGATGTCTTCCTTGCGCAGGATGCGCACGGTGTCGGCAACTTCGAGGTCGAGACGCATGTTCATCTTGACGCGACCGACGGCCGAAAGGTCGTAGCGCTCGGCATCGAAGAACAGCGTGTTGAACATGGCTTCCGCGGAATCCATGGTCGGCGGTTCACCCGGACGCATGACGCGGTAGATGTCGAACAGGGCGTCCTGACGGTTCTCGTTCTTGTCTACGGTCAGCGTGTTGCGGATGTAGGCGCCTACATTGATGTGGTCGATGTCGAGAACCGGGATCTCGTCGAAACCAGCCGAGAGGATGACCGGAAGGGTCTTCTCGTCGATTTCGTCGCCGGCTTCGAGATAGATCTCGCCGGTGCTGTAGTTGACGACGTCTTCGGCAAGGTAGTTGCCGTAGAGGTCATCATTGGTCGCCTTGAGCGCCTTCAGGCCCTTTTCCTGCAGCTGGCGCAGCAGACGCGGGGTCAGCTTCTTGCCAGCTTCGACAACGACTTCGCCGGTGTCGGCGTCGACCATCTCGGTGATGGCCTTCTGGCCCTTAAGGGCGTCCGGCTGGAACGGCACGCGCCAGCCTTCGCCGTCGCGCTGGTAGAGCGACTTCGTGTAGAAGGTGTCGAGGATTTCCTCGCCGTCCATTCCGAGCGCCATCAGCAGCGACGTCACCGGAATCTTGCGGCGACGGTCGATACGGGCATGAACGATATCCTTGGCATCGAACTCGATGTCGAGCCAGGAACCGCGGTAAGGAATGACACGGGCCGCAAACAGCAGCTTGCCCGACGAGTGGCTCTTGCCCTTGTCGTGGTCGAAGAACACGCCCGGCGAACGGTGCATCTGCGAAACGATGACGCGCTCGGTGCCGTTGACGATGAAGGTACCGTTGTCGGTCATGAGCGGCATGTCGCCCATGTAGACGTTCTGTTCCTTGATGTCCTTGATCGACTTCGCGCCGGTATCCTCGTCGATATCGAACACGATGAGGCGCAGCGTCACCTTGAGCGGCGCTGCGTAGGTCAGATCGCGCTGACGGCATTCTTCGACGTCGAACTTCGGCGGCTCGAATTCGTACGAAACGAATTCAAGCATCGATGCGCCCGAGAAGTCCTTGATCGGGAAAACGGACTTGAAAACAGCTTGGAGCCCTTCATCAGGGCGACCGCCCTTGGGCTCTTCAACCATCAGAAACTGGTCGTAGGATGCCTTTTGAACCTCGATGAGGTTCGGCATTTCTGCGACTTCTGGAATTTTACCAAAAAACTTGCGTACGCGCCTGCGACCGTTAAACGAAAGGGTCTGAGCCATCGTCGCTCCTTGTCAATCTTGCATCCGGGCCTGCAACGGACGGGAACCGATGGCCAGTCGACCCCGTCAATCAATGAGTAGTTCAATCTCGTCCAACCAACGAAAAACGCTCAGCGCGGATTGCTGTGCTGCCTTCCGTTCGAGACCATCCTCTTGAAGAACCCATTACCCAAAAGCCGTTTTTCGACAGGCTTTTGGGTAATATGTTCTAAAAACGGTCAAAGAGAGGCGGCCTGAAAAGGCCACCTCCCCTTGCATGTAGCCGAATTACTTGACGTCAACCTTGGCGCCAGCGTCTTCGAGCTTCTTCTTGAGGTCAGCAGCTTCAGCCTTGGAAACTGCTTCCTTAACCGGCTTCGGAGCGCCTTCGACCAGGTCCTTGGCTTCCTTGAGGCCGAGGCCGGTGATGCCGCGAACTTCCTTGATGACGTTGATCTTGTTGGCGCCAGCGTCAACGAGGATAACGTCAAACTCGGTCTTTTCTTCTTCAGCAGCAGCCGGAGCAGCAGCGCCGCCAGCAGCAGCGACAGCTACCGGAGCAGCAGCCGAAACGCCCCACTTCTCTTCGAGCAGCTTGGAAAGCTCAGCAGCTTCCAGAACGGTCAGCGAGGAGAGGTCTTCAACGATCTTTGCGAGATCAGCCATTTTACTTTTCCTTTTGTTCGGTTCGAACTGGTTTTAAATACAACAGCGAAAATCCGCCTTAGGCGGCTTCGTCCTTCTTGGCATAGGCCGAGAACACGCGAGCAAGCTGGCTTGCCGGTGCCTGAACAACCGTTGCGACGCGGGTTGCCGGGGCATTGAGAAGGCCCAGCAGCTTTGCGCGCAGCTCGTCGAGCGAAGGCAGGGTCGCAAGCGACTTGACTGCTTCGGCGTTGAGCGTGGTCGTGCCCATGGCGCCACCGAGAACAACGAGCTTGTCGTTGGTCTTGGCGAAATCCATGACAACCTTAGGAGCCGTGATCGGGTCTTCGCTGTATGCGATCAGCGTCTGACCCTTGAAGAGATTGGTCATCCCTTCCGACTCGGTGCCCTGAAGAGCGATCTTGGCCAGGCGGTTTTTCGCGACTTTGACGGTGCCGCCAGCAGCGCGCATCTTCGAACGGAAGTCGTTCATCTGCGCAACTGTGACACCAGCATAGTGGGCCACGACAACCGAACCGGAAGCCTTGAAGACTTCGTTCAGCTCCGTGACGAATTCGCGTTTTTCCGCTCTTTCCACTGTCTGTCTCCAGTAGACAGGGTTGCAATAATGCAGCCCCATCGGGTTTGCCTTTGTCACCCGAGATCGAGCTCGATCCCTGATAACGCTTAAGGATCCTGTCCCTTGGCGTTCCCGGAAGAGCCGGGTCTGACACAAGGCAAGCGAGGTTCGAACCGAATTTCGACGCCTCCGGCGTCATGGCGAAATTCAGATCTTACCCGTCTCATGCAGGCCGAAGTGATTAAGGTATAACCACCCGCAATCTCGGACAGGAGTTCCGGATCGAAATCCGGATTTCCGGCCCCGAAGGGCCGGAAACTCTTTCCCGGGCCGAAGCCCGAAAATTCTTTAGGCGACGCTGAGCGTGGCCGGGTCGATCTTGAGGCCCGGGCCCATGGTCGACGAAATCGCGACGCGCTTGACGTAGTTGCCCTTGGCGCCGGTCGGCTTTGCCTTGATCACGGCGTCAGCGAAAGCACGGATGTTTTCTTCCAGTGCCTTGGCGTCGAAGGACGCCTTGCCGATGCCAGCGTGAACGATACCGGCCTTCTCGACGCGGAACTCAACGGCGCCGCCCTTGGAAGCCTTGACGGCACCAGCGACATCCATCGTAACCGTGCCAACCTTCGGGTTCGGCATCATGCCACGCGGGCCGAGAACCTTACCGAGGCGACCGACGAGCGGCATCATGTCCGGGGTGGCGATGCAGCGATCGAAATCGATCTTGCCGCCCTGGACGATTTCGACAAGCTCTTCTGCGCCAACGACGTCAGCACCAGCAGCCTTGGCTTCGTCAGCCTTGGCGCCACGTGCGAAAACGGCGACGCGAACCGAGCGGCCGGTGCCGTTCGGCAGGTTGACAACGCCGCGGACCATCTGGTCAGCGTGGCGCGGGTCAACGCCGAGGTTCATCGCAACTTCGACGGTTTCGTCGAACTTGGCAGTTGCGCGTTCCTTGACCATCGAGACGGCTTCGGTAAGACCGTAGATCTTCGTCGGGTCAACGCCCTCGCGGGACTTCTGTACTCGCTTTGCAATCTTCGCCATGGTCTTAGCCTACCACTTCCAGGCCCATAGCGCGGGCAGAGCCCTCGATCATGGCCATTGCGCCTTCGATATCGGCGGCATTGAGATCCTTCATCTTGGCTTCGGCGATCGACTTGATCTGAGCCTTGGTGAGCTTGCCAGCCGAACCGCCCTTGCCGGGGGTCTTCGAGCCGGACTGGATCTTTGCTTCCTTCTTCAGGAAGTAGCTGACCGGCGGCTGCTTCATGACGAAGGTGAAGGACTTGTCCTGGTAATAGGTGATGACGACCGGGATCGGCATACCCTTTTCCATTTCCTGCGTGGCGGCATTGAACGCCTTGCAGAATTCCATGATGTTAATGCCACGCTGACCGAGCGCAGGACCGATCGGCGGAGACGGATTGGCCGCCCCAGCCTTCACCTGCAGCTTGAGCTGGCCTGCAACTTTCTTAGCCATTTCTCTCTGCCTTTCTAAAATCCCCTCGCGACGGATCGCTCCAAGGACCTGTTATGCCAGTTACCCGGCTCTTGCCGACCTCGATGGCCGGCGGCTGCGGTTGCGTGGTACGGAACATCCGACCCGGCTAAGGCCGGCATCCTTCCACGCGCATGCGGATTTCTCCGCCAGAATGGGCCTAAACCCACCCTATCCTTTTAAGGCCTTATCAGACCTTCTCGACCTGACCGTATTCCAGCTCGACCGGGGTCGCGCGGCCGAAGATCGAAACTTCGACCTTGAGGCGCGAACGCTCTTCGTCGACATCCTGAACGACGCCGTTGAACGAGGCGAACGGACCGTCGGAAACGCGAACCTGCTCGCCGATCTCGAACGAGACCGAAGGCTTCGGACGCTCGACACCATCCTGGACCTGACCGAGGATGCGCTCGGCTTCATGGTCCGGAATCGGAACCGGCTTGCTGTCGGTACCGAGGAAACCGGTTACCTTCGGCGTGTTCTTGATGAGATGGAAAGCCTCATCCGTCAGGTTGGCGCGAACCAGAACGTAGCCCGGGAAGAACTTGCGCTCGGCGTCAACCTTGCGGCCGCGACGCACTTCGACAACCTTCTCGGTCGGCACGAGAATCTTCTCGAACAGGTGCTCGAGACCCTTCTGCTTGGCCTTTTCCTCGATCGATTCAGCGACCTTCTTTTCGAAGTTCGAATAGGCGTGAACAATGTACCAGCGCGCAGCCATACTAGCCTCCACCCAATCAAGCGCCAACGTTGAGGATGAGGCCGATCGCCCAACCCATCAACTGGTCCGCAGCAAAGAAGAAGGCAGCGGCAAAAAAGACCATGACAAAGACCATCAGCGTCGAGATCATCGTCTCGCGCCGAGAGGGCCAGGTCACTTTCGACGTTTCAGAGCGAACCTGCTGCAGAAACGTTACCGGATTCGTTTTGGATGCCATGTAATGCTCACGCCATTACGGCGCGTAAAGCCGATGATTCAGCCCCACGCACCGCGTGTCTGTTTGGACCCTACATAAAGACCGATTCTAAAAACCACAAGAGCCAATCAGTCTTTTCTGTGAATTTCGTCGACCGGCTAACCGATCCTTAAACTTACTCTGCCGAACCCTCAGCTCTTATGCAAGCCTGGAGAGAATGGCAGGGGCAGAGGGGCTCGAACCCCCGACCTGCGGTTTTGGAGACCGCCGCTCTACCAACTGAGCTATACCCCTATTCGGCTGCGTGCCCGTTCAACAACGTCTCGCCGCCTCAAGTCAGCGGCTTCATATTCAGTTTGCCGGAGGATGACAAGCACCTTTCAACGCCGATCCGAAAAAATCCGCATTCAATCGCATCTATCCCCTGCCCTGCCGGCCGGAGTGCCCCACAAAGAAAGGCAAGTCATTGCCTCGCCACTCAGAAATGGTCGCGGCGCTGCGGGCATTCGCTATCCTGCCAGAAGCTCTCCTCACCGGAATCGATTCGCATGTCGCGCATCACGCTGGTCGAATATGATCCTCTCTGGCCGTCGCTCTTTGAGGCGCGGGCGCTTTCCATCACCGCCCTGCTCTCGCCTTTCGTCCGCGAGATCCACCACATCGGAAGCACGGCGATACCCGGACTGGCCGCGAAGCCGAAGATCGATATCGATGCGGTGGTAGCGGACGTAGCGGAGCTGCCGGGGCTCAGCGCTCGCCTCTGCAACGCAGGCTACACCTTTCACGGCGACCCGCACGCAAGCGGCCTGTGGACGTTTACTATGGCAACGCTTGCCTATGGCACGCGGCTCTATCTCTGTGGAGACGACAACGCCGCCCATGCGGCACGTCTAGTGCTCAGGGACCGGCTGCGTGACGCTCCCGAACTCGCCAGCCGCTACGAAGCCCTGAAGCGGCAACTCGCAGAGCAGGCCAATGGCGATTGGGATATCTACACCCACGGCAAGCGCGCCTTCATCGACGAAATCCTGGCGACAACCGAAACGAAAAAGGCCCCGCCGTTGCCGGCGGGGCCTCTCTACTGATCTGAAATCAGTCGATTACTCGACGATCGAGGCAACGATGCCTGCGCCGACGGTACGGCCGCCTTCGCGGATTGCGAAGCGCAGCTTTTCTTCCATCGCGATCGGAACG
>NZ_LMEG01000032.1:0-21855 GCF_001426275.1 Ensifer sp. Root423 | reverse complement strand
CGCAAACACGTCAGGAACGGGATGCTGTCACCCGTCGAGTTCGAGAAGCAGCAGAAAATCTAACCCGAGGGTGTCTACGAAACTCGGGGCTATTCAGAGAGCTACCCATGCGGTGGACCGGCTAAGGCCCCCGCGCAGGCCGAGGATCGCGATCGTGACAGCCTTTTACGGCTCGTGGCGTTCACGCAAATTCCGCGTATCGCGCGACATTGTGCTGCAACAACGCGAGCATCGTGTCGCGCAACGGATCTCGCACCGCTTTCATCCAGGCGGCTGAGAGGGGTAGTCGATGCATCGGCGATCCCGATGGATGAGCGAGCGGGATGTAGCTGACACCTGACACAGCAAGTTTCGAGGTCCAGCGTGGAACGATGGCGGACCCGATTCCGGCGGCAACCAGATTGATTATCGTCTGCTTTTCATCGGCTATTTGTGCGACGCGGGGACGCATGTCAAAGTCCGCGAACAATCCCATTGTGAGGTCATGACTGTGCGGTCGCGAGCGGCGTTCTGGCACGATCAATGGCTCTTCCGCCAGATCCTGGACGGTAATTTCGGACCGTCCAGCAAGAGCACTCCCCATTGGTACCGCAACAACTGCCGTTTCATGAAACAGCAACTGCACATTCAGAGTGCGGCTGATCCCATCGCGAGGACGGATCAAAACAAGGTCGAGGCGCCCGGCCAGCAGTTTCGGAATAAGCCGGACAGACTTGTCTTCAATGATCTGGGTGATGACATCAGGCGCCGCCTCCCGAAAATCCTGCAAGAGCAACGGTAAGAGACCGGCGGCAGCACTATCGATCGCGCCGATGCGCAGTATGGCGGACGGCCTGTGTCGGGCTGCACGAAATTTTTCGGCGACTTCGTCAAGCCGCCCCAGGAGCGGCCGCACTTCTTGCAAAAGCGACACGCCGTCATCGGTCAGGCTCACGCTTCGGGTTGTTCTACTCAACAACTGCGTTCGCAAAGATTCTTCCAGTAACCGGATGTGCCGGCCGAGCGAAGCAGGCAGCATGCCCGTCTTCTGGGCAGCTCTTCCAAAGTGCAGTTCTTCGGCGACCGCGACAAAACACCTGAGCTGTTCGAGTTCCACCCCCACGCCCTCCATTATATCAATAAATTATATAATTGCATGAACCTTCATGCGCAGGAAAGGAGAAACTAACCTTCTCGACAAGCGCGAGAGGACGCGCCGGGTTCGAACATAGGGAGGAGCTTGTTTTGACGAGCGACCGGGAGACGCGCGTATTGCGCAAAATCACATGGCGCATCGTGCCATTCATCATGGTTCTCTACCTGATCGCGTTCATCGATCGCGTGAACATCGGCTTCGCGTCTTTGACGATGAACCAGGACCTTGGATTTTCATCGACCGTCTTCGGCGTGGGCGCGGGCATCTTTTTTCTCGGCTACTTTCTTTTCGAGGTGCCGTCGAACCTCATTCTCCACAAAGTCGGCGCCCGCATCTGGATTGCCCGGGTGATGATTACTTGGGGCCTGGTATCGGGTGCGATGGCGCTGGTCCAAGGCACGACGAGCTTCTACACCCTGCGCTTCTTGCTGGGCGTGGCCGAAGCTGGGTTCTTCCCAGGCATCATTCTTTATCTGAGCTATTGGTTTCCTGCGCGTCGCCGAGCGGCGGTCACCGCGATGTTTATGGCAGCTGCTCCGCTTGCAACAGCCATCGGGTCGCCGATTTCTGGCGCCCTTCTCGAGATGCACGGCATCTGGGGCCTGGCCGGCTGGCAGTGGATGTTCATCATCGAAGCTGTTCCGGCGGTAATCTTCGGTGTGGTCGTATTGTTTTTCCTGACGGACCGACCGGAAAAGGCAAAGTGGCTTACCGACGACGAGCGTGCTTGGCTTGTGAAGACCATGGAGCAGGAACAGGCCGGCAAGGTGAAGGCAAGCCACGGCATCTGGGCAGGGCTCGCTGATGTAAGGGTCCTTGCACTTTCGCTCATCTACTTTGGCACGTCAGCAGGTCTCTACACGCTCGGAATCTGGGCACCACAGATCATCAAGAGCTTTGGCCTTTCGTCTTTCCACGTTGGTTTGATCAATTCCATTCCAGCTGTTTTTGCTGTGATCGGCATGATTGTCTGGGCACGCCATTCCGACAGGACCGGCGAACGCACTTGGCACGTTGTCGGTGCCTGTCTGCTGGCTGCCGCGGGCCTTGTCTTTGCAACCGGTGCGACGACTGTGTTTGCCGTGATGATCGCCCTGACGCTTGTGAACATCGGGATCAGCGCCTCCAAGCCGCCGCTGTGGAGCATGCCGACGATGTTCCTCTCAGGCCCGGCCGCAGCCGCTGGTATCGCCACCATCAATTCATTGGGCAACCTCGGCGGCTTCGTCGGCCCCTCGATGATCGGCTGGATCAAGGACACGACAGGGAGTTTTGCCGGTGGTCTCTACTTCGTCGCGGCACTGCTCGTGATTTCGGCAGTGGTCACTCTGATCCTTGCTCGCGGGGCCTCCCGCGAGGCCACTCGGACGGCTTCCATTCAACATTGAAATCCAGATTGGAGAACAACAATGCGCGAATACAAAATTGCAGCGATACCGGCCGACGGAATTGGCCCGGAAGTGATCGCAGCGGGTCTTCAGGTCCTTGAGGCGCTGGAGAAGCGTAGCGGCGACTTCAAGATCCACTCCGAAACCTTTGACTGGGGCTCGGATTACTACAAAAAACATGGCGTCATGATGCCGGCCGATGGTTTGGAGACACTCAAGAAGTTCGACGCAATCTACTTTGGTGCGGTTGGTGCGCCGGATGTCCCCGATCACATCACGCTCTGGGGCCTGCGTCTTCCAATCTGCCAGGGCTTTGACCAGTACGCCAACGTCCGACCGACCAAGATACTCCCAGGAATTACTCCGCCGCTGCGCAACTGCGGGCCAGGCGACCTGGACTGGGTCATCGTTCGAGAAAATTCCGAAGGCGAATACTCGGGCCACGGCGGTCGCGCCCACAAGGGGCTGCCGGAGGAAGTTGGCACCGAGGTTGCCATCTTCACACGCGTCGGCGTTACCCGCATTATGCGCTACGCCTTCAAACTCGCCCAGTCGCGGCCGCGCAAGCTCTTGACCGTCGTCACCAAGTCGAACGCGCAGCGGCATGGCATGGTCATGTGGGACGAGATCGCTGCCGAAGTTTCGAAGGAATTCCCGGATGTGACCTGGGACAAGATGCTAGTCGACGCGATGACGGTGCGCATGACGCTGAGGCCGGAAAGTCTTGACACCATTGTAGCGACCAACCTGCATGCCGACATCCTGTCGGATCTCGCCGGCGCCCTTGCTGGTTCCCTCGGCGTCGCACCGACTGCCAATATCGACCCGGAGCGTCGCTTCCCATCAATGTTCGAGCCGATTCACGGCTCAGCTTTCGACATCACCGGCAAGGGCATCGCCAACCCCATCGCCACCTTCTGGACGGCCGCCCAGATGCTCGAACATCTTGGAGAAAAAGACGCTGCGACAAGACTGATGACGGCTGTCGAACGCGTCACCGAGGCAGGCATCCTCACCCCTGATGTCGGCGGCACCGCCACCACACAGCAGGTGACCGATGCCGTTTGCGAGGCGATCGCCGGCTCAAACATCCTCGTTGCTGCCGAATGACCTTTAGCGATACATCCGCCCGCGATGCGCTGCGTCAAATGTTCGACGCAGCGGTCACCAGCGCGGATCCGGTTAGAGTGGTGTCAAACCACCTGCCCGATCCGCCCAAGGGCCGCTGCATCGTGATCGGAGCGGGAAAGGCTTCGGCTGCGATGGCGGCGGCACTCGACGCCGCATGGAGCGACGTTGAACTTTCCGGACTAGTCGTGACGAGGTATGGCCATGCAGTTCCTGCCGGGCGCATCGAAATCGTCGAAGCGGCCCATCCGGTCCCCGACGCGATGAGCGTTGAGGCGGCGACACGTATCCTTGAGAAGGTCCGCGACCTTGGGCCGGACGATCTGGTCATTGCCCTGATTTCAGGCGGCGGTTCCGCTTTGCTGGTTGCTCCAGCCGGCAACATGACGTTGGCCGACAAGAAGGAGGTCAACCGGATGTTGCTTGCCAGCGGTGCGACGATCTCGGAGATGAACACCGTTCGAAAGCAGCTTTCAAACATAAAAGGCGGACGGCTCGCGCAGGCAGCATATCCTGCAAGGGTCGTCACGCTCGTGATCTCCGACGTCCCGGGCGACAACTCTTCCGAAATTGCCTCGGGACCCACTGTCTCCAACGAGACGGGCGTTGTCGAGGCTCGCGAAATCGTCGCGCGCTACAAACTCGCTCTTCCACCGGAAGCGATCGCCGTTCTCGACGGTGGCGGCTCCGCGGCGGTGAGCGCCCCGATTAACGCTGAAACGCGGCTGATAGCCTCACCGTCCACAGCCCTGCATGCGGCGGCACAAGTTGCGCAATCTCACGGGATCCGCCCCTTGATCCTTGGCGATGCGCTTGAGGGAGAAGCGAGAGAAGTCGGTACAGTCTTTGCCGGCATCGCGCTCTCCGCGCGCGACAAGGGCTTACCGGTTGCGGGACCAGCCGTGCTCCTGTCGGGCGGAGAAACGTCCGTGTCCTTGCCGAAAGGCTCGACCGGACGTGGCGGCCGCAACACCGAATTCCTGCTGAGCCTTGCGATTGGCTTGAGTGGTGCAAATTCGATCTGGGCAATTGCCGGAGACACAGACGGTATCGACGGTGTCGAGGACGCTGCGGGTGCTTTCGTCACTCCTGACACCCTTACCCGTCTGCAGCTGGTCGGCATTGCTCCGCGCACCGCGCTTTCACAACATGACAGCTACACCGCATTCAAGGCGATTGGCGACCTTGTCGTCACCGGGCCAACACTCACAAACGTCAATGACATACGCGCAATCCTGATCGGATAGAAATCATGCTCCCACGCAGCAACCGCAAGGCCAAGATCGTTGCGACGGTCGGGCCGGCTTCAAATTCGCCCGAAACGCTCAAATCGTTGTTCCTCACCGGCGTCGGACGGACCTTCAAACTGTCATCGTCAGCGGATTCCCGTTCGCGACTGAAGGCAGCACGAATAATCTCCGTGTCGCTCAGATCGGGAAAGCATGATCCTCGAAGCGGGTCGAGCCACCGCTGAGAACCGACGAGTTGGCCGGGAACGCACGGCCGAGACGTCGACAGGCTCCTTTTTTGGCGATGCGCGCCTGGATAGTTCGGGCTTCAATCAGCAAGGCGGCGCTGGGTATCGGCATCAAAAAGATGCATGCTTCCGGGAACAAAGCTCAGTCCGACCCGGTCGCCTGCTCTTGCGACCGATCGGCCATTGAAGACCACCGACAGCTCGGGCGTGGTCGCCATTGTCAGAAAGCACGTCGCACCGGTCGATTCGATCATTGCCACTGGTGCTGAGAGAATGCCCTCATCGGCTGCCGCAAGTTCGATATGCTCCGGACGCAAGCCGACGCTCAAGGCCTGTCCTGGCTGCACCGTCCGGTTAAGGGCGATCGTTTGTTTGGTACCGACATCGAGGATGATCGAGCGTCCGTCCGGACCGCCGACCGCGGGCAGGAAATTCATGGCAGGAGATCCAATGAAGCCGGCCACGAACTTGTTAGCCGGCCGGTCATAAAGCTCAAGCGGACTGCCCTGTTGTTCGATGACGCCGTCACGCATGATGACGACATGGTCCGCCATTGTCATCGCTTCCACCTGATCGTGCGTGACATAGACCGACGTGGCGCCCAGCCGATCGTGCAGCGCGCGGATTTCTTTGCGCATATGAACGCGAAGTGCGGCATCAAGATTGGAGAGCGGCTCGTCGAACAGGAACGCCTTTGGGTGCCGGATAATCGCCCGGCTCATCGCTACGCGTTGCCGCTGACCCCCGGAAAGCTCGCGCGGGTAGCGCGCCAGGAGATGCGTGAGCCCGGTGACGGCGGCAACTTCATGTGCCGCCTTCTTGCGTTCGGCCTTGGCAACGCCCCTGATGCGTAGGCTATAAGTCAGGTTTTCCTCAACCGTCATGTGCGGATAGAGCGCGTAGGACTGGAACACCATCGCCACATCGCGCTTGCGCGGCGGCACTGCATTCATCACCTCGCCAGCGATCTTGAGCGTACCGGACGATATGCTCTCCAGGCCCGCCAGAGACCGCAACAACGTCGACTTCCCGCAACCTGACGGACCGACGAGAGCTGTAAAGCTGCCTTTGCGGATCGAAAGCTCGATGTCCTTCAGCGCATGGTAGGCACCATAATACTTGTTGACGTTCCTTAGTTCGATCTGGGCATTCATTTGAGCGCTCCCGAGGTAAGACCAGAGACGATGCGGCGTTGCAGGAGGACGAAAATGGCGAGGATCGGCGTCACGTAGATCGCCGCGTAGGCCATGATATTGTTCCATTCATTGGTGTTTGGCCCCATGAAGGAGTTCAACCCCACGCTTGCCGGTTGCAGCTCGACGGCCTGGATCATCGATTTCGAATAGACGAACTCGCCAAAGGCCTGCATGAAAATCAGGATCGCACTGACGAGGATGCCGTTGCGTGCGAGCGGCAGGACGATATTGAAGAATGCGCCGACCCTGGAGTTGCCGTCGACAAGGGCTGCTTCCTCCAGTTCCTGTGGCACGCTCATGAAGGTCGCGCGCACCAGGACGACGAAGAACGGCATGCTCTTGGCCGCAATCGCCAGGATGACGGCAAGCCGCGGATAGTTGAGCAACCCAACTTGCGAAAAGCCCACGAAAATCGGCGTCACCATCAGCGACGCCGGAAGGACCTGCAACATGAGGATGAGGAAGAGCCCGATATCGATCCAGATGTTGCGATAGCGCGCCAGCACGTAGGCGCAGCCAACACCAAGCACGGTGATGACGCTGACCGATCCGCAGGCGATGACCAAGGAGTTCCAGATGTACCGGCCCATGTTCCGGCTCTGCCACACGTTGCCGAAGATTTGCCACTGGGGATCGCTCGGCCAGAAGGTCGGCGGAGTGGCAAACATCTCCGACCCCGATTTGATCGTGGTGATGTACATCCAGTAGAGTGGGAACAGATAAAGGCCGGCGAGAATGATCGCGATTGCGAGAAGCAGGCGATCCCGGGATACATTGCTCATCCGCGCACCTCATGTCGTGTCGAACGCACGTAGACGACAGAAGCGATCATCACAAAGACGATCATGATCACCGAGATCGTCGCGCCCTTGGCGAAATCGTACTGTCGGAAAGACAGATCCCAGGCCCAGTATTGCGTGACGTTGGAGGCATTGTTCGGCCCTCCGGAGGTGATCGAGGCGAAAAGATCGAACTGCTGCAGCGTGAAAATGAGCCCGAGCGCGATGATGGCCCCTACGGACGAGCGCATCATCGGCAGCGTGATCGTCCAGAAGCGTTGCCAGACATTGGCACCATCCAATTCGGACGCCTCATAAAGGTCCCGCGGAATGGCCGACAGACCGACGGACATCAGGATCATGTTGAAGGAGGTACCGAGCCAGATATTCGCGATGATGACGGCCCAGAGCGAGTAACCAGGATCCGAGCGCCAGAAGATATTGCTGTCGATGAGGCCCGTTTCCCTCAGTATGAAGTTGAGCACGCCAAAATCACCCGACAGGATCCAATTCCAGATCGCGCCAACCACGAGGCCAGGCATCACCCAGGAAACCAGAAACAGACCCCGCACCCACGAGGCGCCTGGAAAATTTGTCCAAAAGAACAGCGCCAGTCCAAAGCCGACGAGGAACTGACCGGCGATCGAGGCGACGACGAAAGTCGCGGTATTGGCCAGGATCGGCCAGGTTTCCGGCTGGGCGAAGAGATCGCGGTAGTTCTTGAGACCGACGAACGGGCGCCAGAAGCTGCCGAGGCTGAACATGTCCACCTCCTGGAAGCTCATGGCGATGTTGTAGAGCAGTGGCAGGCCGGACAGGGTTAGCAGGAAGGCGAGCGGCAGGCTCACGAGGCCGATATCGAAGCCGCGGCCGTCGATGATGCTGGATAGAAGGCGTTTCATGAGCTCCTCCGCCGCCAAGGCCTCAGCGCATTTGGGCTGACGCAGCTTGGCCTGCAAACTAGACAACCAGAACCACGCCGGCACAGCCGGCATGGTTTTTGCGGGTTTCCGTCCCAGCGCCTCAATGCAATCGAGCGCTTGCGGAAGGCGGCCCGGCTCTCCGGTTCAGGCGGGATGCCTCTAGGCCGCCTTGGCCAAGACTTTAGCCCAGGACTGCCTTTATCTTTTCAGCAGCCTGGTCGAGTGCTTCCTTCGAGCTCATCTGTCCCGTCAACGCTGCCTGGATTGCATCCTGGATTGCCTTTGAGATCTTCGGCCATTCCGGGTGCGGGCCGCGCGGCTTTGCGTATTTCAACTGCTCATTGAAGACCTTAAGGGCCGCGTCCTTGAGCGGCACGCCAGTCTCCGGAATAGCGATGTCGGAACGGGCGGGAAGCTGGCCGAAGTCCTTGAACATGCGATCGTCCTGCGAGACGAAGTACTCGAGCACCTTGAACGCTTCGGCAGGGTGTTGCGTGTTGGAGAATATCGCCCAGTTGAAATCGCCCATGGCCGATGAACGCTCCGCACCGAGCTCAGGCACGGGCAACAGAGCGACACCCCAGTCGAACTTCGCCTCCTTGACCATCCGGTCGAGCTCCCACGGGCCGGAGATGACCATGGCGGCGTTGCCGGAGTTGAAGGTACCGGTCGAATCCCACTGTCCGCGGGTGAGCGTGTCCGGCGACGCCAGCTTCTCCGTAATGATGGTCTTCCAGATGTCGAGCGCCTTGACGGCGCCATCCGAATTGATGTGCTCGTAGCCACCACCGGCCATTTGGGCCCAGGGGAGAAACTGGAAGGTCCCCTCCTCATTCGCCTTAGCTGAAAACGCGATCCCATAAACGTTGGCCGCAGGGTCCGTCAGCTTGCGAGCCGCATCGACGAGTTCGTCCCAGGTTTGCGGCGGCTTGGAAGGATCGAGGCCCTTCGTCTTGAACATGTCCTTGTTGTAGTAGAGCGCAATCGTGTTCGTGGCCTTGGGAAGACCGTAATTCTTGCCATCCCACATGGTGGAGGCGAGCGGGCCAGGGAAATAGGTTGACGTCTTGACCACCGTCGACTTGGCGATCATATCGGTGAGATCGAGGAACGCGCCGCGCGACGAAAAAAGCGCATGCTCAGGATTGTCGATAGCGATGATGTCGGGTGCCTGCCCGGTCGAATAGGCGCGCATCGCCTCGCTGACGACGTCGTCAAACTGTATCTGGCGGTACTCGACCTTGATGCCAGTGTTCAGCTTGTTGAAGTCCGAAATCAAGTTCGGTGCGGGTTGAATATCGCGATCGAGCGACCAGACGCTGATCGTGACATCCTCCGCCTTGGCGGTGAGGCCGAATAGAGAGACACCTGCAAGGGCGAGCGCGCCCAGGATTGCGGATCCGCGGATAGCCATTTTCTCCTCCTTTGATTATCCCCGAGCCGGCATCCTCCATGCCGGCCAACATGCACGTCTCAGACCGGATCGATGACGAAGTCGCCGCCCCGGCACGTTTTGAGGTAATTCAGGCCGTGAACCTGGCCGGTCATCTCCAGATCGTCGCGATAGACCGGGTCATGCCAGCCTTCGATATCGATCGAGCCGGACCAACCAGCCAACCGAAGTTCGGAGATCACGTCGGTCCAGTTCGTGTCGCCAAAGCCGGGCGTACGCATGAAGACGAATTTCTCTTTGCCGAAGATCCCGTGTTCACGGATGACGTCCCAGCGGATGGTCGCGTCCTTGCCGTGCACGTGGAAGATCTTGCTTGCCCATTTGCGGATCTGCGGCAGCGGATCGATCAGATAGACCATTTGATGGCATGGCTCCCATTCGAGCCCGATGTGGTCGTCTGGCGTCTCGTTGAAGATCAGTTCCCAGGCATCCGGATTATGCGCGATGTTCCAATCGCCGGTATGCCAGTTGCCGTCCATGGCACAGTTCTCGAATGCAATCCTTACGCCCTTGTCGGCGGCACGTTTCGACAGCTCGGACCAGATTTTCCTGTAACGCGGCAGGCTGTCGGTCAAAGGCTTGCCGCGAAGGCGGCCGGTGAACCCGGCAACGCAGGTCGCGCCGAAGTGGTGGGCATTGTCGATGCAGTCTCGCCAGCCCTGCAAGGTCTCTTCGTCGATCGCGGTCGTCTCCAACGGATTGCCGAACATGCCGATCGTGGAGATGGTGATGTCACGATCGCCGACCGCCGCCACGCAACGCTTGCCGAGGTCGGCGAGGTCCTGGCCATTCGTCGTTTGCCAGAAGAAGGGCTCGAAACTCTCGAAGCCCATGCCCGCGATCTGGGCGATACGCCTGTCGGCACCGCCCTTCGTGGCAGAGATCATCGTGCCAATACGGATGGATTTGCTTGGGTTGATCAAAATAGGCTCCCTAGGCTGCAATGGTGACGCGTTTGCCATCCCGCGCGCTGTCGATCGCGCCGAAGACCATGGCAAGGCTCTTGATGTTGTCGCTGCCGTCGGTTTCCGGCACAGCTCCCGCGTCGATCGCGCGGATGAAATTCTCGATCACGCTGGCATGCCCGTTCGTATCGGCGAGATCTTCGGTATCGGGCACCGCAACCGGTTCAACGGTGCGCATGAAGCCCTCCTGACCCGTAACGACTTTGGCGTCAAAGCGATCGCCGCCATCCCAAAGCAAGGTGCCCTTCGAACCGGTGATGCGCCACGCGCTCTCCCAACTGGTGTTGGCACCCTCAGCGCACCAGGAACCGCGATAGGTGAAGGCGACATTGTCGGAGAACTCGAAGATCGCATTGGCGGCCGCGCCATGGCGATACCAGGAGCCCTTGGGATTGTATTCGTGGCAATAGACCGCGAGCGGGTCCTTGCCCGACATGAAGCGCGCTGCATCGAAGGTGTGGATGGCCATGTCGAGCAGCAAGACATTGTCCATCTGCTCGCGAAATCCTCCGAAATGCGGGCCGAGGAAGAAGTCGCAATGCAACGCCGTCAGCTCACCGAGAACGAGCGACTCGATGAGGCGGCGTATGCGCCGAACACCGCTGATGAAGCGACGGTTTTGAACGATCGCATGGATCCGCGAGGCCGCTGCAGCAAGTCGACGCAATTCGCGTGCCTCGCCGAGCGAGGCGGCCATGGGCTTCTCACTCAAAACGTGGCAACCATGCGCAAGTCCGGCGGCCACCACCGCACGGCGTGCGGCCGGAACGACGATGTCGAACAAAAGATCTGCGCGGCTCTCGCGAAGCACGGTCGGCAGGTCCGTTCCGATAACGATGCCGCCAAGGTTAAATTCGGTAGCGAGCGCCTCAGCAGTCGCCTGATCGAGATCGACGAGGCCAACGATCTCGACTTTCACGCGAAGAAGTTCGCTCTCCGTCAGCGCCCTCAGCCAGCCTTTGGCCATAGCTCCGCACCCGCACAAAACGGCCCTGTATCGCACGTGATTTCCTCCAAGAAACGGAAGCAGCAACTCCTCAATTGGCTTCCGTAAACGTTTACGATACTATGCGGCAAAGGGTTTTTATGTCAAGAGGTGTGAAAATGACCAGTCGCGGGTCTGGGGAGGAACGCGGAAAAATGAAGGGGATTCGCGAGCTTGCCGAACACCTCGATATCTCGATCGGGACAGTATCCCGGGCGCTGAACGGTAAGCCCGACGTCAACGAAGAGACCAGAAAAAGGGTGCTCGAAGCAGCCGAGTCCCTTGGTTATGTCGCCAACCAATCGGGCCGTGCGCTCCGCAAGGGCGCGACCGGCGTCATCGGCTTCATGATGCAGACCGGCTCCGAAATCACCGGCCAGGGGGACACATTCTTCATGAGCGTCTTCGACGGTGTCCAGACCGTCTTTGCTCGTCACAAGCTCGACCTCGTCGCCCTGCTCTGCTCCTCTGAGGAGGATCCGAACGACTACTTGAAGCGCGTTGTCGCGCGCGGTTTTGCCGACGGCATCATCCTTTCGGCAACAAGGCGACACGATGCCCGCTTCGAGCTGTTGTCCAAACGCAAGATCCCGTTCATCACGCTCGGACGTAGCCTGACAGATGTCGGTCAACCCTGGCTTGATCTGGATTTCGAGGGCATGGCTGAGGCATCGATCGATCGGCTGGTTGCGCACGGCCACAAGCAAATAGCGATTACGCGGCCGCATGACGACATGAACCTGGGCTATGTGTTTGAAGATCAGTGCCGCGCGACCCTGGCCCGACATGGGCTTCACCTCGACGAGCGTCATGTGTTCCGCTCAACCCCGAACGAAGCGGGAGGGTATCAAATCGCCCGGGAACTGAGTGCGCTTGAGACCCGTCCGACGGCGATTGTGCTCATCAACGAAGCAATCACTGTCGGCCTTTATCGCGGACTGGTGGAAGCCAGCATAAAGCCCGGACGGGACATGGCGATCATCGGTCGTCAAAGTCCGCATTCGCAATTCCTGTCGCCCCGATTGACGGCTTTCAGCCTGTCCCTACGCGATCTTGGCATAGCACTTGCCGAATCCCTGCTTGGTACGATGCCGGCCTTTGCCGACATTTACCCGGTGAGATCTGCGCGGTTCCTCTGGCCCATGACGCTCGTCCCGGGTGAGAGCGACTGATCGACACGTTTGCTGACACTTTCGGCGAAGGCCATCATCAGCGGACCGACGCCCTTGGGATCGTCGCTCACCAGCCGTTCTGCGAGGTAGTAGCCGGGCGTACCGTCCCTGTACGTGCCTTCGAAGCCTCCGAGACCTGCAACGCCGACGATCGTCGTCAGCCTGGTTATGCCCTGGGCGTCGGCAATGAGCCGCATAGAGAGCAGAGCGTCGAGTGCGCGGCGGCCGGCCGCGATTGTCTCTGACGCTCGATCAGGTTCGACGAGCCCAAGGCGTGCGGCGCGGATCAGCGCATAGGCAAACATGGCGGAGGCCGAGCTTTCCTCGTAGTTGCCTTCGAGGTTCGGTGCGTCAAGCACCTGCATCCAGAGGCCAGACGATGTCTGCCGCGCCATGAGTTCCCCCAAAAGCTGGCGTGCCCTCAGCCGATGAGGACCGGAGATTTCGTCATCAGGTAGAAGCGCCAGCGCATCCACGAGCGCCATCGCCAGCCAGCCAACAGCGCGTGCCCACACGGCAGGCGATTTGCCTGTCTCCGGATCGCACCACAGCTGTTTTCGGCTGTCGTCGTAACCATGAACATAGAGGCCGGCCGGGGTCGCCGTTAGCGAAAGCGCCGTCGAAAATTGCCGAAGGGCGTCAGTAACAAGCGCCGGCCTATCCGTGGCCAGCGCATATTCGATTTGAAACGGCAGGCCCATATAGAGCCCATCGAGCCAGACCTGGTGTGGGTAGCGCTTCTTGTGCCAGTAGTTGCCCTGGGGGATGCGCGGATGGCTTTCGAGTTGACCAGCCAGATGTTCTGCCGCCGCGAGATAGCGGGCGTCGCCGGTATCCCTGGCCAAGGCAAAGAGCGATCGTCCGGCGAGAATGTGGTCGATATTGTATTCTGTGGGATCGTAGCCGAGGAGTGAGCCATCGGGCCCGATTTGCCGATCGGCCAGCCGGTGAAGATGGTTCATCCAACGTTTCTCGCCCGTCGCCTGAAACAGTAGCTGAAGGCCTCGGTAGAGGCAGCCGTCTTCGTAACACCAGCTCCCGCCCTTGTAGGGACTGTAGCGATGCGCGAACTGGTCGAAATAGTCGGTCGGGTTCATGGGATCTCTCACTCGAAGTGCGTTGATATCGCGGCGGTGCTCAGGAGCGCCGGCTCGTCGCAATCGACGTCCGCTTGTTCCGAGACGATCGTTTCATGCCGCATCGGTCGGATCCCGTCGGCCATGACAGGAGGAGCGGCTGTGGCCTCGTAGTTGAAGGAGACGATCTTGAGCCGACGAATTTTGATGTTGCGGATTGGGGCCTCCGGCAGGCCAAGGAAGGTACCGGCGACATGGGCCAACTTCCGGATCTCGACATCCTCGATCGTGACGCCGTCGATGACAGGCGTGCCCACATCGACTGGAGCCGGCTGGCGGGATTGCACCCAGGCGTCGTGGCCGTCGGCATCGCAATGGTAGTGTGCGTTGGCAGAAAGCGCGGTCTCGACGCCGTCCATAAGAACGCTGCGCATAGCGATATCGGTGATCGCTCCACCACGCCCGCGCCGCGTCTTAAGGCGCAGGCCGCGATCTGTACCGACCATGGCGCAATTCTCGATCGAAACGTCGTGCACGCCGCCAGACATTTCCGAACCAATGACGAGCCCCCCGTGGCCACGCTCCATCAAGCAGTGGCTCACCCGCACGCCACGCGTTTCGCTCAGATGGTCATCCTCACCATTTGGGCCGCGTTTGCCGGCCTTCACGGCGATGCAATCATCCCCGACGGAAAAGCGCACGCCGGTGATTGTCACGTCGCGACAACTTTCAGGATTGAAGCCATCGGTATTTGGGCTGTCGAACGGAGCGGAAATGAATAGTCCTGCCGCCGTCAATTGCCTGCAGCCCTGCGGGTGGATCGTCCAGGAGGGCGCATTGCGGATGGCAAAGCCAAGGAGCTGCACATTTGAGCAGGAAACGAGATGAAGGCCGCGCGGGCGGCGTGCACCGTCACGCGTTTCTTTCGGCCAGGTCCACCAGTCGCCCCTATCGCCGGAACCGTCGAGCGTGCCCTGCCCCTCGATTGTCAACTCTTTCACGCCAACGGCATGGAGCGGAGCTGCGAAACAGTCGGCCGGAAGGCCTTCCCAGCTCCCCAACATCCGGCCGGACGCGTCACGGGCGGGCAGGATGGGCCATCCGCGCCGCACCGACGGCGCTCGCAAGACCGCCCCTTGGGAAAGGTGGAAAGTCATGTGGCTCTTGAGTTTGACCGGAAATGCCGTCCAGACCCCAGCCGGCACCCTCAACGTACCGCCCACCGGAACCGCAGCAACGGCCTCTCTCAAAGCAGCCGCATTCCGGCGGGCACCGTCGAAATCCTCGGGAAGAACATCAAGGACAAGACCAAACTCGGCAGCGTCGACGAGCCCCGCGCAGGACGGGGTGTCAAACTCGACCGCTTCAAACCCTTCCGCTTCGAAGCGGTAACGTGTGCGAGGTTGAAGCTCGTGCAGCAGAGGCACAGCAAGGGAGGTCTCTCCCTGCCGCATCTGATTGTCCCCGTCGGACGAGGAAAGGCGCCACTTCGCTGTCGCCGGCAGGTGGTATAGCGCTCCGCGTGCCGGCAGGCAAAGCGCCGCCGTTCGCGCCGACAGCGCGATGATGGATGGTCGGGTCATAATCTCTCTCGTGTAGGCTTCCCGCAGGGCGCAGCGACGCCCGCCGCGACAAGCAACGGCGGGCAGTCTTAGCGATCAGTCAAACTTGGCGAGAACGTCGTTCACCGTATCGATGATTTGTTCTGCCGCCTCCTTGGCATCGAGCTGCCCGTAGGCGTATTCCTCGAGCGTATCGATGAAGGCGGCGCGGATCTCTGGGTGTTCATTGAACGGCGAAACCGTCGGCCCGCCGGCGGCCAGCACGATGGCATTGGCGGCGCGCACCTCGGGCTCGCCCTTTTCACCAAGGCGAGTGGCAGCGGCCTTCGACGCCGGCAGGCCGCGAGAGGTACCGAGTGCATCGATCCCCTCCGGCTCGTTCAACAGGCAGTTGACGATTTGCGCCGCAGCCGCTGGGTCCTTCGAATTCTTCGAGATCGAGAACACCATGGAGGGCTTGCGATAGACGCCGTCCGTTACCGCATCAGCAAGCTTGAGCATCGGCACGGGCGTCAACACCTGACCGTCCTTCAACGGGTCGGCATACTTGGAATAGGTCGAATCCCATTCATAGGAACCGGCGACCTTCCCCTCGGCCCAGGAGGGTTTCTCGAACAGATTGACGTTGCCGTCGGCGGCCTCTTCCTTCTGGGAGCGAATGGCGCCGGTCTCGACCAGCTTACCGAGGAAGGAAATGCCTTCAGCCAGCTCCTCAGGTGTCCAGGCGACACGGTTGGTCTCAGGATCGACGAGATCCTTTCCGGTCTTCTGGACGACGGCCAATGTCGTTAGAAGTTGCGCGGTCTCCTTGACGGCGTTGAAGGTGTAATAGTCCTTGCCAAGCTTCTCCTTAATCGTTGCCGTCGTAGCGAAGAACTCATCCCAGGTTTTCGGGATAGGCACCCCGGCCTTCTCGAAGGTCGTGGCATTGAAGAAGAAGACGCGGCCGGTGGTCGAGACGGAAAGCCCCTGCAAGACGCCGTTCATTGAGCCCGCCGCGAGATCGGCTTCGCTCCAGTTGGAAAGATCGATCGCCTGGAGCGTCCGCAGGTCCGCAAAACCGTCACCATTTTTCGAAAACAGCGGCAGCCACGGCCAATTGACCTGGACGATATCGGCCTCGGTCTTGCCGGCCATTTGGGTCGTTAACTTTTCGAGGTAGCCGTCAAAACCAGTGAACTCGCCTTTGACGGTATGGCCATATTTTTCACCGCAAGCCGCGATCGCCTTCTGGGTGGCAACGTGGCGGCTCTCGCCGCCCCACCACGCCATGCGTAGCTCAGCGGCGTGCGCTGCCGTGGCGAGCGCGAGAGCGCCATATGCAACGCTGGCGAGCGCAGCGATCTTTACTGTCATTCTCATTGGTTTCTCCTCCTTGAAATTGAACGACGCATCGCCTCCTCAAAGCGACACGTTGCGGCCATCGGTCTTGTCGAAAACATGAAGCTTTCTGGGGTCCGGGCGCAGCCGGATCAGATCGGAGCGGCCAAGAGCCTCGAATTCGGCGGCGCCCACTACACTCACCAGCTTTCGACCCTCGAGATCGGCGTGAAGGTAGACTTCATGGCCCATGAACTCGGCATTCGTGAGTTTCGCTGTGAACGCAGGGCCGTCGGTGGCGAGTGAGAGGTGCTGCGGGCGCATGCCGAGCACCGCCTCTGCCGGCCTCGCCGAGAGCCTTGCTTGAAGGTTGGAGCCGAGCGGCAGGCGCTGGGTCCCGATAGAAAGATGCCCGTCAACAAGTTCGGCATCGACAAGGTTCATCTCGGGGCTGCCGATGAAGCCAGCGACAAAAAGGTTCGCCGGGCGATTGTAGAGCTCCTTCGGCGCGGCGACCTGCATGATGTGGCCCGCCTGCATGACGCAGATGCGGTCGCCCATCGTCATCGCCTCGGTCTGGTCGTGTGTCACGTAAATGACCGTTGAGGATAGGCCTTCGGCCTTGAGCTGGCGGTGCAGGTCGGTGATGCGGACACGCATCGAGGCACGCAGCTTGGCGTCGAGGTTGGACAGCGGCTCGTCGAACAGGAAGACGCCGGGCTTCTTGATCAATGCACGCCCAAGCGCCACGCGCTGGGCCTGGCCGCCGGAGAGCTGCTTCGGCAACCGATCGAGCAACGGCTCGATTTCAAGGATCTTGGCTACGTGAGCGATAGCCGCGTCGATCTCCGCCTTCGGCTTGCCGGCAATCTTCAACCCGAAGGCCAGATTGCCGCGCACTTTCATGTGCGGGTAGAGTGCATAGTTCTGGAACACCATTGCGATGGAGCGTTTGCCGGGCGGCAGGTCGTTAACCCGCTGGTCGCCGATCACGACCTCGCCTCCCGAAATCTCCTCGAGCCCCGCGACCATGCGCAATGTGGTGGACTTGGCGCAGCCAGAGGGACCGACGAAGACCATGAACTCGCCATCCTCGATATCGAGATTGATCCCGTGCACGGCCTTGAATGCGTTGCCATAGACCTTTTCGAGGTTCTTCAATTGGACCTTAGCCATGTTCAGCCTTTGACTCCCCCAGAGGAGATCCCTTCAATGAAGTACCGTTGCGCAGCGAAGAAGACGACCAAGGCAGGCGTGATCGTCAGCACCGACATTGCGAGAATGCGGTTCCATTCGAAGGCTTCGGTGGTGTCGATGGAAAGTTTGAGCGCGAGGCTCACGGGATATTTGTCGACCGATGACAGGTAAATCAGCGGTCCCAGGAAGTCGTTCATGGTCCACATGAACTGAAACAGGCAGACAGAGATCAGCGCCGGCGCGAGCATCGGCACGACGATGTAGACCAGCGTCTGGAGACTGTTTGCGCCGTCAACACGAGCGGCCTCTTCCATATCCGCCGGAAGCGAGCGCAGGAACTGCACCAGCATGAAGACGAAGAAGGCATCGCCCGCAAAGGCGGAAGGTACCCAGAGCGGCAGGAACGTGTCGAGCCAGCCGAGATCGCGAAAGAGAATATACTGCGGAATACGGGTTACAACATTTGGTAGAAGCAGGATGGCAATGACCGAACCGAAGAGGATCTTCTTCAGCGGAAAGTCGAACCTTGCGAAGGCATAAGCCGCCATCGTGCATGAGATCGCCGTACCGATGACCTTCGGCATGATGATCAGGAAGGAATTCCAGAAGAACCGGCCGAACGTATAGGGCGTCGACGTCTGCCAGCCCTTTACATAGCCGTCAGCCGTCGGATTTGCCGGCATGAAACCAGCACCAGAAAAGATCTCCGAATTCGTCTTGAAACTCGCGCCTACCAGCCAGATCAGCGGGTAGAGCATGACGAACCCAACGGAAAACAGAAGCACATAGCGAACCGCCGTGGAGATCAGGCGGACCCTTGCCCTGCGGGCAGCCAGGCGATCGTTGAGAGCTTGAAACTCGGTCATCTCGTCAGCTCCTCTTGTCGCCGGCGTAATAGACCCACTTCTTGGAGGACCAGAAGGCGACAAGGGTCAGCACAGTGATGATGGCGAAGAGCACCCAGGCGATAGACGAGGCGTAGCCCATGTTGAACTTCTTGAAAGCCTCGTCATAAATGTAGAGCGGCAACAGATAGGTCGCCTTGAGTGGACCGCCCTGGGTGATGATGTAAGGGCCGTTAAACTCCTGGAACGCCTGAACCATCTGCATGATCAAGTTGAAGAAAATAACCGGCGTTAGCAGCGGTAGGGTGATCCAGAAGAAGGTGCGCACTTTGCCGGCGCCGTCGATGGCGGCCGCTTCATAAAGTGACTTGTCGATCGATTGAAGGGCGGCAAGAAAGATCACCATGGCCGAGCCGAACTGCCAGCAGCGCAGCAGCGTGATGGTGAAAAGCGCATTCACGGGATCGCCGAACCAATCGACGGGCGCGATACCAAGGGTCGAAAGCGCCATGTTCGCAAGGCCCTGCGAAGCGAAGACATAACGCCACAAAACGGCAATCGCGATCGACCCCCCAAGGATTGAAGGCACATAGAACGCCGTTCGAAAAAGACCGATGAATTTCAACCTGTGATTTAGAATTGCAGCGATGAAGAGCGCAAAGGCGAGCTTCAAAGGCACGGTAATGAACACGTAAAGCAGCGTTACGTTCAGCGACTTGATGAAAGTCCGGTCGCGGGTAAACAGCCGCTCGTAGTTGGCGACACCTGTCCAGCGCGGCTCGCTCATCAAGTCGTAACTCGTGAAGCTGAGATAGAATGAGCCGATGAACGGAATGGCCGTGAAGATCAAGAGGCCGATAATGTAGGGCGCCAGATAGCCAAGCCCTAAAAGACGATGCCCTTTCATGCCGGCCCTCCCGGACGGCACTGCAGAGCGGCCATTTTAGATACGGTTTCGTACAAATTACGCTCCCGGAACGGCGCAGACAGGCGCAGGCTGTAGCCTCCTTCCCGTCCGCTGACCGATCTCCTCCCAGTTCGATGCGGTGCGTGCATGCATTTCTGCGATGACACTCACGTATTTTTGTCACAGAATGAATTCACAAAGGCGAGGAAAAAGATGGACGAAATTGAAGGTGGAATTCTCTCAGCTATTCCACCGGCGGCGCTGACGCTTAATCTGACCCGCGCTGCTATCCGGATGGAGCATTCGCAGACTTGGCGCATCGACAAGTCGAACCCGGTCGACGACCTCGTCATCTGCCTTGAAGGGCGCGGCCACTATCTGGTCGACGGCGAGCCACGCGTGATGGAGCCGGGTGATGCCATGCTGATTTCGCGCGGCCAGCGCTTCATCGGATGGAGCGAGGGACCGGAGACGTATCTTGGCCTCGCCCAGCATTTCACTCTTGATATTTACGGCCGCCACAACCTGGTCGAGCAGATGGATTTGGTGCCGAAGTTGAGACTGGCGCGGTGGGGGTTGCTTGAGCCGTTGGCGCGCCACTATCGTCAAAGCGCGCCGCCCTCTTCCGTGACGCTTGGCCAGCACCACCTGTTCATGGTTCTGTTGATCGCTTTCATCGAGGATGCGTTCATCGGGTGGCGAGCCCATGCCACCTATCAGCCCGAGGGGGCAGACGCGATCGATCTCGCTGTCATGAAGGCCGCAACGATGATCTCCGCCAATCCGCTCGACCCGGATATTGCGACGAAAGCGGTTGAGGCATCACCCTACAATCGCGATTATTTCCTGCGGGAATTCCAAAAGCGCGTGGCGCGCACGCCGCGCAAGTACCAGGAACTGAAACGCATGGAGCGGGCGATGCACTTTCTCGAAGCAGGGCTTTCGGTTTCCTCTGCGGCCGCGGAAGTCGGCTATCCCGACCCCTACTACTTCTCACGCATGTTCAAGCGAACTCTGGGTCTCAGTCCACGCGATCACATGAAAAGGGTTCGCCAAAGCCGAGATGGCGGCCTCATGCACCTCGACGAGCGCGAACAGGCCCTGGTACTTGCCGACGGGCTTGCGGGCGACTAGCTCGAAGTGTGTTGGCGCTAAGCCGGACAGACAAGCACCCATGTGTCTCGCCGCGATGATGTGGGAGAACATACCCGGCAATTTCGGACATGGCCCTGGTCGGCACGCGTGTCAACAACACTCTCATGTCTCGGGCATCTTGAACCTGGCGAGCGCGTCACGATCGATCTCGATGCCAAGGCCGGGCGCATCGGGGATGGCAACGACACCGTCGACCGCCTCGATCGGCGCCTTCAGCACCGCCTGCCGGAACGGGTTTTCCGTCCGGTCGAACTCCCAGGATCGGTTCGATCGGGTTGACCCGCACCGGATCCGGCGCCATCGCCGCCATGAACTGCAGCGCGGCAGCGATATGCACGCCCGTGCCCCAGACATGCGGCACGATGCGAACGCCGTGCAGCGTCGCAAGGCTCGTGATCTTCGCCATCTCGGAAAAACCGCCGCAGCCGCAGAGATCCGGCTGCAGGATGTCGACGGCACGGCTTTCGATCGCCGGCCACATGCCATAGCGGCCATGCCAGGTCTCGCCGCCGGCAACCGGGATCGGCTGGCCGGCCCTGACCGCGCGATAGGCGGAAAGCTGTTCCGGCACGACCGGCTCCTCGAACCAGTCGATGTCGTAGTCGGCAGCCGCCTTGCCAAGCCGGATTGCCTCGGTGACGGTGTAGCCATGGTTGGCGTCAATCATCAGCCGCATCTCGTCGCCGATCGCCTCGCGCACGGCACGAATGACACGCAGGTCTTCCTCGATGCCGAAGCCGATCTTGATCTTGCAGGCATGGAAGCCTTGCGCCCGGCGCTCGGCCATCTCCAGCGCATTGTCGGAGACCCGGTCGACGCCATCGCGCTTGAAGCTGCCGGTCGCATAGGCGCGCACGCTCTCGCGCCAGCGCCCGCCAAGCAGCATGGAAACGGAGGCACGATAGTGTTTGCCCTTGATATCCCAGAGCGCGATATCGATGCCGGAAAGGGCGGTGACCGCAAGCCCGCGCTGCCCCTGATCGCGCAGCGCGTTGTAGAGGATAGCCCAGAGCTTTTCCGTCTGGCGCGGATCCTGGCCGATCAGCCAGGGCGTGTACGCCGCAACCACCGCCGCATTCGGCCGCGCCGGGCCGAGGCACTCGCCCCAGCCGATCGTGCCGTCGTCGCACTCGATCTCGACCAGCACATGGGCGCGACGGTCAAAACGCATGGAGGCGCTTTCGAACGACAC
>NZ_LMEG01000031.1:0-21674 GCF_001426275.1 Ensifer sp. Root423 | reverse complement strand
TGGCGGCGAGAAGTTCACCCACATCCCCTGCCTGAACGACAGCGCCGAAGGCATGGCCGTGCTCGAACACGTCGTGCGCCGGGAGCTTGCCGGCTGGCTACAGGGAACCGGCAAGAATAACGGCTAAGGCACCCCAAATTCATTCGGATTGCCTTTGCAGACGTCCAAGCAGCAAGGCGATGTCTTCCTGGATGTCCAGGCATATTTCGCGATACCGTCTAAGGTCTTGCTCAGGAGACTGTTTCCTCAAAAGTTCGTCGACCCTCATCGCGGCAAGCGCGTAGGTCTCGAAAAGAAGATCGAATTGCTCGCCGTCCAGAGCGCCTAGCTGTTCACGATGACGAGGCAACGCAAGGGCGACGCGGGCTCGCCCGATCTTAGCCAAAGATGTCTTCATGGAGCTAGCGGCCGAGCACATTTGAGCTGTCCAGAGCGTTGCATGCGTCAAAGCGAGAACACCTATTGCCTTCGCGCCAACGCCATCAATTGAGGAACCAGATTGCGAAATTCAGTACGGCCGCAAAGGAGACCCACGCTGCCAGCGGCAAGAGGCAAAGTGCCGCTTTCTTGTCGAGGCGCCAGGCCTGCGCGATCGTTGCGAGGATAAACCCGATTTGCACGATGATGTTCACCAGGCCGGCGACCGGACTTTGCATGGCGAAAAACATCCAGGACCACAACGCATTGAGGGCGAGCTGAACGTAAAATAGCGCCAGTGCCGTCCGCCTGCCCGGCGTCCTGGCAGGGAGGATCAAGAGCCGCCAGGCAGCGTGAGCCATGAGGATGTAAAGCGTTGTCCAGACCGGAGCAAACACCCAGTTCGCAGGATTAAAACTCGGCTTCTCTAGCGCTGAATACCAGCGTTCGAGGTTTGGATAGGTCGCCAATTGTCCTAGTATGGATGTCGCGGCGACCGGTACAATCGCAAGTGCCAGCGCACGGACCCAATTCATTTTGTCATTGGAAGTTTGTTGCAACATTCTTCTACCCCTTAAGGCCGTGCCCTTCGTTGACCAGACCCGTCTCATTCGGCGAGGACTGCAGACCCGCGGGCGGCGCTGGCGAGTGGTTGCCGTCGAAGCGCCAGCCGACGCCTTATTTTCCCTTTTTACGTATGACCTTGCTGATTGGATCAGCGAATTGGAGATGGGATCTTGCGCGGCCCGGCGAGCACCAATCCAGCTCTCTCACTCGTTCACTACGGCAGCGGTCCTGCATTGAGTCGGTTCGCCGCAGCGTCGGTCATATCGGACGCGACGGTGATCCAGTTTGGTAAAGACGGCGTATTGATGGTGCTGGACAACGTCTGGCGAACATCGGTTGGGAACGCCCGCACGGTGCGGGCCAGCAAGGAGGAATGCACGAATGAAACGGTCCCTAAGACGTACCGCCGCGATCGCGTCTATTTTCGCTCTGGTAGCCTTCGCTGCTAATGCCGACAACCCCATGGTCGGTGGAGCGGCCATGTCCGAAAGCAAAAACATCGTGGAAAACGCAGCAAATTCGAAGGACCACACGACACTCGTTGCAGCAGTGAAAGCCGCCGGTCTCGTGGATACGCTGTCCGGTGATGGCCCGTTCACCGTGTTTGCGCCGACGAACGCAGCTTTCGATGCCTTGCCTGCCGGCACTGTCGACACACTCCTGAAACCCGAGAACAAAGAAAAGCTAGCCAAAGTGCTGACTTGTCATGTCGTTGCTGCCAATGCGCTTTCCGATGCGGTCGGCAAGATGATTGCCGATGACGGAGGGAACCATTCAGTCAAGACCGTGGGCGGTTGCACGCTTTCGGCAAAGATGGATGGCGACAAGATCACACTCACTGACGAAACGGGTGGCATTGCCACTGTAACGATCGCCGACGTCAAGCAGTCAAACGGTGTCATTCATGTGATCGACAAAGTGCTGCTTCCGAAAGCGTAGTAAAACATATCGTGGTTGACCACATGCGTTTGCCGCCGGCTAGGTCGGCGGCAAACTGGCAACATCGGTCCCTGCGCCGTTCACCGTCAAACGATGGCAATGCTTGAAATACCGGACGTTTTCGCCGTGGACCAAAGATCTAAGTGCTGTGCCCCCTAACAATGCTCACCACTCAACGGGCAGGCCTCCATAGTCGAAGAACCCTCCGGTGTTTTCCGGCGTCAACCGATCAATAACCCGGAGCATTGCACATGCGCTCTCACTGGGATCCAACCGGCGGTGGTGAGTGGAGTAGTCTGCCGTCATTTTTGTCGCGACCGTTCCTGGGTGGAGTGCGACGACCACCGCGCGCGGATGGGTGCGGCTCAGTTCTACGGAAGCTGTGCGGACGATCTGGTTGAGCGCAGCCTTCGACGCTCGGTAGGAAATCCAGCCCCCCAGGCGATTGTCTCCGATCGACCCGACCCGGGCAGACAGGAAGGCGACTATGCCGCGGTCGCTGCGGACGAGCTTCGGCGCGAAGTGTTTGAGAACGAGTGCCGGTCCAATCGCGTTCAGCGCGAATTGCCGCATCATCACATCTGGGTCGACTTGCTTGAGTGATTTTTCAGGACCCACGCCGTCGACAACAAGTCCGCCGGTCGCACAAAAAACAAGATGCAGCCCATCTACAGTCTCCGCTGCTACTGCTGCGACACTCTCTTCGTCTGTGATATCGAAGGAATTGTCCCTACGCGAGAGCGCTACAAGCTGCAGGCAATTGGGATCGGACCGGAGTTCGCCGGCGATTGCGGATCCGATGCCGCCGCTGGCTCCCAAAACAACGGCGCGGTATCCTTTAGCAAGTGACGTAAGCGGCATCTTTCAATCCTCCTCTAAACACCAAGACCCTCGTCCAGACGTTGCAGGAAAGCGCTGGCGCTTTGCCGATACTCATTTCTCCGGTCCTGCGTCATGCGCCGTCAGGTGGCGTAGGGGTGTTGAAGTCTTCGGTTTGCCGAAAGCTCTTGGTCGCCAAAAATAAAGATCAGTCTGCGACAGCATTTCATGGGGGAACACCGTTTGAAAACCCAAGAGCGTTTACGAGGGGAACGGCTCGTTGGATTATCGCATAGCGTGGCCGCGAAGGTTTTTCGGCGCAGCAGAGGGAGTTCGGCCCCTATAGAGGACTCACGCTTGGCATCGCCAAAAGTTTCCTTAGGCGACGGATATGCCCTGTCCAGCGGACGCGACGGGAGAGAGGGCGTATTTGATAGGACAACGACGCGTGAGTGGATCCTCGGCAAGTTGACCTGTGAGCGAGAGCACCGATGGCTACCCTTCGATCCTTCGTGGCCTTAAGGGATGGTGGGCTCGTCAATCGCCTTCGGTCAGGTATGACGAAATAGCCTTTGCAAGCTGCTCTGCTCGCCTGACATTGTCAGGATCCGCCAGCATGAAGTCGGACGCCAGGGCTTCGATGATTGCCATGGCCGGGACGTTTGTGGCCGAAAGAACCGGGTGTCTGGATGGCGCGAGAAGCAATCGGTCGGCGAATTGAGCCAGCGGAGCGGCTGGAGAATCCGTTATGGCGACAATTTTCGCCTTTTTGTCACGCGCAAATCTGACGATCTCGACAACATCCCTGGAATACCTGGGAAGAGATATTGCAACCAGTACGTCGCCTTCTCCAATCGACATCGCACGCGCGGCAGCCGACTCCGTTCCTCCGTATTGAGCAACATTCACAACTTCGTCTCGATAAGGTTGCAACGAAAGGACCAGCATTGCCGCGAGGTGCGCAGAAAGGCCAAAGCCTATCACGAATACCCTTCGAGCCGCTCTTATGTCACCGCAAGCAACGCGTATGTATTCGGCGGTCTGCGGGCTCTTGAGCGCGTCGATGTTGGAGCCCGTCACCTCGATGCTGAGTTCGACACCCTGGCTGCGTTTATCGAGGTCTCTTATCGAGGCATCGAGCTTGGCGACAGGCGCTATCAATTCGCTCACCATAGCGGCGATGGACGATCGAAACTCCGAAAAGCCCGCCAATCCGAGGTCTCGAACAAAACGGCTGACGCTTGAAGCCGAAGTTCCCGTTGCAGAAGCAAGTTCCTCGATGCCATGCGTTGCCACGAACATCGGGTCCCGGAGCACAAAACCGGACAGTGCCCGCTGCGAAGCCGATCCGTCCCGCAGCAGCCTGCTGAGTTCGAGACCTAAAGCAGAGGTGGCGAAGCGTCGATCGGCTTCTGCGTTCCAGGTGAGGGATGTCTGAAAATTTTCTTTCATTTGTTGACTCTATGAAAATATCCTGCCATTGAGAAGTCAGCTTAGCTGATTTTGGGAGGAAATCGCATGCGAATGAAATTTCTCGCGTCAATCGTTGCCACAACGATGCTCGCCGGTACTGCGTTTGCGGAGGATCTTCGCATAGGGGTGGAAGGAAACTATCCGCCCTTCTCAGTAGTTGCTCCCGATGGAACGCTTTCCGGCTTCGATATCGACATCGCAAATGCGATCTGTGCGAAGATGAAGAAGAACTGCGTGATGGTGCAGCAAGAATGGGACGGGATGATCCCGGCGCTTAATGCCAAGAAGTTCGATATCATCGTGGCTTCGATGACGATCAACGAAAAGCGCAAGAAGGTCGTCGACTTTTCCAACCCCTACTACGACGTCCCGTCGCGATGGGTGGCGCGCAAGGGTGACTACAAGAGCTGGTCGCCGGAAGAACTAAAGGGCAAGACGATCATCGTCCTGCGCAACTCTCCGCGGGCCGAGTATGTTGCGAAAAACTACCCTGACAGCACCGTTTTGGCGGTGGACAAGGAGCCGGCCGTCTACCTGGAACTGGCGTCGGGCCGCGGGGACATCGCCTTCGGATCGTCGGTCGTTTCGGCCGAATCTTTTCTGAAGAAGCCCGAAGGAAAGGACTTTGAGCAAGTCGGCGACACCCTCTTCTTGGGCGAGGACGCCGACGGCGGCGTCGGCATCGCCGTGCGTAAGTCAGATGGCGCTCTGCGCGAGGAAGTAAATGCCGCTCTGTCTTCCATCATGAGCGACGGTACTTACAACCAACTGTCGGGCAAATACTTCGACTTCGACGTCACGCCGCAATCGGCAAAGAAGTAGTTCTTTTCCCGCGATCGGCGCCTGGGCGGCGCCGGTCGCAAGGGGTGCTGTTCCATGTTCCAAGGTTATCTACCGATGATTCTGGGGGGGCTACGTGTGACCCTCAGCGTGGCGTCGGTCTCACTGGCGATCGCCTGTGTTATCGGCCTGATTGGCGCGTCTGCAAAGGTCTACGGCGGGAAAGCGGCAAGATTGTCGGCTGCCGCGTACACGACGACGGTGCGCGCTTTGCCGGATTTGCTTGTTATGCTCGTCGTCTTCTACGGCGGCCAGATCCTGCTCAATTCCATCTCCGAAACCTATGGGTGGGGTTATCTCGATGTCGATCCCTACATAGCCGGCGTTAGCACAATCGGCTTTGTATTCGGAGCTTACCTGACCGAGACGTTCAGGGGAGCGATCCTGAGCGTGCCGGCGGGGCAAATCGAGGCTGGCTTTGCATATGGTCTTTCCCGCTGGCAGGTGGCCTTCTACATTCTGCTGCCGCAGATGATACGGCATGCCGTGCCCGGCCTGACGAATACGTGGCTGGTCATGTTGAAAGCGACAGCGCTGGTTTCGATCATCGGGCTCGACGATATGGTCCACCGGGCCGGGCTTGCGTCTGCGGCGACGCGGGAGCCATTTACCTTCTACGCGCTTATCGGCCTCATCTATCTCGCGGTCACCACATTTTCGGTTCTCCTCTTCGGAGCGCTTGAGAAGCTTTCTTCACGCGGCGTTCGCAGCGGAGGTGCTGCATGATCGACTGGGAAATCGTTGCCGATAACCTGCCGGCATTTGCGGGCGGTCTGGTAAACACTTTGATCCTGTTGGCAACCGTCGTCGTCAGCGGTTTTGCGGTCTCGGTGCCACTGGCGCTCGTGCGCTCGATGCGGTCGCCCCATTTTTCTCGCGCGGTATGGCTGTTCACCTACGGCATCCGCGGCACGCCGCTTCTTGTTCAGCTGTTTGTCATTTACTACGGAATTGCTCAGTTCGAATTCGTGCGCAGCAGCGCGATATGGCCGCTATTCCGCTCTCCGTGGTTTTGCGCGTGGCTTGCGCTGACGATCAACACTGTCGCCTATACGACCGAGATATTCGCCGGCGCGATCCGAACCACGGCGCCAGGCGAAATCGAAGCGGCACGTTCGATCGGCTTGAGCCGCGCGGCGGTTCTCAGGTACGTGATCTGGCCATCGGCCTGGCGTCGCGCACTGCCGCAATACGGCAACGAGGTGGTAATGATGATGCATGCCACCGCCCTTGCGAGCACGGTGACGATTGTCGAGGTGATGCGGGTCGCGCGCGACGTCTACACCAATTATCTCGTGCTGGCGGAATCCTTCGGCGTCGCCGCCGCAATTTATCTGTGTCTGACCATCGGTCTCACCACTTTTTTCCGCTGGCTCGAGACGCACTTTTTGCGGCATCTCTCCCGCTCGAACGCTCCGAACGCCAGAGAGAAGCCAGCCGAGCATCTCAACCCGAAAGTTGCGTGATGAAAGAGACAATCTTTGATATCGAAGGTCAGGGACCCGGCACGCGGCATAGCTTGAAATGTGTCGAATTCGGGCGGCACGCAGACACGCCACTCGTCTATATTCAAGGTGGTCTCCATGCCGACGAGGCTCCCGGCATCATCGTCGCGCATGCGCTTTGCGAGACGTTGGCGGAGCTTGAGGCGGCCGACGCGATCTTCGGCTGCGTTCGGGTCGTTCCGGTTGCCAATCCGGTCGGGCTGTCTCAGTTTTCCCTTGGTCAGCAGGAAGGCCGTTTCGATCTTTATGACGGACGGAACTTCAACCGGCATTATCCGGATTTCGGACCCAAGCTGTCCGCCCGGCTTTCCAACCGCTTGGGCACAGACGCTAGCGCTAACACGGCCGTCATCCGCGCCGAGTTGATGGCCCTGGTTGAGGAATGGCACGTCGTCACCCCCTCGGACAACGTTCGAAAATGCCTCATGAAACTTGCGATTGATGCCGATTATGTGCTGGATCTTCATTGTGATGGAGAGGCTGAAGTTCATCTCTACACGCAACCGCATTTCGCACGGATATTCTCGTCGCTTGCGACGCGTCTTCACGCCCGAGCGGTGCTGCTTGCTGAGATCTCAGGACTCAATCCGTTCGACGAGGCCCTCGTGCGCCCATGGTTGGACCTGGCAAGAGCGCTGCCCGACGAAAACATCCCGCTTGGCTGCGCTTCGACCACCGTTGAGTTGCGCGGTCGTAGCGATGTGGATCGGCGACGCGCCTGGAGCGACGCCGAGGCGATCGTCGAGTTCCTACGCGATCTAGGGGTCGTCAAGGGTTCGGCCGCGCAGGCGCCGGCCAAGCTGTGCGAGCCCACCCCGCTCGCAGGTTCAGAAGCTGTCATTTCACCGTCTGCGGGGGTCGTGAGCTACGCACTCGACCTTGGCCATCATGTAAGGGCTGGTGATGTGATAGCTGAGATCATCGACCCGCTTTCAGGAACGGTGACGGCCGTGAAGGCGCAGACATCAGGTGTGTTCTACGCACGCGCTGACAGCCGCATCGCCGAGCGCGGTAAACGCCTTGGCAAGATCGCCGGCAACGATGTGTTCCGCAACGGTCCACTTTTAAGCCCATGAGCGCCAAGGCGCGGAGACAGACTATGACAGCGATGCTCGAAGTGACCAACATCCGAAAGAGGTTCGGCTCCGTTGAGGTGCTCAAAGGCATCTCGCTCAGCGCGAGGCGCGGAGATGTGATTTCCATGATCGGCGCGTCCGGCTCCGGAAAAAGCACGTTCTTGCGATGCCTCAATTTCCTGGAGCTCCCGTGTGAGGGCAGCTATCGGTTTCAGGGAGAAAAACTTGACCTGAGAAAGGCGTCGAGCGGAGACCTGACGGTACATGACCCCAAGAAGCTCGCTTCGATGCGCTCGCAGTTATCAATGGTCTTTCAGCAATTTAACCTGTGGGGCCACATGACGGCGAGGGAGAACGTGATGCTGGGGCCGATGCGCGTACAGGGGATAAGCCGCGCTGAGGCCGCTGAACGAGCCGACGCATACTTGGCAAAGGTTGGCGTGTCGCACCGCCGCGATGCCTTTCCGGCATTTCTCTCGGGCGGAGAACAGCAGCGAGTTGCGATCGCCCGGGCGCTCGCGATGGAACCGGAGATCATGCTTTTCGACGAGCCGACCTCGGCGCTTGATCCGGAGCTTGTCGGCGAAGTGCTTCGGGTCATGCGGGGATTGGCCGAGGAGGGAAGGACCATGATCGTCGTCACCCACGAAATGGCATTTGCCCGCGACGTTGGCAATCATGTCATCTTTCTCAGCCAAGGTGTGATCGAGGAACAGGGCGATCCACGCGACGTTCTGAGCAATCCGAGTTCCGAACGTCTTCAAAGCTTTCTTTCTTCGCGTCACACGAATTGAGCGGCCCCTGGCCGCTTCAATCTCCGAGTTGGGGTCAAATCAGCTTTTGTACGGCCGAAACGGAAAAATATCCGGCGAGAGCGGACGCCGTGGTGATGAAGACACCCCACACCATGTCCACCAAGCTTACCTCCAACGACCACCCCTTGATCGTTGCCAGATTTGTCATGTCGTAGGTGCCGAAAGCGACAAGGCCGAGCAGAGCTCCCGATACCAGTGCTGTCGTCCAACGTCCGGAGCTGAGCGCAGGTATGACGGCAAAATATGAAACACCGGTTACATAAATGACGTAAAATGCAGCGGCGGCAATGAGATTTGGATGCTCGAGCAGAAGCTCTCCAATTCGGCTGCGATAGAATTTCGACGACCCGGTCAGCCACAAAAAGTCCAAGCCGAGAAAGACGATCGCTGTCGCCACGTAGGATATCGCGTAGGTCATCCGTCGCCTCCGATCAGATCCGAAGGACAGGTTGAAGCAAACGCATAAACCAGCTCCGGAACCTGAGCGGCGCGTCGGTTACCGCCAGACAGATACAATCTTGCTCAGGCGTTGCCAGGGGCTGGTGTTCAACGCTCGGGTCTGCCTCCTCTATATCTCCGCGGGCGAACAAGAGTTCTCCGTCATTGAAGCTTCCGCTGAGCACTAGCGTCAATTCGCGCCCTCCGTGGCTGTGTTCCGGCACGGGTTTTCCGGCCGGTATGCGAAGCAGACGGGCCGTTGTCGACCGATCGGCCAGCTTGATCGGAATGTGATAGGCGCCACGTCCCAGAGACTTCCATTTCAGCTCCGCCAGATCTCCTCCAAGATAGGATCGCAACGGTTCCGGGATGGTTGGCGGCGAAACGACTTGCATTACTCTCGCAGGTTGCTTCGGCGAGACGCTTGGGTGAGATTCCGCGGTTCGTAGGCGCTCTTTCAACCGATCGAAAGACGAGATTTCTATTGGCACTGGCTCCATGCTCTCGAGCAACTCTCCGGCCGTATTCTCCATCAAAGTCAGTCTTGTCCGGCAGTTGGGGCACAACGCAAGATGCGTTGCAACAGCAAGCCGCCAACCCTCTTCAAGCGTGCCGGATGCATATCCCACCAGCAATTCGTCGCTCACATGATGACGGATATTCATTTTCCGTCCTCCAGCGCAGCCCGAAGCCTCGCAAAGGCAAGTCGGATTCTCGACTTCACCGTTCCGAGCGGCAGGTTCAGCTTGGTGGCAATCGCACTGTGAGAGCAATCGTCGAAGAACGACAGCGTCAGCAATTGGATTTGTTCCTGAGGCAAGTCCTTCATGGCGTCCTTTAACCGGGTCGCATCCTGGCGTTCCGCCAGCTCGTTCTCCGCGCTTTTGGCATCGTCTGCCACAAATGCGGGGTCATTGACGTCGAAATCCGGCCTCCGGTTCTTGCGGTAGGCGTCAATACGAAGGTTGCGGGCAATCGTGAAGATCCACGTACCTGCGTTACCGCGTGTCGCTTCGAACTGGCCTGCCTTGTTCCAAACGGTGATCATCACTTCCTGCATCAATTCCTCGGCGATGTTTGGATCACGCGTAAGGCGCGCCATATAGGCCTTTACGCGCGGAGCGTAATAGCGAAACAGCGCCTCGAAAGATTCAATATCTCGCTTGCGACCGACTGCCTCGAGCAGAGAGCAGGCTTCATCTTTAGTCAGTTCCCCGCCCGGCTCTACCATGCGTCCACGCTTCTTCTGCCTCCCAAGGTCGATCAGCGGCTCATGCCCAGATCGAACAAATGGGATATCTGGAACAGCGGTAGCGGAAATCGCAAGAATTGTCTCCATGGCACCGATTACGATGCCTTCTGCTTCTTGGATCATTGTTGTCCAAAATTTTTCAAGGTGATCAATCCGATCGGGAGATTTTTTCGTAGTGCGTTCGTAATTGTTCGTCAGATTGAGGGGATAACATGCGGTTTGATCGGGGTATGAGGGGTGAATTCGGGCAACGGCGTGTCGCTGTGATTGGCGCCGGTATCTCGGGAATGTCCGCGGCTTGGCTACTCGGTAAAAGCTTAGAGGTCGTTCTTTACGAAGCCGGCGACAAACCTGGCGGTCATGCCAACACCGTCCTCGCGCCGACGGCTGTTGGACCGGTTCCGGTCGATACCGGGTTCATCGTGTACAACGATCGCAACTATCCCAACCTTGTAGCGCTGTTTGACCACCTTGACGTCCCGACCCAAGCTTCCAATATGTCGTTCTCCGCTTCATTGGATGGCGGGGCATTCGAATACTCGGGCTCTGGATTGACAGGCTTGTTCGGTCAACCGTTAAACGCACTTCGTCCGCGCTTCTGGAGAATATTGTCAGACATTTTGCGCTTCTATCGAGAAGCTCCCAAAGCTCTTAATCGGCTAAATCTCGCTAGCAAGACGCTGGGGGAGTATCTCGACGAGAATGGCTACAGCAATGCCTTTGTTACCGATCATCTCCTTCCCATGGGCGCTGCGATCTGGTCCACAACGACCAAACGCATGCGTGATTATCCGCTGCATGCCTTCATTCGATTCTGCGACAGTCATGGTTTGCTTGCATTGACGGACAGACCTCGTTGGCGAACCGTAACCGGCGGAAGCCGAGAATATGTCAGCAGGCTGATGTCGGACTATTGCGGTGAGCTTCGAACAAGAAGGGCAGTCCGGGAGATCCGCCGCGAGGTGGGGACGGTGGTCATAACAGATCGTGATGGCAATCGTGACACTTTCACGGATGTGGTCATCGCAACTCACGCCGATCTAGCGCTGGCGATGCTTGCCGAGCCTGACGCACGTGAAAGAGAGCTGTTGTCCGCGATCAGCTACACAAGCAATAAGGCGGTTCTGCACTCAGATACCTCATTGATGCCCAGGCGGCGAAACGTGTGGTCGAGCTGGAACTACATTGGCGCGTCGGATGATTGTGGTGAGCGCCAGCTTTGTGTGACCTACTGGATGAACCGATTGCAAGGGATCGATCCGGCGACGCCGCTTTTTGTGACGCTGAACCCGCATCAAAAGATAGCCAGTGAGCGGATAATCGCGACATTCGATTATGACCATCCCCTGTTTGATCAGCGAGCGTTGGCGTCTCAAAAGGAGCTTTGGGATCTCCAAGGACGCGGCGGTGTCTGGTTTTGCGGGGCCTACTTCGGCAGCGGATTTCACGAAGACGGACTGCAGTCCGGGCTTGCGGTTGCCGAGGCCATCTCCGGCGAGCGGCGTCCATGGACGGTCCGCGACGATTCTGGCAGGCTCCCCTGCGAGATCGGTTACGCGGCGGCTCAATGATGTCGAGGTCGGCTCTTTACAGCGGCCAGGTGTGCCACGTTCGGTTTAGACCCCGCCGGCATAGGCTTTCCTACAGGGTCTTTTCGCTGCTCCTCGATCTGGACGAGTTGGCTTGGCTGGACAGCAAGTTGCGCCTGTTCGGCCATAATCGCTTTGCTCTGTTCAGTTTTCGCGACAGCGATCACGGGAATGGTGAAGTAGGCGCGCTACGCAGTTGGGTCGAACGCCAGCTTTCCGAGGCCGGGGTGGACGTGAAGCAGATGCGTATCCGTGTGCTATGTTATCCCCGCATACTCGGCTACGTTTTCAACCCTTTGACGGTCTTTTACTGTGAGGCAAGCGATGGCCAAGTCCGGGCCGTTCTCTATGAGGTCTGCAACACATTCCACGAACGCCATACCTATGTCATTCCGGTGAGCGACGACGAGGGCGGAGCGATCCGGCAGTCGTGCGTCAAAGAACTTTACGTTTCTCCGTTTGTACCCATGGATTGCCGCTATGAGTTCAACCTCAGGCCGCCGGGGGAAACCGTGTTCGTCGGCATAACCGAAAACGATTGTGACGGGCGACTTCTCACGGCTGTATTTTCCGGAGAAAGGGAAGAGATCTCGGATAAGAGGCTTTTTCTAACCTTCCTGAAACACCCCATGATGACAGTAAAAGTAATGGGTGCGATCCATTGGGAGGCGCTCAAGATCTGGCTAAAGGGCATGCCCGTGCATCGTCATCGACCGGCGGACCTGCGGGTCGCCACAACGATTGTCTCCCGTTTCGAACAGAAAGACACCTTGGCATGAGCGAGCTTGATCAGGGTGCGGCATTTTCAATATCGTCGGGCCGCCCGCTGTGGCAAAGAATAGTATGCGGTTGGCTTGCCCGTATCAAACGCGGGCAGTTGCGCGCGGAGTTCCCCTGTGGGGCAGTGCATTTGGTCAAAGGCGACGTCCCCGGTCCGACTGCAGCGATCGTCTTTACGAACTCAAGAGCGGTCTGGCGTATGCTCACAAGCGGCAGCCTCGGGTTTGCTCGATCCTATCTTGATGGCGACTGGGAGACGCCAGACCTGGGAACGCTTATGGATTTGGCGCTTGCCAACGAAGAGACCCTCAAGCCAGCGCTCGCCTCTCGCCCGCTAATAAGCCGCCTCGCTTACCTCCGGCATCTGTTCAGACGAAACTCCCGTGCCGGGAGCCGCCGAAATATCGCGTTCCATTACGACCTCGGGAACGATTTCTACCGCGCATGGCTCGATGAGACGATGACGTACTCTGCCGCCATCTTTGAGCGGCAAGGGCAGTCACTCGGTGAAGCCCAACAAGCCAAGTACGACAGGATCCTGAGTGAGCTGCGAATCGGTCCGCAAGATCATGTTCTTGAGATCGGTTGCGGCTGGGGCGGGTTTATGGAGTACGCGGCCTCGCGCACGGGGTGTCGCATTACCGGGCTGACTTTGTCGAAGGAGCAGGCCGACTTTGCGAGAGCTCGGCTGGCAAACAAGGGATTGTCTCCGTTGGCCCAGGTGCGGCTGCAAGACTATAGGGATTGTGAAGGACGTTTCACCAAGATCGTCTCAATAGAGATGTTCGAAGCCGTGGGAGAGGAGAATTGGCCGGTTTACTTTGAGAAGCTGCGCACGAACCTCGCTCCTGACGGACAAGCGCTGATCCAGGTCATCACGATCGACGAGAGGCGGTATGAGCGGTATCGGCAAAACGCCGATTTCATTCAAACCTATGTATTTCCCGGTGGCATGCTGCCTTCTGCGGCAGTCTTCAGGCAGGAGGCTGTCACTTCCGGCCTACGGGTGCGGGATGCATTTTCTTTCGGCCGTGACTACGAGAAAACCCTGCTCTTGTGGGAAGGTGCTTTCCTCAAAAGTTGGCACAAGATTGAATCCGCTGCATTCGACGAACGGTTCAAGCGCTTGTGGCGCTACTACCTTCACTACTGCGCCGCCGGCTTTCGCAACGGGACCATCGATGTCTACCAGTTCCGGCTCGAACCAACGTGACGGAGGTCAGGTCTGCTCCTCACGCAACATGCGGCGCGTCAAGGCGAACCTCAGGCTTGGAGGAAGCGCCTTCAATAGCTTCAAGACCACTTTCATCCTCCACGGGAATGCGATCTCGAACTTCCCCCGCTCAAGCCCGCGCATGATGTATTCCGCCGCACTTTCCGAAGAGATCAGGAAAGGCATTGGAAAGTCATTCTGACGCGTCAAGGGCGTATCGACAAATCCTGGATTGATAATTGTCATCTGAACGCCTTGCCGTTCAAGTTCGGGATAAAGGGCTTCGCACATGTTGATCAAGGCGGCTTTGGTCGCGCCGTAGCCCGCGGCACCAGGAAGACCGGTGTAGCCTGCCACAGATGCCATGACGGCAATCCGTCCCGACCGGCGCGTCGTCATCGCTGGCATGATCGCCTGCAAACAGTTCACGGTTCCCATGATGTTGAGCCCGACCATCTCTCCGATCGACGCGGCGTCGAAGGTCGACAGGCTATCGCGCCGGTACGTTCCTGCGCCGAAGACCGCAAGGGAAATCGGACCCAGGCGCATTTCAATGTCGCGTACGGTGTTTTCTGCCGCTTCGCGGTCGGTCACATCGAGGGGAAAAGAATGGATCTTTTTCTCCAGTGATCGTGCGAGAGTATCGAGCTCCACCGAGTTGCGCGCGCTTACGGCGACGGTCCAGCCGTCAAGTGCCAAACGGAGTGCAAGCGATTTCCCGATGCCGGAGCTTGCGCCGGTAACCCACGCCACCTTTCGACGATCCGTCTCGTGGAAGGCGTGATTGTTGATTAAATCGCGACCGATAGTCATGGAAACCTACCTCAGTGGGCGATGGGGAAAACGTGTCATCAACCTGGCAGCCGTAGACGAGCGCAATACCGTCAAGTCCGACCAATAAGCTCTCGTTGGGCCACACGATCGATCGGAAAGCCCCACATGAGCCCGATTGCTGCGAGCTTCGGGACGATTGGTGCCCAGGCGTAAAGCAACGAAAGACCCTTGAGAGCGTCGGGCGACGAACGATCTTGAGCCGGGTCGAAGCCAATCAGACTGAGCATGGGAAACGTCACCCCGACTGCTGTCGCCAGAGAGAGCTTCGTGGCAAGTGCCCACGCCGCGAAATACATGCCGGAACGCTGAGAGCCTGAGACTGCTGTGTCGTTGTCGATTACGTCTGCCTGCATGGATGGAGGCAAAACAAGGTCGAAGGCGAGCAGAAGACCGGTGCACACGCATATCGCACCAAAGGCGACCAGGTCTCCGTCGCCGAGAAATCCTGATGCCGCAAAGATCGAGCACGTCACCAGCATAGCGCCGCTCCAGGCCTTGTGCTTGCTCCAGCGCCTTGCGGCCTTTACTGCGAGCGGTACGCCAAGAACTGCGCATGCGAAATAGAGTAGGAGAAACGGGCCGCGCCATTCCGCAGCTCCCAGACGCCCTGAGACAAAGTAAAGAAACAAAGTAGCTGGGATTGCGTTTGCAAATCCATTCAAAAGAAAAGCGGCGATGAGACGCAGGAACGGCCGGTTCTTCGACATGAAAACCAGGCTTTGCATCAGGCCAAACTCCCGCGTCGACCGATTGACGGGTTCGGGGACGAAAACGAAAGCCATAAGCCCTGTGAGCGGAAGCAAGACCGCGACAAGAACGGCTACCGCCTTCAGCCCATCGGCGTTATTTGCCCCAGCCGTCCCAAAAGCGAAGGGGAGGCTGATGGCCGATAAAGTCCCGATAAGCGTCGCGCCTTCGCGGAAAGCTGCAACGCGTGTTCGCTCGGCATAGTCGGTTGAAAGTTCTGCCCCCCAGGCGGTGTAGGGCAGAGAGGACCAGGTAAAGCCAAGTGACAAAAGGCCACCCCATATAAGCAGATAACCGAGCCCGATTGTTTGAGGCGGCCAAAAAAGCATGAACGCGGCGACCGCGGTTAGCGGAATTGACGCAAGAAAAAAGCCACGCCGGCGACCGCCAACGCCATTCCACCGGTCGGCAAGCCAGCCGAATATCGGATCACTCGCTGCATCAAGAAGACGAATGGCAAAAAGTGCACCGCCGACGGCCGCGACCGGTAGTCCCATGACTTCGGAGTAAAACGTCGGAACGATGACGAAAGCGGCAGCGCAAGCGCCGCCAATGGGAACGCTGGAAGCGCATAGAGGATGAGTGTCGAAGGGTGTGACCTGGATGCTCGTCTGCTAGACACTTTCCACATCAGTCACTGTCTCCTGAATTCGACACGCGTCCAGGCAACCGGCAATCCGAATTTCGTCACATAGGCGGTATTGAGGACACGACCGTCATTGTTCAATGTCATGGTGTCGTGAAAGCGAACTTTGTTCTTGCGGTTTTTTGAGTCGAGGAAGACCAGATAGCTGAAGCGCGCGACATTATCTTTAATCCGCACCTGCGTCTCTCCAATCACGTCCTCGCGCGTACCCCTGTATCTGCCGGGTCCATCCTTTATGAACCGCCACGTCTTGCGATCTCGACTGCCGTCATCGAACCTGAAATCTTCCCTGAGCGTCAGGGTGCGGCCGTCCCATTTTCCGACCAACTGGACTTCGAATGTCCTTTTAACCCCGGTGATGCTTTGAAAGCTTCCCTCGGCGCTCGACCTGCCTGTAAAGAAGCTTTCAAGCGAAAAGGACCCGGCGGCCGCTGGCGCAACCAATGCAAGGTTCATGGCGAGGACCGTAAGAAAAACGCTGAAGATGCGCATGCATTTCCTCCGTCAAATCGATTGCGCGGCATAAGCTTCAATACGCGGCCTCCTTTCGCTGCCACATCAAAGCTCGGGACCTATTCGGGCGATACCGGTCTTTCCGTCGTTCCGGATCCACTTCAGCTTTTTCTGTTCGACCCGGTAGAGCTCGAAACACATCGGGCGACCGTCGTACCAGGTGCGAAACTGCTGGCAGAGACGGTCAGACTGTATCCACCAAGTGCCGGTGTCTTTGGGTTTGACGAACCGGCCGAGGCCCAAAGCTTCCCCGTCACCGTCGACACTGCCACTTCTTCGATAGTTTAGCGGGAATTCCCCACCCAATGGAGCTTCAAGGAAGATGCGCCTGCCGACGATCTCTCCCTTGATCTCGTTTGCTCTGTATTGCTCCGCAGCGGCCTCTGACGGTACGGCTGCGCACACAGCTGCGATCGCTATTGCGGTTCGGAACATGGCTCGTTCGTTCGCTCCCGTTGTTTTTCGTCAGCCTGGATTACGAGAAGTGGGCGCGGTTGGATCAGTCCGGATGAGCCTTGTCGTGATTTCGATAAGCGCCACGATCCGCGCCTCATTCGTATTCGTATAAAAAACTGAACCTACCGCGGCAGATGCTCCATCGCGTGCCGGAGGCAGTCAGGCGACCCATTACAGCTGGAAGAAAAATACGCCGGTATATTGCCGCCGGAGATTGGAAAAGCTGAAGCAGCTGAAGGATGAGAATGCGCGGCCGGACCCTCGCAGTGGCGATCTGCGACGCAAAATAGCGCTCTGGCTTCGTTGCGCAAAAAAAATTAGTCGCGCGCGATCTATTAGCGCGGTTGACATGTCTCTTTTGAGGCAATATAGATTGTGCACAAACTAATCGGGCGCGATAAAAACTCCCTCGTAGCCTGTATTGGACCGAAGCCACAAAGGATATCGTCATGTTTAAACTCGCTGCGACCGTTGCCTTAATCGCCGCTCTCCTGTCCGGCGGGGCTGTTGCCCAGCCCGCAAAGCCCACAGTCGTTCTCGTTCATGGCGCTTTCGCCGATGCGTCGAGCTGGAATGGTGTGACGAAGATCCTTCAGAAAAACGGGTTCACGGTCGTTGCCGCTGCCAATCCACTGCGCAGTGTCGCAGGCGATGCGGCCTATGTTTCAGACATCATCTCGAGCATCAAAGGATCCGTCGTCCTCGTCGGGCATTCCTACGGAGGCCAGGTGATCTCGACCGCGGCAAACGGCAAGGACAACGTCAAGTCGCTGGTCTACGTTGCAGCCTTCGCTCCGGAAGCTGGAGAAGCAGCTGCCGATCTCGCCGGTAAGTTCCCCGGGGGCACGCTTGGCCAAGCGCTCGCCGCCCCGGTAAAGCTGATAGGTGGCGGCGTCGATCTTTCCATCGACCAGGCGAAGTTTCACGACCAGTTCGCCCACGATGTTTCAATCGAGGATGCTGCACTGATGGCCGCCGGCCAGCGCCCGATCACCGAAGCTGCCTTGACGGAAAAGTCAGGTTCGCCCGCCTGGAAGACGCTGCCCTCCTATTTCATCTATGGGGACGGCGACAAGAACATCCCAGCGAAGGCACTCGGCTTCATGGCCGAACGGGCGGCCTCCAAGCACACTGTCGTAATCGAGGGTGCATCCCACGTTGTGATGGTGTCGCAGCCCCAAGCCGTCGCAGACGTGATCGAAGAGGCTGCGAAGTAGTCTCTGAAAACTCCAGTGACCAAAGCCGTCACCCGAGAGGGTGGCGGCTTTGCCGTGACGGGGCGGTTCAGCCATTGCGGCGGCGCCGACGGGCCGAGGCGTGTGCTAGCGCTTCAGTGACAGCATCGGCGAGGCGCTGCTGTTCGACGCCATCCTGCGGGCGAAGCGCCGGTGCTGACGCGCGCGAACCCTGCGTCAGAATGACTGAACGCCAGGCGCTAACAGCCGCATCGGGTTGTAGCTCCGGATCCATTTCGCTCGTCAATCAAGCATGATCATGTGAGCCGGCAACTGTTCTTCGAAGAATTTCGAGAAGGTCGCTATGCGGGGCGGCAGCGCTTGATAAGGCGGATAGTATAGGGTCAGCCAAAGTTCCGGGGGCGACCAGCCTTGAAGGACATGGACGAGGCGACCGCTGCGGACTCGCTCCGCGATATGAAATCCCGGAAGCATGGCAACGCCCGCTCCATCGGCGGCCATGTCGGCAAGCACCTCGCCGCTGTTGGCGCTGAACGCCCTCCCGGCCGTGATGGTCGTGCTCGATCCGCCATCAGAAAGGTGCCAGGTCTCCCGCCTGCTTTCGCCGCTGTATGCAAGGCAGTCGTCCGGCGTCAACTCGCTCGGGTGGTCCATCTCGGTGAACCGGGTGCCCGGCGCCGCCACCAAAATTCTCGGCACGGCCCGGATCTTGCGCCATATCGTAAACTTGTCCGATGGCTGGGATGAGATGCGGATCGCGAGATCGTAGTCATCATCGACGATGTTGACCAAGCCGTCCGAGAGCGAGATTTCAAACGACATTTTTGGATAGAGTTCTCGAAAGCCGGACAGGATCGACGGTAGAACGGTTTTACCGAGCCAAGTCGGAGCGCTTATTCGCAAGCGACCCTGGTCCGCCTTATGAGCGTTTCTTACGTCGCGTCTGGCGCTTTCCAGCGCCTCTAGGGACGGCTGGATTTGCGCGGCAAAGACGGCGCCGTCCGTCGTCAGCGAAACCTGGCGCGTTGTCCGCACAAACAGCTGCACGCCGAGATCGTCTTCGAGCGCGGCGATCGCCCGCGTAACTGCGGCCGGCGTCATATCAAGCTCGCGTGCAACCTGCGCGAAGTTGCGCTTCTCAGCCGCCATAAGGAAGGTCTTCAGGGCTTTGTAGTCGTTCATCGCATTGTTTCAATTTTTGCAATTCATTCGAGATAAATATTGCAATTCTTTGCGCCAATCAACCCGGCTATAACCTTGTCTATCGACGGACAACGTCAACGGAAAGGGCACTGGCCATGATCAAGGATATCAAGGGACTGCATCACGTCACTTCGATGGCGTCGGACGCGCAAAAGAACAACAGGTTTTTCACCAACACGCTCGGCCTGCGCCGGGTGAAGAAGACGGTCAACTTCGACGAGCCCAGTGTCTACCACCTCTATTACGGTGATGAGTTGGGCACGCCCGGAACGGTCATGACCTACTTTCCCTTTCCCCATATAATGACCGGACGGCCCGGTGTCGGCGAAGTCGGCGAAACCCAGTTCTCTATCCCGAAAGGAACGCTTAGTTTCTGGAAGGAGCGCCTGGTTGCTCAAGGTGTCGGTGGCATGCAGGCTGAAACGGTCTTCGGCGCAGAGCGCTTGCGCTTCACAGGCCCTGATGGCGATGGCCTCGCTTTGGTCGAAACGGCTATAGACGGGCGGGCGCCATGGCTTGGTGAGGGTATCTCGGAGGACAACGCCATTCGCGGCTTTACCGGCGCCCGTTTCAATCTGCACGACACTGCTGCGACCGAGGAATTGCTGCGCTTTATGGGCTATGAGATTGCCGGAGTGGAAGGAGACGTCACGCGATTGATCCTTCCTGGTGGCAACGGTGCAGACACCATTGAACTGGCGGCCTTGCCGAAGACGCCATTCGCCCGTCAGGGGGCGGGTTCGGTCCACCATATCGCTTTTGCGGTCGAAAATCGGGAAAAGCAACTCGAAGTGCGCAAGGCCCTGATGGATACCGGCTACCAGGTAACCCCCGTCATCGACCGGGACTATTTCTGGGCGATCTATTTCCGGACACCCGGTGGTATCTTGTTCGAGATTGCAACCAACGAGCCCGGCTTCGACCGTGACGAGGACACCGCCCATCTCGGCGAGGCGTTGAAGCTTCCGAACCGTTACGAGCCTTTCCGCAACAAGATCGAGGCCGGTCTGGTTCCGCTTGCCGCTTAGAACCGTCGAATCTGATACGCACGACTTAACCAACCGACAACCTTGAGCCGGCTACTCGCGCCAGCCGGCTCGTCTCCGAAACCCTTCTCATTTCAACCGTCGCACGCCGGCGACACCAAACGGAGTATTCCAGATGTCCAAGCTCGAAGTTCTGACCCCGCAAAACAGCCAGCTTATCTTTATCGACCAGCAGCCGCAGATGGCTTTCGGCGTGCAGTCGATCGATCGCCAGGCTCTGAAGAACAACGTCGTCGGCCTCGGAAAGGCTGCCAAGATCTTCAACATCCCGACGACGATCACCACTGTCGAAACCGAGTCCTTCTCCGGCCACACCTATCCTGAACTGCTCGCCGTGTTCCCGGAAAACGACATCCTTGAGCGCACTTCGATGAACTCCTGGGATGACCAGAACGTCCGTGATGCCCTGACGAAGAACGCCGCCAACGGTCGCAAGAAGATCATCGTCTCGGGGCTCTGGACCGAAGTCTGCAACACCACCTTCGCGCTTTCAGCCCTCCATGATGTGCCGGACTACGAAATCTACATGGTCGCCGACGCGTCGGGCGGCACCTCGGCCGACGCCCACAAATATGCGATGGACCGCATGGTCCAGGTTGGCGTCATTCCGGTCACCTGGCAGCAGGTACTGCTCGAATGGCAGCGCGATTGGGCTCGCAAGGAAACCTACGACGCCGTCACTTCGCTGGTGAAGGAGCACTCCGGTGCCTATGGCATGGGCATCGACTATGCCTACACCATGGTCCACAAGGCCGGCGAACGCGTCACCCACGGCAAGCGGATCGGCCCGAACCCGGTCAAGTGATGCAGTAGGCAGCCGCTCTGACCGGGTCGAACCGGTAAGGGCGGCAGCCTCAACAGGTGAGGATCACCCGCATGAAACTTTACCTCATGTCACTCGGCGCCGGACTTCTGGTCGGAATCGTCTACAGCCTCCTCAATGTCCGTTCGCCAGCGCCCCCGGTCATTGCCCTTGTCGGCCTTCTTGGGATTCTGCTCGGCGAACAGATCGTCCCCTTTGCCAAGACCCTGTGGAGCAACGAGACGGCGGCAATCTCGTGGATCAACCAGGTCAAGCCGCACGTGTTCGGCCACCTCCCGGGCGGACAGACAGCGGCTCGCAAAGTTAACGATCGCGAGAGTGTCTGATCATGCCGACAAGACGCTCGTTCCTCGGTGCCGCCTCGTCGCTGGCGCTGCCCGCTCTCTTCTCGTCGGCCCGCACCGCCGGCGCCCAACAGACCGGAGATACTTCGATGACGCCCGACCTGATCCTTCACAGCGGCCTCGTGACGACGCTCGACCGCGCC
>NZ_LMEG01000030.1:0-23576 GCF_001426275.1 Ensifer sp. Root423 | reverse complement strand
AGCGCATTGTCGGAGACCCGGTCGACGCCATCGCGCTTGAAGCTGCCGGTCGCATAGGCGCGCACGCTCTCGCGCCAGCGCCCGCCAAGCAGCATGGARACGGAGGCRCGATAATGTTTGCCCTTGATATCCCAGAGCGCGATATCGATGCCGGAAAGGGCGGTRAYCGCAAGCCCGCGCTGCCCCTGATCGCGCAGCGCGTTGTAGAGGATMGCCCAGAGCTTTTCCGTCTGGCGCGGRTCCTGGCCGATCAGCCAGGGCGTGTACGCCGCAACCACCGCCGCATTCGGCCGCGCCGGGCCGAGGCACTCGCCCCAGCCGATCGTGCCGTCGTCGCACTCGATCTCGACCAGCACATGGGCGCGACGGTCAAAACGCATGGAGGCGCTTTCGAACGRCACGGCCAGCCGATGTTCGAGAAGGTGGGTGCGGACGGCGACGATCTTCATGGGCTATCCTCGCAAAACGCTCATTTCYGACGCTTGTTCGCACCGATGAGCGCGTCGAGYATGGCGACTTCCTCCTCGGTCAAGTCTTTCAGCGGCGCACGCACCGGACCGGCATCAAAACCCTGCAGCCGCACGCCGGCCTTGATCGCCGACACCGCATAGCCCTTGGCGCGGTTGCGGATGGCCATGAACGGATAGAAGAASTCGTTGAGGATGCGCTCGCAGGTGGCGCGCTCGCCGGCGCGAAGGGCGGCATAGAATTCATTGGCAAGGCCCGGCACGAAGTTGAAGACGGCCGAGGAATAGGTGGTGAAGCCGGCACCGAGATAGGCCTCGGCAAACAGTTCCGCCGTCGGCATGCCGCCGAGATACATCAGCCGGTCGCCCATCTTGGCGGTGACCTGGCGCACCAGCCCGATGTCGCCGGTGCCATCCTTGAAGCCGATCAGGTTCGGGCATTCGTCGCACAGCCTTGCAAGCGTGTCGGCCTGCAGCACCGCGTTGTCGCGGTTATAGACCATGACGCCGATGCCGACCGACTGGCAGATCTTCTTCACATGGGCATAAAGCCCTTCCTGCGGCGCATCGATCAGATAGTGCGGCAGAAGCAGGATGCCGTCGGCACCGACGCGCTCGACCGAACGAGCGATGTCGACCGCCATCTCCGTGCCATAGCCGCAGCCCGATACGATCGCCGTGTCGCCGGAAACGTCCTTGGCCGCCCTGACGATGCCGGGGATCTCGTCCGGCTTCAGCGAAAAGAACTCGCCGGTGCCACCGGCCGCAAACAGAACCGGGGCCTTGTAGCCGGCCAGCCACTCGACATGCGCCCGATAGCTGTCCGGCGCAAACCGACCCTCCGCATCGAAATGCGTCACCGGGAACGAAAGCAGGCCCGATCCAAGCGCGGCCTTGATCTGCTCAGGGTTCATNATAGCTGTCCGGCGCAAACCGACCCTCCGCATCGAAATGCGTCACCGGGAACGAAAGCAGGCCCGATCCAAGCGCGGCCTTGATCTGCTCAGGGTTCATAACGTTGATTTCCTCTATGGTTGATAGCCCCAGATAATCGGGATATCACACCAATGTCAATAGTCATCATACAACTCATCATACAAGTTATTTTAGCGCGCCAGCCAACCGCCATCGACATTCAACACCGCACCATGGATGTAGTTCGCAGCCGCCGAAGACAGAAACACGGTCGCACCCGCAATGTCTTCGGAGCGCCCCCAGCGGCCCGCCGGAATCCGCTCGAGTATTGCCTTGCTACGTTCAGGATCTGCCCTTAGAGCCTCGGTGTTGTTGGTCTCGATATAGCCGGGCGCAACCGCATTGACGTTGATGCCTTTTGACGCCCATTCGTTGGCGAGAAGCTTCGTGACGCCCACAACGCCATGCTTGGCGGCGGTGTAGGACGGTACGCGAATTCCGCCCTGGAAGGAAAGCAGCGACGCGATGTTGACCACCTTGCCGGACATGCCCTTCGCAAGCAGCTCCTTGGCAAAAGCCTGGGTCGTGAAGAACAGTGCCTTGAGGTTCACATCCATGACTGCATCCCAATCAGCTTCGGAAAAATCAACCGCGTCAGCGCGACGGATGATTCCGGCGTTGTTGACGAGAATGTCGAATTCCGCACCGGCAAATACTCCGGTTGCCGCCATCGGATTGGCGAAATCAAGCGCCAGTGCAGTCGCCCTTCCCCCGGCCTTGTCGATGAGCGCAAGGGTCTCGTCGGGCGCCCTGCGCGCGGCGCAGACAACCTCAGCGCCCGCCTGAGCCAGGCCAACCGCGATCGCTTGGCCAAGACCAGTATTCGCCCCGGTGACGAGAGCCTTATGTCCTTCGAGAGAAAAGAGGTTTTTCATCGCAGATCCGCCGGTTGAATGAAATCCATATCCGTGTAATCGACGTTGTCGCCGGCCATCGCCCAGATGAAGGTATAAGAGCCGATGCCCGCGCCCGAGTGGATCGACCATGGCGGCGAGATCGCGCCTTCCTCGTTGGCGATAAACAGATGCCTCGTCTGCTGTGGCTCACCCATCAGATGGAGCACGCGAGATTTTTCGTCCATACCGAAATAGAGATAGGCCTCCATGCGGCGATCATGCACGTGGGAGGGGATCGTGTTCCAAACGGAGCCGTCTTCGAGCGTTGTGTAGCCGAGCACGAGCTGGCAGCTTTCCATCACGAGTGGGTGGATGAACTGATTGATGGTCCGCTTGTTGGAGGTTTCCATCGCGCCAAGCTTGACCTCCTTGCTTTCACCGAGTGTCACAAGCCGCGCCGGCAGGCTGCGGTGCGCCGGGCAGGAGACGATGTAGAAACGTCCGCGTCCGGCAAACGTCACCGCACCAGAACCGGCCCCGAGATAGAGCACATCGCCGCGGTTGAGCGCGTATGTCTCATCACCGGCTGTCACCGTACCGGCCTCACCGATGTTCACGATACCCATTTCGCGCCGGTCAAGGAAGGACGGCGTCTTCGTTTCCTCGACCCGATCGAGCGTCAGCGCAGCACCGTTAGGAACGGCACCTCCCATAACGAAGCGATCGTAGTGCGTGTAGACGAGCCGGATCTCACCGGGGCGGAACATATCCTGCGCCAGGAAATGCTTACGCAGGCCTTCTGTATCGAGCGCTCGCGCATAGTCCGGATTAACGGCCTGCCTTGTTTCGACGGTCAGCATTCGGTCCTCCTTTGAGGTATTGCGAACAAGAGATAATACATGTAAGTCCGTATTGTATGATAACGTGTTCAAGGTCAAGACCCGAATGAAACGCCTCCTGATCACGGGCGCGGCTGGCGCGCTTGGCCGCGCCTTGCGACCGCGACTGGCGTTGCTTGCCGAAACAATCCGTCTTGCCGACATCGCACCGGCTGATGTCACCGGCCCCAACGAGGAATGGATGCACTGCGATCTCGCCGAACCATGGGCCGTCGACGCGATGGTGGCGGGCTGCGACGGTATCGTGCATCTGGGCGGGATTTCCGTCGAACGCCCGTTCGACGAGGTTGTCACCGGCAACATCGTCGGCCTCTACAATCTCTACGAGGCCGCGCGCGCCCATGGCTTGCCCCGCATCATCTTTGCAAGTTCAAACCACACGATCGGCTACTATCCGCAGACTGATCGACTTGGGCCCGATGCACCGTTTCGCCCCGACGGGCTCTATGGTGTGTCCAAATGCTTCGGTGAATCGCTCGCCCGCCTGTACTTCGACAAGTTCGGACAGGAGACAGCACTGGTGCGCATCGGCTCCTGTACAACTGAGCCGATGGACCATCGGATGCTGTCGACCTGGTTTTCTCATGGCGATTTCGCATCGCTGATCGAAGCCGCTTTCCGCTCCCCAGTGCTTGGTTGCCCAGTCATTTGGGGCGTTTCAGCAAACGACAGCTGCTGGTGGGACAATTCGCATCTGGCTTGGCTCGGCTGGAGGGCGAAAGACAACGCCGAGGCCTGGCGCGAGAAAATCGAAACGAACGTGGCTAAACCAACCCTCGACAAATCAATGGCGCGCTTTCAAGGCGGTGCCTTTACCGACAATCCTATCTTCAAGGAGTGACAATGACCTTCACCCCTCACGGCAAACACCTGGTTGCGGGCGAGTGGATCGCGACCGAGCAGACATTCAGCAGCGAACCGGCCCATGGCGCCGCGTTTGACTTTTCCGTCGGCACGCCGGATCTGGTCGACAGGGCCGCAAAATCGGCCGAGGATGCCTTCTGGTCTTATGGCCATTCAAGCCGGAAAGAGCGCGCGGCTTTTCTAGAAACGATTGCCGATGAGATAGAAAGCCGCGGGGCGGCCATTACCGAGATCGGCAGTGCAGAAACCGGTCTGCCGCCCGCCCGGCTAGAAGGAGAACGTGGACGCACCACCGGCCAGCTCCGACTATTTGCAGCCCATCTCGGAAAGGGCGACTATCTCGACAGACGCCACGATGAAGCGCTGCCGGACAGAAAGCCCCTCCCGCGCCCCGACATCCGACTGCTTCAGCGACCTGTCGGTCCGGTTGCGGTGTTCGGTGCCTCCAATTTTCCGCTGGCTTTCTCGACAATGGGCGGCGATACCGCGTCGGCCCTTGCCGCCGGGTGCCCGGTCATCGTGAAGGGCCATTCAGCCCATCCTGGGACGAGCGAAGTGGTTGCCGAGGCTGCCCACGCAGCGATCAGGAAGCAAGGGCTTCACCCCGGCGTATTCTCACTCATCCAGGGCGGTCGCCGGGACGTCGGCACTGGCCTCGTTACACATCCCCTCATCAAGGCCGTCGGCTTTACCGGCTCGCTTGCGGGTGGCCGCGCGCTTTTCGACCTATGTGCGAAGCGCCCGGAACCAATCCCCTTCTTCGGCGAACTGGGTTCGGTCAACCCGATGTTCATCCTGCCCGAAGCCGGCAAGGTCCGCTGCGAGGAAATCGCCAAGGGTTGGGCAAGCTCGTTGACGATGGGCGCCGGACAATTCTGCACCAATCCAGGCATTGCCGTGATCGCAGCAGGCGAGGCGCCAGCGTTTGCGGAAAGCGTGCGTGCGGCGCTTTCGCAGATCGGCGCACAAGTGATGTTGACGGATGGAATTGCCAAAGCGTATCGCGATGGGCGCAATCGCATCGCCTCAGGCAGCGGCGTTCGCGACGTCTTTACATCCAGCTGCGATCGGCGCAACGTCACACCCAATCTCTTCCTCGTCTCTGCACGGGACTGGCTCGCCAACCATACGCTTTCAGAAGAAGTCTTCGGCCCGCTCGGCCTCATCGTCACGGCCGAAAGCATTGAAGAACTGGTCGTCGTCGCCCAGAGTTTCGATGGCCAGCTGACTGCAACTCTTCATCTCAACGACGGAGACACCGATCTTGCACGCCAACTTATGCCGATCCTGGAGCGCAAGGCCGGCCGTCTTCTCGTGAACGGATTTCCCACGGGCGTGGAAGTCTGCGACGCCATGGTTCATGGCGGGCCCTATCCGGCCTCTACGAATTTCGGCGCGACCTCGGTCGGAACTATGGCGATCCGCAGGTTTCTGAGGCCCGTATCCTATCAGAATGTACCTGACGGGCTTTTGCCTGCTGATTTGCTATCGGATTGAGGAGCGATTGCCTCGTCCGCCATCTTTGGCGTATCCAGAGATAAAGCGGCAGGTGCCGCCACATCCTGGAACCGGGCAACCACATGACGATAGCGACTGCTTCCGATACGAACGCCCCGCAGCCCAGGACCCTGGTGGCAAAGGTTACCGACGTTCTGCGCTCCCATATCGCCGAGGGCCGCTACCGGCCCGGCGACCGCCTGCCATCAGAGGCGCAACTGACCAAGGAATTTAACGTCAGCCGCACTGTCGTAAGAGAAGCGATTGCAGCACTGCGTTCCGACGGATTGGTCGAGGCACGACATGGCGTCGGCGTTTTCGTGCTGGAGCCTGCCCCGGCCGCAAGAAATTCGTTTCACAACGTCGATCTCGCCCGCGTCTCATCATTGATCGAGATGCTGGAAATCAGAACGGCAGTCGAAGGCGATGCGGCCGGGTTGGCCGCGCTTCGCCGCTCCCCGGGACAGGAAGGCAAAATTATCGAAGCGTTCGAAGCATTTCGCATCCGCGCCGAAAGTGGTGAGCCGACCGCCGAAACCGATTTTGCTTTTCATCTCGCCATTGCCGAAGCGACGAACAATCCAAGGTTTGCCGAGTTTCTCCATGTGCTCGGGCCGGCTGTCATCCCGCGCCGTGCGGTCGCCCGCGAGGGAGAGGAAGCCGCCCTTCCCTCCGTCGAGATGCGCCGGCTTCTCGATGAACACGAGGCGATACTCGACGCGGTCCAAAGCGGGGATGAGGAACAGGCTCGCGCGGCCATGCGCGATCACCTGAAGAACAGCCAGACACGATATCGCTCCATGCTGCGAACCTTGCGCTAGCACTGGTTGAGAGAGCCGCACTTGCATTCGAACAGATTACGACTAACATGCCAGACAGGTTTGAGCATGTTGGGACGAAAATGGAAGCCGTAAACACTATGGAGCGTGGCACGTCGCTTGCGGCAAAAATCAGCGCCGCGCTGCGTCGCGATCTGGCAGAAGGCGTGTTTCGCCCCGGCGACCGGCTTCCGAGCGAAAGCGCTCTGACGCGCGAGTATTCCGTCAGCCGCACAGTCGTAAGGGAAGCGATTGCCATCCTTCGCGCCGACGGGCTGGTCGAAGCGCGCAAGGGCGCCGGCATATTTGCCCTTGAGACAAAGCCGGAAAAGGAGCAGCCTTTCAAGGATTTGAAGACCGAGCGGATTTCGTCGGTCATAGAGCTTCTTGAACTTCGGACGGTTTTCGAGGTGGAATCGGCAGGGCTGGCGGCCGCGCGCCGTTCACCCGCCCAGATCGAAACCATCCTTGAAGCCCATCATCGTGTTGGCGAGTGCCTGGCAACTGGCAATCCTACGCGCGATGCGGATTTCGAGCTTCACCTGGCGATTGCGGAAGCCACGCAAAACCGGCGTTTTCCGGAGTTTCTCCAACTGATCCGTACTGGCATCATTCCGCGCGGCGAGTTGCAGGGATCTGCGCCGGGGTCGCGCCCGAAGGACTACAACCTCCATCTTCAGGAAGAGCATGGCCAGATCGTTGAGGCAATCATCGAAGGCAATGCTGAAGCGGCGCGCGAGCGCATGCGCGCCCACTTGCGGGGAAGCCTTGATCGGTACAACGCGCTCTTGCGTTCCCGCACCATGAGCCCCGACGCAATTTAATAGACGCGCAGAGTTGTCATACAGGCAAAAGGACATGTATGGTGATGTTGTCATACATCACCTATGAGGTCCGCATGTCTCTTCCTACTTTCCCCACGATTTCGACCGATACCGGCGTCACCCGCCAGGTGCTTTCAGATTCGCCTGAGCTCATGGTCGTCTCCTTTCGCTTCGAAAACGGTGCAAAAGGCAAGCTCCACCGCCACCCGCACGTGCAATCGACCTATGTGGCGCGCGGCAAATTCCGCTTCTTTCGCAATGGCCAGACCTATGAATTGAAGACTGGCGACAGCCTCGTAATCCCCGGAAACACGGAACATGGCTGCGAATGCCTGGAGGCAGGAGAGCTCATCGACTGCTTCACACCCCGCAGAGATGACTTCCTCTCCGTCAGCTCTGCTTGACACTCGACATAACCTGTGACAGGTTCAGTGAAAGTTGTCATACAGGATTGGAGCCTGTAACGCCTCACCGCAGGCGACTGACAAACGGAGGAACCATGTCAATTCGTCGCCTACGCTTCCACGGCGTGGCCGGGCAGGTCGGGACCATTGCGGTCACGTTGCTCGGCCTTCTGCTCCTGACGTTCTTCATCGGCCGCCTTATGCCTGCCGATCCGGTCCGCGCGATCGTCGGGGAGGACGCAACCCGCGAGACCTACGAACAGGTCTATCGTTCGCTCGGGCTTGATCGACCTCTTTGGGAACAATTCGCCTACTATCTTGGAGACGTTTTCACCGGCAACTTCGGAACCTCCATCCGCACGGGCCAGCCGGTCATTCAGGATATCCTGCACGTGATGCCGGCAACGATCGAGCTTGCGACCTTCGCAATCCTCATCGGAGCCGGCCTCGGCGTTCCGCTCGGAGTGCTTGCTGCCGTCAACAAGGACCGCTGGCCCGACCATGTCGTGCGCGTCTTCAGCCTGTTCGGGCACTCCATGCCGATCTTCTGGACCGGCATGATCGCGCTTATCGTCTTTTATGCTTATCTCGGCCTCGTCGGCGGCAGCGGACGCATGGACCAGTTCTATATTGGCCTTGTCGAGGAGCGGACCGGATTCCTGCTGATCGATAGCCTGATCGCCGGCGAAATGGATGTGTTTTGGTCGGCCGTCAACCACATCATCCTGCCGGCGTCGCTGCTTGGCTACTCCTCGTCCGCCTATATCACGCGCATGACCCGCAGCTTCATGCTGGATCAGCTCGGTCAGGAATATGTCACGACGGCGCGCGTCAAAGGCCTTTCTCGCAGCCAGACGATCTGGCAGCACGCCTTCATCAACATTCGGGTGCAACTGGTCACCATCATTGCGCTTGCCTATGGCTCGCTGCTCGAAGGCGCCGTGCTGATCGAGACGGTCTTCGCGTGGCCGGGCTTTGGCCAATATCTCACCAATAACCTCATTACCGGCGACATGAACGCCGTCATGACCTGCGTCCTGATCGTCGGGATCATCTTTATCGCCCTCAATCTTCTGTCCGACGTTCTCTATCGCATCTTCGACCCGAGGACACGCTGATGACCACCCAAGCTGAAACTGCGTTCCGCTTGCCGGCTCCGCTTTACGCACTCAAGAACATCGTGCGCTTCCTGTTGAAGAGCCCAACCTCGACCTTCGGTCTTGCGGTCCTGGTGCTGCTCGTCCTTGTCGCAACCTTCGCGCCGCTGATTGCCACCCATGACCCCTATGCCCAGAACCTCGCAAACACGCTGCAGGCGCCTGGAAATGGACATCTGTTCGGCACCGACGAGCTTGGTCGTGACATCTTCAGCCGCCTGGTCTGGGGCTCGCGTATCACGCTTACGATTATCTTCCTCGTCTCGATTGTCGTTGGCCCAATCGGGCTCGTCATCGGCACGACTGCCGGCTATCTCGGCGGGAAGGTCGATACCGTGATGATGCGGATCACGGACATCTCTCTCTCCTTCCCGAGCCTCATTCTTTCGCTCGCCTTCGTTGCAGCGCTGGGTCCAAGCCTGAACAACGCCATTATCGCGATTGCGCTGACCTCTTGGCCACCGATCGCACGCCTCGCGCGCGCAGAGGCAATGACCTTTCGCAAGGCGGACTACATCTCGGCAGCCAGGCTCCAGGGCGCATCGGCCACACGCATCATCGTCAAGTCGATCATGCCCATGTGCCTGCCCTCGGTGCTCATTCGCCTGACACTGAACATGGCGACCGTTATCCTGACGGCTGCCGGTCTCGGTTTTCTGGGGCTCGGCGCCCAACCTCCGCTGCCGGAATGGGGCGCGATGATTGCGACAGGCCGCAAGTACATGCTGGACAGCTGGTGGCTCGTCACCTTCCCGGGTGTCGCCATTCTTTCGGTCAGCCTCGCTTTCAACCTTCTCGGCGACGGGCTGCGCGATGCGCTCGATCCGAAGCAGATGAACCGGAGGTAGACCGATGAGCCAAGACATTCTTCAGGTCGAAAACCTCCGCATCCGCTATGGCGGCGCAGCGACCGATGCCGTGCGCGGCGTGTCCTTCACCCTCGGCCGCGAACGCCTTGGCATCGTTGGCGAGTCCGGTTCCGGCAAATCGACTGTCGGACGGGCCTTGCTGCGACTTCTGCCGGGCGCCACGATTACCGCCGACACGCTGCGCTTTGCCGAGCTTGATCTGACAGCCCTTTCGGAAAAGGAACTGCTCAAGGTTCGCGGCCGGCGCATGTCCATGATCCTTCAGGATCCGAAATTTTCTTTGAACCCTATTCGCCGGGTCGGTGACCAGGTGGCGGAAACCTATCTGCGGCATTTCAATTGCACCAAGGCGGAGGCGCGTGAAAAGGCGCTCGCCATGCTGTCGGCAGTCAAGATCCGCGACCCGGAGCGCGTTTATGACCAGTATCCGCACGAGATATCCGGCGGCATGGGGCAGCGCGTGATGATTGCCATGATGCTGCTTGCTGATCCCGAGCTCGTCATCGCCGACGAACCGACCTCCGCACTCGACGTCACGGTGCGACTTCAGGTGTTGAACATTCTCGATGGGCTGGTGCGGGATCGCGGCATCGGGCTCATCATGATCAGTCACGACTTGAACCTTGTACGCAATTTCTGCGATCGCGTACTCATCATGTATGCCGGCCGTATCGTTGAAACGCTGGCCGCCCGCGATCTCGACAAGGCCCAACATCCCTACACCCGTGGCCTGCTGGCAGCTCAGCCGCGGATCGGCGGCCCACGCGCACCGCTCCGCGTGCTCGATCGCCGTCCCGAATGGCTGGAGGAGAAAGCCTGATGTCTGTCTCTATCGAAGTTCGCGATGTCTCTATCACCTTCGGTAGCGGTCCCACCGCGGTCAAGGTGTTGCCAACCGTCACCTTCTCCGTGGCGCCGGGCGAATGCTTCGGCCTCGTCGGCGAAAGCGGATCAGGCAAGTCCACGGTCCTGCGTTGCATCTCTATGCTGACCGACATCTGGACCGGCGACGTACTGATCGGCGGCAGGTCGGTGCGTGACATGCCGCTGATTGAGCGTTGCCGCACGCTGCAGATGGTCTTCCAGGATCCCTACGGTTCGCTGCATCCACGCCAATCGGTTCGCACGGTGCTGAACGAGCCTCTCGTCATCCACAAGCTCGGCGACCGGGAGGAGCGCATACGCAAGGCAATCACGGATGTGGGGCTGCCGGTCTCCTTTCTCGATCGCTTCCCCCACCAGCTCTCGGGCGGCCAGCGCCAGCGTGTTGCGATCGCGCGGGCGCTGATCCTCGAACCTTCCCTGCTGCTCCTAGACGAGCCGACGTCGGCGCTCGATGTTTCGGTGCAGGCGGAAATCCTGAACCTGCTTCAGCGTCTGCGTGAGGAGCGCGGCTTCACCTACATCATGGTGACGCACGATCTGGCCGTCGTGGACCATATGTGCGACCGTTTCGCGGTCATGTTGCGCGGAGAAATCACCGAAGTGCTGCCGCGCGAGGCGATCCCCGGCAACCAGGCAACCCACGCTTACGCGCGTGAGCTGATCGGCGCCTCGCTGGAGTACGAAGGCTCGCACTGAGCAAGCCGCATCTCCTCCCAAAAGAAGACTTCTCCTCCCCAACTCGCCCGGTCCTGTGCCGGGCTTTTCCTTGCCTGATGGCCCCGGTTGAGGACTATCGGGTGTCTGAGCTTGCCAATGATCCCGGGTGCACGCCTGCGACCTTTTCGGCGAGTGCAGCCCGGGCATGTGAACCTGGCCGCGGCACGCTTGCCAATCGCTGCCCCTCCCCAGACGTACCGGTGATGAAGGTCTTCGCGAGGCGAGGGCGATGGGTAGGCAACCACGCAAATCCGCACAGATGAGGAATACTTCGGCTTCAAGCGAGAGGAAACCGAACAGCGGCAGCCACGGGGTGACGTTGCCGATTTCGTTCGGCAACGCGTTGGCGCCCGGCCGACGGCACTTTTCAATGCAAAAAGAAGGCGCATGGTCACATGCGCCTTCTTTCCTTCATTTCATTAAATTCCTGGAGCCGATCACCGCTCCTTGGTGACACCTTCGAAGCGCGAGAGCCAGGGGCTGACGATCATCCCTTTCACGTCGCTGCGGTACGCGGCCGTGTCGACCACTTCCGAGAAGGGTTGGATCGACATGACGACCTCGTCCATGTACTGCTGCACGCCCTCGTAGAGCTTGGCCTGCTTGGCCTGGTCGCGCTCAACCAGGGCCTCTTCGATCATCTTGTTCAGCTTCTCGTCATAGAAGCTGGTGCGCCAGCTCTGATAGTTGGTGAGCTTGGCATCGTCCGAATTGTCGGGATTGTAGGCGATAGAGCGTAAATTGTTGTCGGGGTGCGGCTGCTGGCCACCGCCGCCGCGGCCGAGAAGCAGTTCAAAGTTCCGTTCACGCATCGCGCCGTAGATCTGGTCGCCCGAACCGCTGATGAGCTCCGCCTGGATGCCAGCCTGGCTCAGCGTGTTCTGGATGGCCGTCGCAGCCTTCATGAAAGGATCTTCAGACAGCACACGCAACGTCGTCTTAAAGCCGTCCGGGTAGCCTGCCTCGGCAAGCAGCGCCTTTGCCTTGGCCACATCCAGTTTGTAGCCTTCGTCCGGCAGCACGCCGAGGACGCCTGTCGACAAGGGCCGCTGATGCAGCTTGCCGTAGTAGGGCATGACAGCCTTGTCGAGACCCTCGTAATCGATCAGGTAGCGCAGTGCTTCACGCACTTTCTTGTTGGCGAAGCGCTCATCCTTCATCGAGACGCTGAGGTAGTAAAAACCCGAGCCTGGTGTCGATGCGATGGCGATCGCCTCATCGGCCTCGAGCGACTTCAGGTCCGGCGCCTGCAAGGAATAGGCAACGTCAATGTCGCCTTTTTCCAGAAGCAGCCGCTGCGACTGCGATTCCGGCAGATGGCGCATCAGCACCCGCTTCATTGCGGCCTTTTCACCCCAGTAGTCGTCGTTGCGCGTGAGGATGATGTACTCGTTCGATTTCCACTGCGTGAGCGTGAATGGGCCGGAACCGGCGGAGTTCAGGGTCAGCCAGGCGGCGCCAAGATCGCCGTCCTTCTCGTTTTCGAGAACCGTCTTGCTGTCGAAGATGGAGCCAGGTCCGTTCTGCGCAAGGATCATCAGCAGCAGGTTCGGGTCGTCGGGTTTCGGAAGATTGATAACGAAGGTGTGGTCGTCTTCGGCGACGAAGGCTTTGTCGGCTTCTTCGAGCGTGAAGCCCCTTGTTTTCAGGAAAGAAGACTGCGCGAGATTACGCGCAAGCAGGCGCTTCAGGCTCCAGGCAACATCCTGAGCCGTGACGGGATTGCCCGACGCAAATTTCGCATCGCTACGCAGGTGAAAACGAATTGAATTGCGATCGGCGGAGACCTCCCAGCGCTCGGCAAGGCGTGGCTGGACACTGCGGTCCTTCGGCGAAAGGATGACCAGCGTATCGTAGATGTTGTTGAGGACCTGTACGGTCTCGCGGCCAGTGATGGCAGCGGGATCGAGCGTCAGGATGTTGCTCATTGTCGTTGCGACGACGAGTTGATCTTCCGGAGTTTCGGCGAACACGCCGTGTGGCGTTGAAGCGATGAGAAGCGCGCCGAACGCGACCGTTGCTAGAAAGCGTTTCATGTTTCCTCCTATTGCGGCCGCCCATGCGGGAGTTCGGCCTTCCGGTTACAAGTTCTGCCCCACCTGTTCCTCCACAGGCACCAGGACAGATCAGCCAAGAATTTCGGCAACGGGTGCTGCGAGCGCCCGGCCAATCGCCGCCGTGGCAGCGGCTTCCAGATGGACCCCATCGACCCGCGAGGCGTGTGCGACAGAGCCGGCATCAAAGAAGGCGTGTCCAAGTTCATCTGCGAGCTTGCGGTAGAGCGGAGAAAGCCGCTCTGATTCAGCAATGCTGCGTCCCGCCGCTGGCACCCCGCCCGGACCGGCGCAACAGGGTGGAGGGGCGACGATCAGCATTTTTGGCCTCGCACCACTTGGCTTGTAGGGAAAAGTGTCGATGATTTGCGCCAACCGGCGCACGCCGGAGACCGCTCCCTCCGCCCGCCCGCCATGCACGGGCTTGATGTCATTTGTACCGAGCATCACGATGATGAGGTCGAGCGGCATGTGGCTTGCGAGCGCCACTTGCAGCGCCTTGGCCCCATTGCGGCACGCCGGTCCACCATGGTCGTCATAGCAGGTTGTGCGGCCACCAAGTCCTTCGGGAATGACCTTTGCCGCACCGTTGAGTTCACGCGAGAGCACCTCGGGCCAGCGGCCTTCAGGCGGATGGCGTAGCCCGGTCTGCGGATCCGCTCCCCACGTCAGGCTGTCTCCAAAAGCGAGAATGGTTTTCATGAAAGATACCCCGCTTCTCACCGCACGCGGTTGTTCTCGATGAACTCGAAGTTGATATCCTCGCCGAGCCCCGGCCGAGCTGGGACATGGACATAGCCCTCGCGATCCATTGGATCGGACAATGACTTTAGGTAGTCGTGCCCGTCGTCGTATTCGAGGAACGGGTGAAGCAGCCCGCGTTCGTACCAGCGGCAATTCTTCGTCGCCGCGACGACATGCAAGTTCATCGCCGTATTGCCGTGTACCTCGCACTCCATCCCGAAGGCCTCGGCAAGATGCATCGTTTTTAATGCCGGCGTGATGCCGCCCACGTCATTCACCCCGGTCCGCAAGATGTCGCAGGCGCCCGCCTTGATCCATTCGGCACGGTGCCAATGCTTGCCGCCAGCGCTTTCCGGACCAACGACGGGGATATCGAGATTGTCGGCCAGCCACTTGTAGGAAGACAGCGACTGCTCATCCATCGGCTCTTCGATCCAATCGAAGCCGAGCTTTTCCAGTCCCCGCCCCAACTCGAGCGCATCCGTGCGCGAGTACCAATGAAAGGCGTCGATCATCAGGCGGATATTCGGTCCGACGGCTTCGCGCACGGCCGCACAGGCCTTGATGTCCATTTTCACATCCGGCGCCCAGCTGACAGGCGGCATCCAGGTGTGCAACTTGATGCCCTTATAGCCGCGCTTGACGAGAGCTTCGGCAAAGCGACCATAGTCTTCAGGTGTTGCGAGCCCCCCTTCCAGTTCGTCGCCGCACATGATGGAACCGTAGGCCAACACCTTATCGCGATAGCCGCCCACCAACTTGTATACAGGTTGCTTCAAACTCCGCCCGGCGAGGTCCCAAAGGGCGCAGTCGACCACCGCGAGCGTGCGATCCGTCAACTGCGCGGCCGATCCGCGTTGCCAATGGGCAAGGTCCTGCCAAAGCCGCTCGCGATCTCGGTGGTCCTGGCCAATCAGGACTTTCTTGACGAATTTGTCGATGACATGCGACCGCACGATTTCCGGCGCCGTGAAGGAATGCCCCTCATGGCCGTCCTCCGTGCGAACAGTCAGCATAGCTTGCTCTACCTGGTGCGGCGGGCCTGGATGCGCGTGACCGGCGCTGTCCGAATGGCGGCGCGTGGTCGTGCGGAAAACCCGCACTTCGACGTCAGTGATGATCATTGGTCCTCCGGCATGTGAAAGGCGCGGCCTGGCCACACCAACTTGTCTAGGGCTAGATTAGACAGATATCAGTCAACCTGTCAAACCTGTATGACATGTTTTTAGAATATACCTGATAAGGACCCGGCCATCCTGTGATTTCGCATAGATCGGGACCCAAGCCATGATGCGAGCGGAGCGACAACTTCGTGCTTCAGCAGGGCGAGCGACCGGCCAACGTGTGAGATCAACATTGACGTGCCGAACGAGGGGAACATGCGCAACAGCAACGGAAACGACCGTCCACTCGCGGGCCGGGTAGGTTTCCAGTCAGCCCCCGAGGATCCAGACGTGAAATTGCCCTCGATTGGAAATCGCGCTGGCTTGTAGCAACGCTCGGCAGACCCGTCCTGATCCGGGTTTCTTCATGGTTACGCACCGCTGAGCAGGGCTTCTGGTAGAAATCGAAGGCTGTGTCACCGGAAGCGCCACAGTGTGGGACCCCATTCCTTCACGACACGCTTTGGAAGCACAAATGCGGCGGCGAGACTGCCCTATCCTTTTTGACTGCGGCTGCTACCAACGAAGGGCTATCGAAAGCACTCCCCGTCCGCACGATGTAGCTCTGATCCTTCGCATACCTTCGCCATCACCTCAGCGGACAGCCTTGCAAAGATGACCTTGAACGAAGCAGATCCTCGCCGAAAATACGCTGTCCGCTATCCGGACGGACTGACATCACGAGAAGCAATCGCCCTGCTCGAGCAGGCATGCGCCGACGTCGCCCCGAACCTAACACTGAGCGAAATGAGTGACGGAGCCACGGTCGAGGGCGAGCCCTGGCACGTTCTGTCGGTCTGCTTGGCGCTGCCGCTGTTCGAGTTGACTGAGATACTCTAGCCGCCCTCGCCAGCTATGCGCCTTTGCCCCAGCCCCCCCAACGGCCGTGAAGTCCGCGTCAAAGGACCAGACGTCTACCGGGGAGCGTTTCCCGATCTGTGCTACTCGCCGGTGCTGGAAAGCAATTCGTCGAGCTGATCCAACTGCTCGGGCAATGCGGCCGCCCCGCTCTGCAGTGCTTCCTCAAGCGCTTCCTTGGACGGATAGACTTCGTGGAAAGTCAGCAACGTTCTGCCGCCCTCGTCCTTAAAGGTCACGGTCGTGATTGCGCCCTCTTCGCCCTCATCGTTGGTCCAGACGATGCGCTCGTTCGGCACCACCTCAAGATACTTGCCATAAAAGGCCATGGTGTCCGAACCGCCGGCGCCGAATTCCAGCCGATACCTGCCGCCCGTACGCACGTCCATCTGGCACGATACGAGCGAAACGCCAGGTGCCGATTTTGGCACCCACCAGCGCTGGAACAGCTCGGGCTGGCTCCACGCCCGGTAGACCATGCTCGGCGGCGCATTGAAGGTCCGCGTTACGACGAGTTCGCGGTCCCCTTTGCGCTCGACTGACGTGCGGTTCTGCGCGCCAGCGGCTTTGTTGACTTGCTCATTCATCGCTTACCTCCCGTTTCAGTTCGCTGATGATCTCGTCCAGTGCTTCGAAGCGGGCCTCGAAGAGTTTGCGATGCGCCTCGATCCACTCGGCCTCCGCCTCAAGGCCACGTTTCCCAAGCTTGCAGGTTCTCACCCGTCCGACCTTCTGCGTGACGACGAGCCCCGCCCGTTCGAGAACCTGGACGTGCTTCTTCATGCCGGTCAGTGTCATCTGGAACTTGTCCGCCAGACTGGTGATCGACGCGTCCCCTTGCCCAAGTAGATCGATGATCCCGCGACGGGTCGCATCGGACAGCGCCGCGAACGAGAGATCGAGAGGGGCATTATAATACTGAACCATGTAGTTCAGTATTTAACTTGCTTCCGAAGGAAACGCAAGCGGCGCGGCGGGGGACGCTTTCACTTCTTTTTAACCATGAATCGTGAAACTGCGCCGATCCGGAGGCATGATGCCGACGTTCGTCTAGGGTAAAAGTGCATGCGTAACCCACAAGATCAGAAGCTCACTTCCGGCGCGACCAATTCGGAACCCGGCTACCTCATCACCCGCCGTGCCCTGCTTTCGAACCTCGGCGTCATGACCCTGCTTGGTGCCTCCGGTTGCTCGCAGTCCCTCGAACTCCCATCGCTCGAGCCGTCCAGTCGGATGTCGACTGCGGGCGTTGACTATATGTCGACCGGGGCAATCCCACCGATCAGTGTCGACAGCAACATCACCGACAACAGCACGATGTATGCCTCGCTGACCGACAATGGCTTCGTCATCCCGGCAATCCCATTCCAGAAAGTCAAACCGGAATTCCGTCGTCAGATCGTTCGCGACCCTACCGGCGAGGCGCCGGGCACGATCGTGGTGAGGCTTAGCGAGCGGCATCTCTATTGGGTGCAGGAAGGTGGCGAAGCGGTCCGCTACGGTGTCGGCATCGGCAAGGCCGGCTTCGAGTGGAGCGGGCGGGCAGAGATCCAGTATACGAAGGTGTGGCCGACCTGGACGCCGCCCAAAGAGATGATTGCGCGCAAGCCGGAGCTGGTGAAATGGACGGGCGGCCAGCCGGGTGGCCTCGACAACCCGCTCGGAGCCCGGGCACACTATATCTTCAAAGACAGCCAAGACACCGGCTATCGCGTGCATGGCTCACCGGAGTGGTGGACCATCGGCACACAGGCATCTTCCGGTTGCGTACGCATGATCAACCAGGACGTTGTCGATCTCTACAACCGGGTCAAGGCGTCGCCGACCAAAGTCCCGATTGTCGTCGCATAAGAGGGCGCTTCGAGCCCATTTCTAACGGTCACGCGGGATGCCAAACACCCGGGCCGATGCGGATGCGGATAAAGCCGCCGCCACCGCGGCCGAAATCGAGCGGCAAGGTGAAAGCCAGCAATTGACGGCCCGAGCAGCCGTGGAGACGGGGCAAGAAGTAGAGCCCCTCCTAGCAGGCGGCATGATCCCCCAAATTCTGGGCCGCCACTTCAAGAAACGCGGCTGAAGCAGCGACCACCACGGTGTCGGAGAGCATCGAAGCGACCCGACGCATTCTCGCAACCGGGCGCCTCGCTGGTCAGTAGTACGGCGACACACATTCCTGGCGCGGCCCATAATAGGGTTGGAAGGAGTTGTCGTAGGCACGGTATGAACGATAGCGGTCATAGCACCATTCGACATGCGACGACGGCGCGTTGGAATAGACCCGCCGAGGCGGTGAGGCGATCGCGCCACCGATGATCACTCCTGTCCCGAATGCGGCCAGGGGATACCACCATCCATCACTGTGACGACGGTACCCGTCGCGGCGGTACCGGTAACCCTCATAGCCATTGTAGTAGCCGTAGCGTGGAGCCGCATTGTAACGGTTGCCGCCGTAACGGTAGACGTCGTAGCCGCGCTTGTGCGGAGGTCCGCCGTAATGACCTGGCTTATGATGGATCAAATCGACCGGCTGGGAAGTCGTCTGCCCAGCGGAAACAGAGAACATCGGCGCCGCCTGCGCCGACACCGCCGATAGCGCCGTACCGGCGGCCAAGAGTACTGCACCTATTTTCTTCATAATTTCCCACCTACAGCGTCAAAGTGATCGGTATTCGACCCCTAACGGGCCAAACGGGCTCGGCACCATGCAGGTGCCACCGATCGTCAACAGATCGAATCCCTTCGACGAACTTAGTCAACGCGAGAGGTTCTGCCATAGGACCTCAGTCCGATGGCAGCCGGCAAAGGTCTTATGTGCTCGGCAAGCGCAGCGGTTCGCACCAAAAGAAGAAGGCGCATGTTTTATTCCGAAGCGGCCTCGGCCCGCCGTCGAGGAGCATTTAGCGATCAGCAGACGGCCGTCGCTCAGTGTCTAAAACAGAAGAGTGGCGGAAGGCGCTAAATTGGCCCCCCGCGACCGCAAGTTACGGACGATTTCTCATTCAGCAATTGCAGAGACCTCGCGCAGCCACTCGATGAACAGCCGTCCGCTTTCCTTTTTCGGTCTTCTCGCCGGCACCACGACAAAATATGCCGCCCTGGTGCGAATGGAGGCTTCGGTAAGGCGGACCAAACGAGTTTGCCGAATAAGGTCGGAGACAAGGCGGTTCCAACCGAGCGCAATGCCTTGCCCGTTCATCGCCGCATAAATGGCTTCCGTATAGAAGCTGCATCGCAGGCCGCGGGCGCGTTTCGGCGCCTTTACGGAAAATGCTGCAAGCCATTCATCCCAGCCCGTCCATGTCGGGTCATCAATATCGCTCGTAATCAGCGGATGATTGATGAGGTCTCCCGGCGTGCGGATCGGATCCGCGGTGGCCAGATAATCTGCACTGCAAATCGGGAAAACCTCGTCCTCGAACAAGAACTCCGCCTGGCCGTCCGGCCAGGTGCCGGTCCCGTAGCGGATCGCCAGGTCCACATCGCTAGCCTCGATGCTCGTTCGGGCATCTTGTGTGATGATGCGAAGCTTGATTTCGGGATAGGCTCGAGAAAAGGCAGCGATCCTTGGAAGCAGCCAGAAATGTGAAAAGGAGATGGTCGCTGCAATTGCCAGCTCGTCATCTGCTCCCTCCGACCGAAGATCCGCAACGGTGTCGGCAATAAGATTGAACGCGTCGCCGGCCGCTGCGGAAAGCAGCCGGCCTTTATCAGTCAGTTCGATCTTGCGATGAAGCCGCCGAAACAAGGGGAACCCAAAGTCCTCTTCGAGCAAATGGATCTGTCTGCTTATAGCCGCCTGCGTCACGCCGAGTTCCGTCGCGGCCCGTGTGAAGCTCGACAATCGAGCCGCTGCCTCAAAGGCCGTGAGCGCGGTGAGCGGCGGTAGTTTCTTCCTCAGGTTGACCATCTTGGATCCATTACATTTGGTAATGTGAAACGCGCATATTTGTGCCGTTGAGCGACTGCCGCGCCTGAGCGATCCTCTTTGTGGAGCCCGTCGAGCTTCCGATCGGAACATAAGGTGGAATTATGCTGCAGACATTTGCTTCTCCCATATCATCGCTGCTTGATGCAAGAGCGGACGTCCATTCGCTTCCCGCCGGTCTCTACACGCGAGAGGATGTCTTCGAGGCGGATCTGGAGGTCTTTTTCCGCCGGCACTGGATCTGCATTGGGCTTGAATGCGATGTACCGGAGCCGGGCGATGCAACCGTCGTCGATATTGGCAAGACCAGCCTCATCCTCCTGCGCGACGATGACGGCGGGATCCGCGTCATGCACAATGTCTGCCGCCACCGAGGCGCCCGACTGCTCGATCCAGGCAAGACGATCGTTTCGAAGCTTGTCTGTCCCTACCACACCTGGACCTATGAGCTTTCCGGTGAACTGAGCTATGCGCCCCATATGGGCAAGAGCTTCGACAAGGAATGCCGCAGCCTCAAGCCCGTGATCTTCAAGTCGGTTGGCGGCCTTGTTTATGTCTGCCTTTCGAACGATCCGCCCGAAGATATTGAGCGTCTCGTCGGGGTCATGGCAGAACGGCTTGCTCCCTACGATATTGCCAACGCCAAGGTCGCGTATGAATCCGATGTCATCGAACAAGGCAACTGGAAGCTCACGATCGAGAACAACCGTGAATGCTACCACTGTTCCGCCAACCATCCCGAGCTCTGCGTCTCCTTCGTCGACCTCGATTTCGGCTTCGATCCGGACGCTTTGAGCCCGGAAGATCGCGCCCAGGCGGAGGAGCATTTTTCGCTCTATGAGGAGCGCACCAGGCGGTGGGAGGCAGATGGCTACCCCTCCGCGGCGGTCGAGCAACTGGTGGACTGCACCACCAACTTTCGGACGCAACGGCTGATCATTTCGGGGGCGGGCGAATCCCAGACGCCCGACGCGACCGCTGCCTCGGCAAAGCTGCTCGGCACGATGTCGCGCAAGGATCTCGGCGACATGCATCTCTGGGGTCACAACAGCTGGAACCACTTCATGGGCGACCACGCCGTCGTTTCGATCGTCATCCCGCTCTCGGCCGACAAGACGCTCGTGCGGACGAAATGGCTTGTGCACAAGGATGCCGTCGAGGGGGTCGACTACGATCTCGAAAAGCTCACCAACGTCTGGATCGCCACAACCGAGCAGGACGCCGAACTGGTCGCCCGCTCCCATGCCGGCGTCGAAGATCCCGCTTACGTGCCGGGTCCCTACTCGCCCTTCTCCGAAACAAACCTCGACAAATTCGCGTCGTGGTACATCGACCGGATGCGCGCCCATGGATACTAAGAGCAACTTTTCTCCCGCCGGGCGTCTCGAGCCGAGCGATATCTGGAGCCGCGACGCGGACGAGGACCTGGTCTGCATCGATGTCCATCAGGAAACACACGACGTGAAGACCTTTACCTTTGCGTCCACCGAAGGCAAACGTTTTGCCTTCGAAGCCGGTCAGTATTTCCTGTTCGACCTCGATATCGAGGGCGAGCCGGAAAGCCGCTGCTACAGCATCTCGTCCTCGCCGAAGCGCAGCAATGCGTTCTCGGTGACCGTCAAGCGCGTCGCCGACGGCAAGATCTCGAACTGGCTTCACGATCGGCTCACGGTCAACGCCAAGGTCAAGGCGAACGGTCCTCTCGGCCAGTTCATTCGCCCGAACGGTCGGAAGTACCTTTTTCTGTCGGGAGGGTCGGGGATCACACCGATCATGGCGATGGTTCGCGAATTGGCCGATACATGCGAGCCTGTCGACGTCGTCTTCATGCACGCGGCGCGAACCCCGAAGGACCTCATCTTCCGCGACGAACTCGCGTCACTCGCCAACCGGATGAAGGGCCTGCGCTTGCAGTTTCTGCCGGAAGTCGTTACCGGCGAAACCAACTGGCATGGCCTGACGGGACGCATATCGGCTGCTTACTTGCAGCTTGCTGTTCCCGATATCGCCGAACGCATTGTCATGTGCTGCGGCCCTGCGCCGTTCATGGCGGCCGCGCGCACGATCGCTGCCGAACTCGGCGTTCCGCAATCCAACTACATCGAGGAGAGCTTCGATGCGGCCGTGATCGACACCCCGGATATTCCTATCGTCGATCAGCCGGCGACCCGAACGTTCCAGGTCGAGTTCTCCAAACAGGGCCGCAAGATCGAAATCGGGGGCGAGCAGACCGTGCTTTCCTGCGCAAAGAAAGCGGGCGTAAAACTCGCCTCATCGTGTTCGAACGGCGTCTGCGGCACGTGCAAGTCCAAGCTCGTATCGGGTTCGGTCGAGATGAACCACAATGGCGGGATAAGGCAACGAGAGATCGATGCGGGGCTTTTCCTTCCTTGCTGTTCGAAGCCGCTCAGTGATCTCGTCGTCGATCGCTAGGCTTGGCCTAGCGATCGACATAGCGGACAGTCAGCGGTCTGACTATTAGGCAGGAAGCGCGCCGCTCTTCTTGGCCGCCCAGGTGGCGAGAACGTCCATCAGGACTGGGTTGAGACAGTCATAGGGTTCGAGGCCCAGTTCGCGCAGCCGCGCGCGCATGCTGTCCATTTTTGCCGGATCGTAGCCGCTCTCGATGATCGACGATACGAAGGCGGCAAAACCCGGTTTTGCCCAGCCTGCCTCCTGGAAGCGCTCAGGATGAACGAAGGAAAGCCCCTTGAACGCGTGGTCACGCTCGACCGGGCCGTACATGTGTACGCCGCAATCCTTGCACGCATGGCGCTGGATCAGCGCCGCCGGGTCCACGACCGCAAGCTTGTTGCCGTTTTCCAGCACCTCGACGTTGGCCGTCGGTGCGACGGCAACGACCGAAAACACCGCACCTTCGGGTTTCCAGCACTTTGTGCAGCCGCAAGCATGGTTGTGGGCGATATCACCCTTGACGCGCACTTTCACGGGATTGCTCGCGCAGTTGCAGACCAGCGTGCCGCCGGAAAAGGCAGCGTCCGTCGCCTTGAACCCGCTGTCGAGGGATGGATGGATCGCAATGCTTGGCATGGGCTTCTCCTCCTTCTGGCCGGCGCACAATGCCCGGCTGCTTGTTGGCGCCGCCGGCTAGATCACGCTGCGGCGCAAAAAGTGCATTTGCAGTCTGGAAACGGTCCTCAACCCGCGCTCAGTATAACACCACGCTGCGAATGCTCTCGCCCGAATGCATCAGTTCGAAGCCCTTGTTGATGTCTTCGAGCGGCATTGTGTGGGTGATCATCGGGTCGATCTCGATCTTGCCTTCCATGTACCAGTCGACGATCTTCGGCACGTCGGTGCGGCCGCGCGCACCGCCAAAGGCGGTGCCCATCCAGCTGCGGCCGGTGACGAGCTGGAACGGCCGGGTGGAAATCTCCTGGCCGGCGCCGGCAACGCCGATGACCACCGACTTGCCCCAGCCGCGATGCGAGGCCTCGAGCGCCTGGCGCATCACCTTGGTGTTGCCGGTGCAGTCGAAGGTGTAGTCGGCGCCGCCGATCTGGTCGGCGCCGCGCTTGGTCATGTTGACGAGGTAAGGCACGATGTCGTCGCCGACCTCCTTCGGGTTGACGAAGTGGGTCATGCCGAAGCGTTCGCCC
>NZ_LMEG01000029.1:0-26119 GCF_001426275.1 Ensifer sp. Root423 | reverse complement strand
GGGCGAACGCTTCGGCATGACCCACTTCGTCAACCCGAAGGAGGTCGGCGACGACATCGTGCCTTACCTCGTCAACATGACCAAGCGCGGAGCCGACCAGATCGGCGGCGCCGACTACACCTTCGACTGCACCGGCAACACCAAGGTGATGCGCCAGGCGCTCGAGGCCTCGCATCGCGGCTGGGGCAAGTCGGTCGTCATCGGCGTTGCCGGCGCCGGCCAGGAGATCTCCACCCGGCCGTTCCAGCTCGTCACCGGTCGCAGCTGGATGGGCACCGCCTTTGGCGGCGCGCGCGGCCGCACCGACGTGCCGAAGATCGTCGACTGGTACATGGAAGGCAAGATCGAGATCGACCCGATGATCACCCACACGATGCCGCTCGAAGACATCAACAAGGGCTTCGAACTGATGCATTCTGGCGAGAGCATCCGCTCGGTCGTTCTCTACTAAGCTGCTATTTTGATTCAAGGAGGCGCCGGAGACGATTGATTTCCGGCGCCTTTTTCAGTCCCGTTGAGAAGTTGATTCAAGATGATCTATGTCGACGCAGACGCCTGCCCGGTGAAAGCCGAAATCCTGAAAGTGGCCGAGCGCCACGGGATCGAGGTGACCTTGGTCGCTAATTCGGGCCTGCGCCCTTCGCGCGACCCGATGGTGCACAATGTCATCGTCTCGGCAGGCTTCGACGCGGCCGACAACTGGATCGCCGAACGGGCGCACGAGGGCGATATCGTCGTTACCGCCGACGTGCCGCTTGCCGTTCGCTGCGTTGCCGCCGGCGCACTTGTCACCGGCCCCTCCGGCCGGGTCTTCGACAAGGGCAATATCGGCATGGCGTCTGCGATGCGCGATCTCGGACAGCACCTGCGCGAGACCGGCGAGAGCAAGGGCTACAACGCCGCCTTCACACCGCGCGATCGATCCACCTTCCTCGAAACCCTTGACCGACTCGCGCGTCAGTCGAAAAAATGATCGCGCAACGGGCGGGACCATGGGGCCCGCAATCGCAGGGGCACTAGCATGGCAGCGACGACGAAGCTCAGGCACTGGCCGTTTTACACCGCCATTCTGTGCGCGCTCGCAAGCGTGCCTGTCCTCTGGTTCGTGGCGCAGCGTTTCGCCCTTGAAGGGGCAGCGATCACCTTCTTCTGCGTCTATCTCGTCCTATGCTGGCGGCGCTTGCGGATGATGACCGGTCGGCATCTGAAGACCCATGCCAGGAACACCGACGAGCCCGAGGTCGTGATCCTGCTCGTGACGTTCGGGGCAGCCGCGAGTTCGCTCGTATCCTTGTTTTTCGCGCTCAACGGCGAGAAGTCCGGCTCGGCGCTGGCGCTCGGCCTCGCCTTTGCCTCCGTTGTGCTCGGCTGGGCAACGATCCACATGATGGCGGCCATGCACTACGCCCATGTCTATTGGGTCCCAGCACCCGATGGTCCGACCACCGAACCGGCACGCGGACTCGATTTTCCCGAAACGCCCGAGCCCGGCGGCTTTGACTTCCTCTATTTTTCCTTCGTCATCGGCATGACGGCGCAAACCTCCGATGTCGCCATCACCAAGACGGCCATGCGGCGCATCAACCTGATACACGCCATCGTATCGTTTTTCTTCAACACCGTGCTCGTCGCCGCCGCCGTCAATGCGGCCGTGCAGCTTGCCGGTTGAGCATCTTTATCCAAGGAGCATCCCATGAAAGTCCTTTCGCAAAACACCACCTTCGGCGGCATGCAGGGCGTCTTTTCGCACGAGTCCGAGGCATGCAAGGGCGAGATGACCTTCGCCGTCTTTGTACCGCCGCAGGCAATCAACGAGCCGCGGCCGGTGCTCTGGTATCTCTCCGGCCTCACCTGCACGCATGCGAACGTCATGGAGAAAGGCGAGTACCGGCGCATGGCCGCCGAGCTTGGCTTGATCGTCGTCTGCCCGGATACGAGCCCGCGCGGCACTGATGTTCCCGACGAACTGACGAACTGGCAGATGGGCAAGGGTGCAGGCTTCTATCTCGATGCCACCGAAACGCCCTGGGCCGAGCACTACCAGATGTATAGCTACATCACCGAGGAGCTGCCCGCCTTCGTCAGCCAGCACTTCCGCATGGACATGAGCCGCCAGGGCATCTTCGGCCATTCGATGGGCGGTCACGGCGCCATGACCATCGCGCTCAAGAACCCGGGCCGCTTCAAGAGCTGCTCGGCCTTCGCCCCGATCGTCGAGCCTTCGACCGCCGACTGGTCGATCGGCGCCTTCGAGAAATATCTGGGCGCGGACCGCGCCGCCTGGCGCCAATATGATGCCTGCGCGCTCGTCAAGGATGGTGCGCGCTTCCCCGGGTTCCTGATCGATCAGGGCAAGGCGGACAGCTTCCTTGAAAACGGCCTGCGTCCCTGGCTGTTCGAGGAAGCGGTCAAGGGCACCGGCATCGATTTGACGCTGCGCATGCATGAACGCTACGACCATTCCTACTACTTCATCTCGACTTTCATGGACGATCATCTGCGCTGGCATGCCGAGCGGCTGATCTAGCCACCGAATGGCGCAATTTCGTATGAAAGCCGCTTTCGCGGAATTGCGCCGTCAATCTACCCGGAGCGACTGATGACCCACCTTCTCCTTGTTGGCGCCGGCGGCGCGATCGGCTCGATGCTGCGTTATCTCGTCGGTCTCTGGGCCGTTCACCGCTTCGGGTCCGGCTTTCCCTGGGGCACGTTTGGCGTCAACATAACGGGGTCGTTCCTGATCGGCGTGCTCGCCGAAGTGATCATGCGCAAGTTCGGCGCCTCGCCGGACATGCGTGTCTTCCTCATCACCGGCATTCTGGGCGGTTACACCACCTTTTCCACCTTCTCGCTGGACGCAATCACGCTCTTCGAGCGCGGCGATGTCATGCTATCGGCCGTCTATGTCATCGCCAGTGTCGCGCTTTCGATCCTCGCGGTCTTCAGCGGGCTGGCTCTGATGCGCGCAATAGTCTAAAGGCTCGTCTTACAGGCGCTGCGTATCCAGGGGACACGCGGCGCATTGCTGCATTGTCCTTCAACCGTTGTCGCTTCGAGGGCATTGTCATGCAGCAACGAAAATATTGCGGCAGCCTTTGCGCGCCTGAAGCCTCCTCTTTGCGTCATCCCAACGCAGGGGCTTCGGACCGACGCGCGACGCTGCGACCAAACAGAAGGCAGGTTCGCTCAAATGGCAGGCATAGAACACAGGCAGGTGGACGGTGACGAGGCGGGCATGCGCCTGGATCGCTGGTTCAAGGTGCATTTTCCGGGACTGGGCTTCGGCCCGCTGCAGAAGCTTTTGCGCTCCGGCCAGATCCGCGTCGACGGTGCCCGCGCCAAATCCGACACGCGGATCCAGCCCGGCCAGACGATCCGCATTCCGCCGCTCGGAGTGGATCCCAAGGAAACCAAGACCGGGCCGATCGCCGGACGCGACCTCAGGAACTCACCCGACGGCGAACTGCTGTCGCGCATGGTGCTGCACGAGGACGCCAAGGTTATCGTGCTCAACAAGCCTGCCGGCCTTGCCGTTCAGGGCGGCTCGGGCGTCAACCGACATATCGACAAGATGCTTGAAGCCTGGACCAACCAGAAGGGCGAAAAGCCGCGTCTCGTCCACCGGCTCGACCGCGACACGTCAGGCGTCTTGGTGATCGCCCGCACCCGGGGTGCAGCGCAGAAGCTGACCGCCGCCTTCCGCGAGCGCGACACCAAAAAGACCTACTGGGCGCTGGTCAAGGGCGTGCCGCGCAAGCGCGAAGACCGCATCTCCACCTGGCTCGTCAAGGAGCAGACGCCGGATGGCGACCGTATGCGCATCGCCAAACACGGCGAAGACGGTGCCGACCACGCCATCTCCTACTACCGTATTCGCGAACAGGCCGCACAGAACCTCGCCTGGCTGGAGATGGAGCCCTATACCGGCCGCACCCATCAGCTTCGCGTCCATGCACTGCACATTGGACACCCGATCCTCGGCGACCCCAAATATTTCGACGCCGATATCAACTGGAGCCTGCCCGGCGGCATGCAGAACCGTCTGCATCTGCACGCGCGCCATATCGATATTCCTCACCCGGACGGTGGCCGCCTGCGCGTGACCGCACCGCTGCCACCGCACATGGTCCAGAGCTGGAACCTGCTGGGCTTCGAAGAGAACGAGCCTGGCGAGGACGACTGATGAAACTGGCGCTTTTTGATTGTGACGGTACGCTGGTCGATAGCGGAGGCCTGATCCATGAAGTGATGGCGCGCACCTTCGAGGCCTTCGATCTCGAGCGCCCGCCCCTCTCGGCAACCAAGAGCATTATCGGCTTGACCCTCGACATTGCCATCGCGCGCCTGCTCGGCCGCGAACATGTCGACGATCAGGCGCTGGCGATGACGGCGCACTACAAGTCGATCTTCGCCGGCGTTCGCGCAGAGGCAGGCTTCCAGGAGCTTCTGTTTCCGGGTATCGCCGACATGATGCAGACGCTGTCGTCACGCGACGCACTGTTGATCGGCGCCGTAACCGGCAAGTCGCGTCGCGGCCTGACGCATATTTCCGAGACTCACGGCTTCGACCGGATCTTCTTCGTGTCCCGCACCGCCGACGACTGCCCCTCCAAGCCGCATCCGGCCATGGTGACGGAATGCTGCTTTGAAGCCGGCATCGATGCGAAGGATACGGTCGTCATCGGCGACGCGATCTACGACATGCAGATGGCCAAGGCCGCTGGAGCATCCGCCATCGGCGTCGCCTGGGGCTATGCTTCCGTTCCCGACCTCATCGAGGCGGGCGCGGATTTCGTTGCCCGGACGCCGGCCGACATCATTGAATGGATGGAACACAATCATGTCTGATATTCGCGACGAACTCAGCGGTGCGATGAGCCACGAGGATCCGGTCCGCCGCGCGCAAATCCAGATGCTGAAGCCACTACCGAAGCGCTTCTACAAGGACGTCAGCGTGGCCGCGGCCGATGGCGATACGCACGCGGTGCTGCTCGACGGCCGCACCGTGCGCACGCCGGCCAAGCAGCCGCTTGCCGTGCCGACGCGCAAGCTCGCCGACATGCTCGCCGCCGAATGGGATGCGCAGGCAGAGGTCATCGATCCCGGCAAGATGCCGATCACGCGTATCGTCAATACCGCACTTGACGGCGTCGCCAAGGACCAGCGCTCGGTCTTCGACGATATCCTGCGTTTCGCCGGAACGGACATGCTCTGCTATCGCGCCGATAGCCCGGAAGGCCTTGTCGCCCGCCAGAACGAAATCTGGAACCCGGTGATCGAGTGGGCCCAGCAGGCACTCGGCGCCCGTTTCATCCTCGCCGAAGGCGTGATCCACCAGGAGCAGCCGGAGGAAGCACTTTCCGCCTATGCCGAAGGCCTGCGCGCCTTCGCAACCCCGCTCGGCCTCACCTGCGTCCACACGGTGACGAGCCTCACCGGCTCTGCGTTGCTGGCGCTCGCCTTCGCTTCCGGCCGGATATCCGCCGAAGAAGCCTGGACGGCCGCCCATGTCGACGAGGACTGGCAGATCGAACATTGGGGAACCGACGAGGAGGCCTTCCGCCGCCGCGAGAACCGCTGGCAGGAAATGCAGGCGGTCGCCACGGTTCTTGACGCCCTGCGCTGACGACACCGGATACCACGGAATGCGAAGCGGGCTGCGTGTCTTCCGACGCGCAGCCCGCTTTCTTTTTTGTTCAATATGTCGGCGTCAGAGCGGCTCTGTTCGCGCTAACGTAACGGAAGCCAATAGCCGCAGCGTTAAGCGGCCAGCTTCAGGCCGGCGATACCGCTGACGATGAGCGCGATGCAGCCAAGGCGAACGAAGGTTGCCGGCTCTGCGAACAGGAAAATGCCGAGGATCACGGTGCCGACGGTGCCGATGCCGGTCCAGACAGCGTAAGCCGTACCGAGCGGCAGGGTCCGCACGGCGAGACCGAGCAACGCGATGCTGAGGATCATCGAACCGACGGTCAGGATCGTCGGTGTCACCCGCGTAAAACCATCCGTGTATTTGAGACCAATTGCCCAGCCGATTTCAAGAATACCGGCAAGCAGAAGAAGGAACCAGGCCATGTCAAACTCCCAAAGTTTGGAGCGAGGCCGTCCCCGCGGATGTTCGGTATCGCCTTTGCGAACCGTGCAGCCGTCTGCAACGCGGGTTCTATCTCACACTCCAGTTTCGCCGGCAAGGCGGTCAAGGGCAAATCAGCCCTGCGTCCGCGGCAAAGCTAAACCATTTCACGCTGTCGTTGAAACCATGGAAACGTGAGGGGTCTGCAAGTCTGCCCCTACGGTGCGTTGCGCTCCCGACGGAGTTTCGCCCACCATTCCAGCCGCTTGCGGATCTCGCGCTCGAAACCGCGCTCCGGCGGATCATAGAAGTTTCTGCGCCCCATCTTCTCGGGGAAATAGTCCTGGCCGGAAAAAGCATCCGGCTCGTCATGGTCGTAGCGGTAGCCGTCGCCGTAGCCCTCACCCTTCATCAGTTTCGTCGGGGCGTTGAGGATATGTTTCGGCGGCAGCAGCGAGCCGTTTTCCTTCGCCGCCCGCATCGCTGCCTTGTAGGCGGTATAGACGCCGTTCGATTTCGGCGCGGTCGCGAGATAGACGCAGGCTTCGGCAAGCGCCAGTTCGCCCTCGGGCGAGCCGAGATAGTCATAGGCGTCCTTGGCGGCGTTGCAGATCACCAGGGCCTGCGGGTCGGCAAGGCCGATATCCTCGACCGCCATGCGCACCAGGCGCCGCCCGAGATAAAGCGGATCCTCGCCGGCATCGAACATGCGGCAGAGATAGTAGAGTGCGGCATCCGGATCAGAGCCACGCACCGACTTGTGCAGGGCCGAGATCAGATTGTAGTGGCCGTCCTGGCCCTTGTCATAGACCGGCGCCCGGCGCTGGACGATGTTCTGGAGTGCTGCCGCATCGAAGATCTCGTCGCGCCGCGCCGCGCGCCAGACTTCTTCCGCCAGCGTCAGCGCAGCGCGACCGTCGCCGTCGGCCATGCGGATGAGGCTGGCGCGCGCATCCGCATCGAGCGGCAGTTTCTTGCCCTCGGACTCTTCGGCGCGCGACAGCAGTTCCTCGATACTGTCTTCGCCATGCGGCTTGAAGGTCAGCACCCGGGCTCGGGACAGGAGAGCGGCGTTGAGTTCGAAGGATGGGTTTTCCGTCGTCGCGCCGACAAGGATCACGGTGCCGTCTTCCATCACCGGCAGGAAACTGTCCTGCTGTGCCCGGTTGAAGCGATGAATCTCGTCGACGAAAAGCAGCGTCTGACGGCCGGACATGCGCCTTGCCCGCGCCGCCTCGAACACCTTCTTGAGATCAGCGACGCCGGAGAAGATCGCGGAGATCTGCTCGAAGGCGAGACCCGCCTCCCCCGAAAGCAGCCGCGCCACGGTCGTCTTGCCTGTTCCGGGCGGCCCCCAGAAGATCATCGACCCGAGCGAACCCGAAGCAATCATGCGCGACAGCACGCCATCCTCACCGGTCAGGTGATCCTGACCGGTGACTTCGGCAAGCGTTCGCGGGCGAAGCCGGTCGGCAAGCGGTCTTGCCGACGCCATTTCCGGTGGTTCGTGGGCGGTGAACAGGTCGCTCATCGGAAGAACTGACGGATGAGCTGGCCGTCGCGCTCGATCTCGACACGCCAGAAGGAGGCATCGTCGGCCATTACCTGTTCCAGCGTCTTCGACGTGTCGATCGCCGTGCCGTTGACCGACCGCACGATGTCCTTCGGCTCGAGGCCGATGCGGGCGGCGGGCGAACCGCGGTTGACCTGCATGACGACGACGCCCTGCAGCGAGGTCGACATGCGCAGCTCGTCGGCAAGGCGCGGCGACAGGTTGGCAACGACTGCACCGGCGAAGGGGTTACGACCTTCGATCAGCCGTTCATCGCGTGGCGAGGTCTCGGGCGCCCGGTCGAGCTTGATCGTCACTTCCCGCGGCTTGCCGTTTTCCGATACGGTGACGCGCGCCTCATGACCGATGCCGACCGTCGTCAGGCGATAACCGAGTGCGTCGGGATGTTCGACCTCGATGCCGTTGACGGCGGTGATCACCTGGCCGGGCTTGATACCGGCCTGTTCGGCCGGGCCACCGGCCACGACGGCGGTCACCAGCGCACCACGGGCGCGGCTGAGGCCAAGGGCTTCGGCCACTTCCGAAGTGACCGGCTCGAAGCTGGCGCCGATGAAAGGACGCACGAAGGCGCCGTTGCCACCTTCGGCCGACGCAACGAAGACCTTCACCAGATTGGCGGGGATGGCAAAGCCAACGCCGTTAGAACCGCCGCCCTTGGAGAAGATGGCCGTGTTGATGCCAATGAGCTGGCCGTTCATGTCGATAAGGCCACCGCCGGAATTACCCGGGTTGATCGCCGCATCCGTCTGGATAAAGAAGCCGAAATCACCCGAGGAGACCTGATTGCGCGCGAGCGCCGAGACGATGCCACTCGTCACCGTCTGGCCGACGCCGAAGGGGTTGCCGATCGCGAGCACGAGGTCGCCGACCTCGACTGCATCGGAATCACCAAGCGGCACGATGTCGAAGGGACCGTCCGACTGGATCTTCAAAACAGCGAGGTCGAGCCGGTCGTCCTTGAGCACGATCTTGCAGGGAAACTCGCGGCCATCGGCCAGCGCCACCTTTATATCGTCGGCGCCCTCGATGACGTGGTTATTGGTCACGACGATGCCGTTCTTGCCGACGATCACCCCGGAACCGAGCGAAGACTGCTTCTCCGAGCGGTTCGGCATGCGTTGGCCGAAGAACTCCTCGAAGAAGGGGTCACCGGAGAAAATCGAACGGCGCTCGACCACCCGCTCGGCATAGACGTTGACGACGGCATTTGCCGTCTGCTTGACGAGAGGCGCAAAGGAAAGCTGCATTTCGGTCCGCGATTGCGGAACGCTCTTGGCCTCCTGGGCCAATGCCGGACAGGCGAGAGAAACAGCGATGACGAGCGAAACAAGCGCTCTTCGACCTACGATCATGTAAAGCATTCTCCTATTCGTCGCGGCTACGTTCAGATAGGATTTCGCGGGAAAAAAGGCAAATGTTGGCGCAGGATATGCAAAGTTGCCAGCTTCACGCGCTACGCACGAAAACGTGGTTCGCAACCCCTTTCACGGTGATCGAAAGTCTGGTGAGTTCATAGAAGACAAGGCTCATAAATCACTTCGGAAAAGACCATGCCATCTTACCGCCCGCCGCGAATCGTTTCCTCCGAGATCACCGCGGAGGCCCTCTTTTTCAACCGCCGCACCTTCCTAGGGGCTGCTGCCGGCGGCGGCATGCTGCTTGCGGGCAGCGGCACGGGGCTGGCGGCCGCACTCGGCGCGCCCAAGAGCAAATACACTGTCGACGAAGACCTGACGCCGGAGGCCGACGTCACCAGCTACAACAATTTCTACGAGTTCGGGACCGGCAAGGGCGACCCTGCTGCCAATTCGAACAGCTTCAAGCCAACGCCCTGGACCGTGAAAGTCGATGGCCTCGTCGGCAAGCCGAAGGAATTCGGGCTCGAGGAACTGCTAGCGCTCCCGATCGAGGAACGCGTCTACCGCATGCGCTGTGTCGAGGCCTGGTCGATGGTGATCCCCTGGACCGGGTTTCAGCTCTCGGCCCTGCTCGACAAGGTAGAGCCGCTTGGCAGCGCGAAATATGTCTCGTTCGAAACCGTCGTGCGCCCGTCCGAAATGCCGGGACAATCCGGGTTCTTCCAGCCGCTTGCCTGGCCCTATCGCGAAGGGCTGAGACTCGACGAGGCCCGTCACCCGCTGACGCTGCTGTCCGTCGGCGTCTACGGCAAGACGCTTCCCAACCAGAACGGCGCGCCGATCCGGCTGGTTACCCCTTGGAAATACGGATTCAAGGGGATCAAGTCGATCGTGCGTATTTCGCTCACGGAAACCCAGCCACCGTCCACCTGGAACCTCTCGGCGCCGAACGAGTACGGCTTCTTTGCCAACGTCAATCCGGCGGTCGATCATCCACGCTGGAGCCAGGCAACGGAAAACCGCATCGGCGGTGGCGGCTTCTTCGGCTCCAACCGGCGCGATACCCTGCCCTTCAATGGCTATGCCGACGAGGTGGCCGGACTTTATGCCGGCATGGATCTCAGAGCGAACTATTGATCATGGCCCGCCTGCCCTCGCTCCCGAAACGCTACCATTCGGCCTCGGTCTGGGGGCTCTACGGCTTTGGTCTGCTGCCCGCCGCCTATGCATTCTATCTCGGCGCTACGGGCCAACTGCCCGGAAACCCGGTCAAGGAATTCGAACACCTGCTCGGCCTCTGGGCGCTGCGTTTCCTCGTCGCGACATTGGCGTTCTCGCCGATTCGCGACCTATTCGGCATCAACTGGCTGCGCTATCGGCGGGCCTTAGGTTTGCTGGCGTTCTACTATGTGCTGATGCATTTCCTCGCCTACATGCTGCTCGATCAGCGGCTAAACTTTCCGAGCATACTGGCCGACATCGCCCGCCGCCCCTTCATCACCATCGGCATGGCCGCACTCGTCATGCTGATCCCGCTGGCGCTCACCTCCAACAACTGGTCGATCCGCAGGCTCGGTACGCGGTGGAACACGCTTCACCGCCTGGCCTATGTGATCGCCACCGCCGGCGCCGTGCATTTTTCGATGTCGGTGAAGGTCATCGGCGCCGAACAGCTGCTTTATCTCGGGCTCGTCGCCGTACTGCTTGTCTGGCGGCTGGTGCGCAAGCCGTATCTGCGGCGCAAGCGACAGGCGGCCAATGCGTCGGTCAGAACCGCCGCCGGAAGCGCCTGAGGCCATCTTCGCCTCGCCAGGACATCGACCCTCGATCGCATTTCGACGAAACGGTGACAGAACGAGCACACCGTCAAACGCACGCTAAGCAACAGCCCCAAAAGAAAAAGCGGCCGGGTGACGAACACCCGGCCGCTTCAATCTTCTGCCTTCGATCGGCTTAGGCTGCTTCAGCAGCTTCGGCTTCTGCAGCAACGCGGGCGAGATCCTTCGCGCCCTTTGCCGAGACGTCGCGGTCAACGAATTCGATGACGGCGAGCGCGGCGTTGTCGCCGTGCCGGAAGCCAGCCTTCATGATGCGCAGGTAGCCGCCGTTGCGGGTGGCGTAGCGCGATGCGATCGTGTCGAACAGCTTGGCAACGACAGCGGCGTCGCGGATCTGCGAGATCGCCTGGCGGCGAGCGTGCAGGTCACCGCGCTTGCCGAGCGTGACGAGCTTCTCGACGATCGGGCGGATTTCCTTGGCCTTCGGCAGGGTCGTAACGATCTGCTCGTGTTCGATCAGCGAAGCTGCCATGTTGGCAAACATCGCCTTGCGGTGGCTGGCGGTTCTATTCAGCTTGCGGCCGGCTTTACCGTGGCGCATGGCTATTCTCCTTCACTTGCAGGCATTCGCCCGCAGTCTAATGGTTAGTATTGGTCTTCGTAACGCTTGGCGAGATCTTCGATGTTCTCGGGCGGCCAGGACGGCACTTCCATGCCGAGGTGCAGGCCCATGGAAGCGAGAACTTCCTTGATTTCGTTCAGCGACTTGCGACCAAAATTCGGCGTGCGGAGCATTTCTGCTTCGGTCTTCTGAATGAGGTCGCCGATGTAGACGATGTTGTCGTTCTTCAGGCAGTTGGCCGAACGGACCGAAAGTTCCAGTTCGTCGACCTTCTTGAGAAGCGCCGGGTTGAAGGCGAGTTCGGTAACTGCCTCTTCCTCTGCTTCCTTCTGCGGCTCGTCGAAGTTGACGAAGACCGACAGCTGGTCCTGAAGGATGCGGGCCGCAAATGCGATCGCATCTTCACCGGTGACGGAACCGTCCGTCTCGATGGACATCGTCAGCTTGTCATAGTCAAGAACCTGGCCTTCGCGGGTGTTTTCCACCTTGTAGGACACCTTCTTGACCGGCGAGTACAGGCTGTCGACCGGGATCAGGCCGATCGGAGCATCTTCCGAACGGTTGCGATCAGCCGGCACGTAACCCTTGCCGTTGTTGACGGTGAACTCCATGCGGATCTCAGCGCCCTCGTCGAGGGTGCAGATCACATGGTTCGGGTTGAGGATTTCGATATCGCCAACCGTCTGGATGTCACCGGCGGTTACAACGCCCGGACCCTGCTTGCGCACGACCATGCGCTTTGCGTCGTCGCCATCCATCTTGATGGCGATTTCCTTGATGTTGAGCACGATGTCCGTCACATCTTCCCGGACGCCCGGGATAGAGGAGAACTCGTGCAGGACGCCGTCGATCTGCACTGCGGTGACAGCAGCACCGCGCAGCGACGACAGCAGCACGCGGCGAAGCGCGTTGCCGAGCGTCAGACCGAAGCCGCGTTCAAGCGGTTCCGCAACCAACGTTGCCTTGGTGCGGCCGGAGGAGACGAACTCCACCTTGTTCGGCTTGATCAGTTCCTGCCAATTCTTCTGGATCATGTTTTCTGCCTTCCGTTCGTTGCCACCATCCAATCGTGGCAACCGAGCCCCGAAGACCGGGAGCGCGCATCTGCGCCCTCACCGGCATATTGAATGCATATGATCAGACGCGGCGCTTCTTGCGCGGGCGGCAGCCGTTGTGCGGGATCGGGGTCACATCGCGGATCGAGGTGATCATGAAGCCCGCAGCCTGCAGCGCGCGAAGAGCGGATTCACGGCCGGAACCCGGACCGCAAACTTCGACTTCCAGCGACTTCATGCCGTGTTCCTGAGCCTTCTTGGCGCAGTCTTCAGCGGCGATCTGTGCGGCAAACGGGGTCGACTTACGCGAACCCTTGAACCCCTTGGCACCGGCAGACGACCAGGCAATCGCGTTGCCCTGTGCGTCGGTGATGGTGATCATGGTGTTGTTGAACGACGAATTGACGTGCGCGACGCCAGACGTGATGTTCTTGCGTTCGCGACGGCGAACGCGGGTGGCTTCCTTGGCCATAGGATCCCTTTCTTAGATCTCTGCACCGCCGTAATTCCAGCGGCTCCACCGGGAAAAGGATTTGACGTCCCCTGCCCTGCATCTTCATTTCCCGCAGGACGAGATATCGTCCGGCGAACATATCGCCCGGCCGGATCGGCCGAACAAAGGTCAGGCAAACGCCCTTCCAAACTGCAAAAGGAGGCCGGCGTTTGACACCAGCCTCCCAATCTCCCTTTTCGGGAAATTACTTCTTCTTACCGGCAATCGCCTTCGCCGGACCCTTGCGGGTGCGAGCGTTGGTGTGGGTGCGCTGACCGCGAACCGGCAGGCCACGACGGTGACGCAGGCCGCGGTAGCAGCCGAGGTCCATCAGGCGCTTGATGTTCATCGAGGTCTCGCGACGCAGGTCACCTTCGACCTGGTAGTCGCGGTCGATCGTTTCGCGGATCTGCAGGACTTCAGCGTCCGTCAGCTGATGCACGCGACGATCAGCCGGAATACCGACCTTCTCGATGATTTCCTGTGCGAATTTCGGGCCGATCCCGTGAATGTAGGTCAGCGCAATAACTACGCGCTTTGCCGTCGGGATGTTGACGCCAGCGATACGTGCCACGTCTATTCTCCTTGCGTTCCAGTTGCCATCCGGCAATAGGTGCTTCGTTACGCGACCTCGAAGAGCCGCACGTTGATTGAGGTTCGAGACACGTCAAAAACGACCGTACCCGGACTTCATTTTCTTTGAAGACCGCGCCGACCGCTCTCATGTCGCGAGTTGGCGCTGTCTTTGGCGGAATCGGCCGGAAAAGTCAACTCCCCGGCAGTTCCTTTTCGGCAAAGACCAGTGTCTAAGCCAGAATCTTCTCGATCTCGGCGGTGACGGTGTTCACTTCCGCCATGCCATCAACCGTTCTGAGCTGCCCCGTTCCGGCGTAGTGCTCGGAGAGCGGCGCCGTCTTTTCACGGTACTCGGTCAGCCGGCGCTTGAAGGCTTCCGGATTGTCGTCCGAACGTACAGTGCCGCCGGCTGCGATGGTTTCCGCTACGCGATTCTCCATCCGCTTTACAAGGGCTGCCTCGTCGACCTTGAGCTCGATTACGGCATCGAGCTTCAGACCCTTGCCCTCGAGCATCTTGCCGAGCGCAATCGCCTGCGGAACCGTGCGCGGGTAACCGTCGAGGATGAACCCCTTCGCGCAGTCCGGCTGGTCGATGCGATCCGACACGATTTCGTTGACGATCTCATCGGATACCAGCTGACCGGCATCCATGACCGCCTTCGCACGCTTGCCGACCTCGGTCGCCTGGGCGACGGCCGCCCGCAGCATATCTCCTGTGGAAAGCTGCGGAATGCCGTATCTCTCCGTCAGAAGCTTGGCCTGTGTCCCCTTGCCAGCGCCCGGCGGTCCCAAAAAAATCAGTCTCATCGTCCCCTCTTTCCTCCGCGCAGCTTCGACTTCTTGATCAGCCCCTCATATTGCTGTGCGATGAGGTGGCCCTGGATCTGTGCTACCGTATCAAGGGTGACGCTGACAACAATCAAAAGCGACGTACCACCAAGGTAGAACGGCACGCCGGTCTGAGCGATCAGAACTTCCGGCAGAATGCAGACGAAGATCAGATAGGCCGCACCGATCACGGTGATGCGCGTCAGGACATAATCGATATATTCCGCGGTACGCTCGCCCGGACGAATGCCCGGAATGAAGCCGCCGTGCTTCTTCAGATTGTCGGCCGTGTCCTTCGGATTGAACACGATCGCGGTGTAGAAGAAGGCGAAGAACGCGATCATCGCACCGTAAAGCACCATGTAGAGCGGCTTGCCGTGCGCAAGTGCACCAACCACGGTGGTCGCCCAACCCGGCAGCGTCGCCGTGTTGGCAAAGCCTGCGAGCGTTGCCGGCAGAAGCAGCAGCGACGAGGCGAAGATCGCCGGGATGACGCCCGCGGTGTTGAGCTTCAGCGGCAGGTGCGAGGTGTCGCCCTGGAACATGCGGTTGCCGACCTGGCGCTTCGGATACTGGATCAGAAGCCGCCGCTGCGCACGTTCGACGAACACGATGAGCGCGATGACGCCGACGACCATGACGATGATCGCGAGGATCAGCGGGGTGGACAGAGCGCCGGTGCGGCCGAGTTCGAGCGTGCCGGCGAGCGCCGTCGGCAGATGTGCGACGATACCGGCGAAAATGATCAGCGAGATGCCGTTGCCGATGCCGCGCGAGGTGATCTGTTCACCGAGCCACATCAGGAACATGGTGCCGCCAAGCAGAGAAATGACGGTCGAAACACGGAAGAACCAACCCGGATCGTTGACGAGGCCGTTGCCGCTCTCGAGGCCGACGGCGATGGCGTAAGCCTGCGCCGTGCCAAGAAGCACCGTGCCGTAACGGGTGTACTGGTTGATGATCTTGCGGCCCTGCTCGCCTTCCTTCTTCAGCTGTTCCAGTGCCGGAACGACAGAGGTCATCAGCTGAACGATAATCGAAGCAGAGATATAGGGCATGATGCCGAGCGCGAAGATCGCCATGCGCTCAACTGCACCGCCCGAAAACATGTTGAAGAGGCCGAGGATACCGCCGCTCTGGCCGCGGAATGCCTGGGCAAACGCTTCCGGGTTAAGACCGGGCAGCGGGATATAGGTGCCAAGACGGTAAACCAGAAGCGCACCAAGCGTGAACCAGAGCCGTTTCTTCAGATCTTCCGCCTTGGCGAAAGTCGAGAAATTCAGGTTCGAGGCGAGCTGTTCCGCTGCAGAAGCCATGCAATTCTCCGCGTACCAAATCTCGGAATCAGCGGGAACACCCGGTCCGTTCCGGAAGGACTAACTTTTCGTCTTGAAAACCGGACGCGAGGCGATTGTGTCTGCAATCGGATGCCTCACCGTGGTTTCCGCTATGTCCGCCGCGGCGAGCGATTCGCGCTTGCGGACGTGAGGCTCACATATGGGAGCAAAACCGCCCGGAGTGAAGCACCCCGGGCGGTTCATCAATAATATTATTCAGCAGCCGCAGCGAGCAGCTTGATCGAGCCGCCAGCCTTTTCGATCTTCTCGATCGCCGACTTGGAAGCACCGGCAACTTCGAGCGAAACCTTCGCCTTCAGTTCGCCGTCGGCCAGAACGCGGACGCCGTCCTTTTCGCGACGGATGACGCCGGCAGCCTTGAGGGCAGCTGCGTCAACGGTCTTGGAAGCGTCGAGCTTCTTGGCGTCGATTGCCGTCTGGATACGGCCGAGCGACACGACAACAAACTCCGAAGCGAAGATGTTGTTGAAGCCGCGCTTCGGCAGACGACGGTAGATCGGCATCTGGCCGCCTTCGAAGCCGTTGATGGCGACGCCCGAACGAGCCTTCTGACCCTTCACACCGCGACCGGCGGTCTTGCCGGAGCCCGAGCCGATACCACGGCCAAGACGCTTACGGCTGTGGGTCGAGCCTTCGTTGTCCTTGATTTCATTCAGTTTCATGAGCTTATCCCCCTCACTTCTCGTCGACGACGCGAACGAGGTGCTGGACAGTCCGGATCATGCCGCGGACAGACGGAGTGTCTTCCAGCGTGCGAACCCGGTGCATCTTGTTGAGGCCCAGACCGATCAGCGTCTGACGCTGTACGGCCGGACGGCGAATGGGGCTACCGACCTGCTCGACGGTAACGGTCTTCGCTGCGACTTCTTTCTTAGCCATCTGTCAGCTCCCTTATTCTTCGGAAGCAGCGCCGGAGGAAACACGACGAGCCTGGAGCGTGGCGTACTTCATGCCGCGCTGAGCTGCGATGTCCTTCGGGTGCATCTGGTTCTTGAGGGCGTCGAACGTTGCGCGAACCATGTTGTAGGGGTTCGACGAACCGGTCGACTTGGCAACGACGTCATGAACGCCGAGCGTTTCGAAGACGGCGCGCATCGGGCCACCAGCGATGATACCGGTACCGGCCTTGGCCGAACGCAGCAGCACCTTGCCGGCGCCATGACGGCCGTGAACGTCGTGATGCAGGGTACGACCACCACGCAGCGGGACGAAAATCAGGTCGCGCTTTGCGGCTTCGGTTGCCTTGCGGATGGCTTCCGGCACTTCGCGTGCCTTGCCATGACCGAAGCCAACGCGGCCCTTCTGGTCGCCAACGACGACGAGAGCGGCGAAACCGAAACGACGACCGCCCTTCACCACCTTGGCGACGCGGTTAATTGCTACGAGCTTATCGACAAATTCGCTGTCGCGCTCTTCGCGGTTCTGGCGATCTTCGCGAGAACCCTTTCTTTCCTGTGCCATTGTCCTTTTCCTTTTTCTTTTCCGGGTGCAATCGGCAGATTGACAAAAGTCGCCCCCGTCCGATGGATCGGATGCGACCGGAAACCTATGAGAGTGCCAGGCAGGCGCAACGCCCGCCTGGCGACCGATCAGAAGTTCAGACCACCTTCACGGGCAGCATCGGCCAAAGCCTTGATGCGGCCGTGATAGATGAAGGCGCCACGATCAAAGACAACGTCCTTGACGCCAGCCTTGGCGGCACGCTCAGCGATGAGCTTGCCGACGGCAGCAGCAGCTGCCGTGTCAGCGCCCGTCTTCAACGACGAACGCAGATCGGTATCGAGCGTGGAGGCAGACGCAAGCGTCTTACCGGCCACGTCGTCGATAACCTGTACGTAGATGTTCTTCGACGAGCGATGAACCGACAGGCGCGGACGGCCATTGGCGACCGCCTTGATTTGACGGCGCACGCGGTTGGCGCGACGCACAAGAGTATCTTTCCTGCTAGCCATTTCGCGTGATCCTTACTTCTTCTTGCCTTCTTTGCGGACAATCCGCTCTTCGGCATACTTGACGCCCTTGCCCTTGTAGGGCTCGGGGCCGCGGTATTCGCGGATTTCCGCGGCAACCTGGCCGACCTGCTGCTTGTTGATGCCGGACACGATGATTTCGGTCGGCTTCGGAACAGCAATCGTGATGCCTTCCGGGGTCTGGTAGACGACGTCGTGGCTGAAGCCGAGCGCCAGCTGCAGGTTCTTGCCCTGCAGCGACGCACGATAACCAACGCCGTTGATTTCGAGCTTGCGCTCGTAACCGTCCTTGACGCCCTTGAAGATGTTCTCGATCATCGTGCGGGACATGCCCCACTTCGAACGAGCATCCTTGCTCTGGCTGAGCGGCTGTACAACAACCGCATTTTCTTCGAGCTTTACCGATACTTCGTCGTTTGCAACAAAGAACAGTTCGCCCTTCGGGCCCTTCGCCGTTACCTTCTGGCCATCAACGCTTGCCGTGACGCCTGCCGGAACCTGAACGGGCTTCTTACCGATACGAGACATTTTTATACCTGTCTGTTCGCTATGGAGAACTTGCTACCGTCTTCGATTAGAAGACGGAGCAAAGGATCTCGCCACCAACATTCTGTTCGCGTGCCTGATGATCGGCCATCACGCCCTTCGGGGTCGAAAGGATGGTGATGCCGAGGCCGTTCGCGACCTGCGGAATGGACTTAACCGAGACATAAACTCGGCGGCCCGGCTTGGAGACGCGTCCGATCTCACGGATCACGGAAGCGCCTTCGTAGTACTTCAGTTCGATGTTCAGCTCGGCCTTGCCGTTGCCGAATACGACTTCGGAGTAACCACGGATGTAGCCTTCAGCCTGAAGAACATCCAGAACACGTGCACGGAGCTTCGAAGCCGGCGTGGAAACGCTCGACTTGCGGCGAGCCGCGCCGTTACGGATACGGGTGAGCATATCGCCCAGCGGATCAGTCATTGCCATGTGCCCGTCTCCTTACCAGCTCGACTTGACAATACCCGGCACCTTGCCGAGGTTGCCCAGTTCGCGAAGCGCAATACGCGACATACGAAGTTTACGATAGAAGGCGCGCGGACGGCCGGTAACTTCGCAACGGTTGCGGATGCGGGTCTTGGATCCATCGCGCGGCAGGCCTGCCAGCTTGATGGTTGCCTTGAACCGCTCTTCAATCGGCAGAGACTGGTTCATGATGGTCGCCTTCAGAGCGGCACGCTTTGCAGCCTGCGAGGCAACCAGTTTGCGGCGGCGCTTGTTCTTTTCAACTGCGCTCGTTTTCGCCATTACAGTTATCCTTCTTTACGCTTGTCGTTACGGATTACTGACGGAACGGGAAGTTGAACTCTGTGAGCAGAGCGCGAGCTTCGTCGTCGTTAGTAGCCGTCGTGCAAACGATGATGTCCATGCCCCACATCTGATCAACCTTGTCGTAGTTGATCTCAGGGAACACAATGTGTTCCTTGACGCCCATGGCGAAGTTGCCACGTCCGTCAAAGGACTTCGGATTGAGGCCACGGAAGTCGCGAACGCGCGGAAGCGCAATGTTCACGAGGCGATCCAGGAACTCAAACATCCGAACGCCGCGCAGGGTAACCTTGGCACCGATCGGCATACCTTCGCGAAGCTTGAAGCCTGCGATGGAGTTGCGAGCGCGGGTGATGACCGGCTTCTGACCAGCAATCGCTGCGAGGTCGGCTGCAGCAACGGTCGGCTTCTTGGAGTCGCCCGTCGATTCGCCAACGCCCATGTTGATGACGATCTTGTCGAGGCGCGGGATCTGCATTTCGTTGGCGTAGGAGAACTTCTCCTGCATAGCCGCACGAATACGCTCGACATATTCCTTCTTGAGCCGCGGCTCGTAAGCGGACTTAGCCATCGATCACTACTCCCGAACGCTTGGCCACGCGGACCTTCTTGTCGCCATCGATCTTGAAACCGACGCGGGTCGGCTTGCCGTCCTTCGGATCGGCAATCGCGATGTTCGAAAGATGGATCGAGGCTTCCTTGTTGATGATGCCGGCTTCCTGGCTCTGGGTCTGGCGCTGGTGACGCTTCACCATGTTTACGCCACGCACGACAGCCCGGTCTTCCTTCGGCATTACCTGTACGACTTCGCCGGTACGACCCTTGTCCTTACCGGTGAGAACGACGACTTTGTCGCCTTTGCGAATCTTTTGCATCTCTCAACGCTCCCTTAGAGTACTTCTGGAGCCAGCGAGATGATCTTCATGTGGTTCTTGGCGCGAAGTTCGCGCGGAACCGGTCCGAAGATACGAGTGCCGATCGGCTCTTTCTTGTTATCGATAAGAACGGCTGCGTTGGTGTCAAAGCGGATGACAGAGCCATCCGGACGGCGGATGTCCTTCGCAGTGCGAACGACAACAGCCTTCATGACATCACCCTTCTTTACGCGGCCGCGCGGAATGGCTTCCTTGATCGAAACGACAATGATGTCGCCGACCGACGCATACTTGCGCTTGGAGCCGCCCAGCACCTTGATGCACATGACACGACGTGCGCCGGAATTATCCGCCACGTCGAGGTTTGTTTGCATCTGAATCATGTCAGGTCGCCTTCTTGTTGTTACCAGGCCGGTTGGGTCGAAACCCCCTCGCCCGGCTTATAGTGCTCATCTCAAAGCAAAAGAACGCCCGGAATCGAGCGTTCCCCTGCTTCAATTGCGTGCTTCATACAGGTATTTTCCCAAGACGCAAGGGTCTTGGCGTCAAAACCTGCTGAAATCAAGCGTGGGCGGCGACTACCGTCCAGCGCTTATCCTTCGAGATCGGCGCACATTCCTCGATGGAAACGACGTCACCAACCTTGTACTGGTTGTTTTCGTCATGCGCCTTGTACTTCTTGGAGCGACGGACGGTCTTCTGGAGGATCGGATGCGCAAAGCGGCGCTCGACCCGTACGACGACGGTCTTGTCGTTCTTGTCGCTGACAACAGTGCCCTGCAGAATGCGTTTCGGCATATTTTCTGGTCCTTAGGCCTTGGCTTCTGCCGCCTTCTGGCGGGCAATGGTTTTGACGCGTGCGATGTCCTTGCGGACTTCGTTGATACGCGAAGACTTCTCGAGCTGGCCGGTTGCCTTCTGGAAGCGCAGGTTGAACTGCTCCTTCTTCAGCTTGGCGAGCTCTTCGTTGAGTTGATCGGCGCTCAGGGCGCGAACATCTACGGCTTTCATGAGTTCACTCCTTACTCTGCGATACGCTGCACGAAGCGCGTCTTGACAGAGAGCTTGGCAGCGCCAAGACGAAGTGCCTCACGGGCAAGTTCTTCGCTGACACCATCGATCTCAAACATCATTCGGCCGGGCTTGACCTTGCATGCCCAGTATTCGACCGAACCCTTACCCTTACCCATGCGGACTTCCGTCGGCTTGGCGGTGACCGGAACGTCAGGGAACACACGGATCCAGACGCGGCCGGCGCGCTTCATGTGACGCGTGATCGCGCGGCGGGCCGCTTCGATCTCGCGTGCATTCACGCGGTTGGGTTCCTGAGCCTTAAGGCCGAATTCGCCGAAAGCGAGATCAGATCCGCCCTTGGCTACGCCCTTGATGCGGCCCTTGAACTGCTTGCGATACTTCGTACGCTTTGGCTGCAACATTTTTTTACTTCTCCGATATTGGCTGCCAAACGCGAATGTTACGCGTTTTCACGACGGCGGTCACGATCGCCACGGTCGCGATCACGGCCTGCCGGGCCCTGGTTGTCACTTTCGATCGCGCGACGCTCCGAAGCCATCGGATCATGCTCAAGGATTTCGCCCTTGAAGATCCAGACCTTGATGCCGCAGATACCGAAAGCGGTTTCCGCTTCAGCCGTGCCGTAGTCGATGTCCGCACGCAGCGTGTGCAGCGGAACGCGACCTTCGCGGTACCATTCGGTACGAGCGATTTCGGCGCCACCGAGGCGGCCGGCGCAGGTGATCTTGATGCCTTCGGCGCCAAGACGCATGGCCGACTGAACAGCGCGCTTCATCGCACGGCGGAAAGCCACGCGGCGCTCGAGCTGCTGGGCAATCGACTGAGCGACGAGGGTCGCGTCGACTTCCGGCTTGCGCACTTCAACGATGTTGAGGTGCGTTTCGGAGCTGGTCATCTCGGAAAGCTTCTTGCGGAGCTTCTCGATGTCAGCGCCCTTCTTGCCGATGATCAGGCCCGGACGAGCGGAGTGGATCGTGACGCGGCACTTCTTGTGCGGACGCTCGATTACCACCTTGGCGATGCCGGCAGCCTTCAGTTCTTCCATCAGGTAAGCGCGGATCTTCAGGTCTTCGTGAAGAAGCTGGCCGTACTCGGCGTTGTCCGCGAACCAGCGGCTGTCCCAGGTCCGGTTGATACCGAGACGGAAGCCGATCGGATTAATCTTCTGACCCATTATGCGGCCTCCCCTTTGGCTTCCACTTCACGGACGACGATCGTCAAGTGCGAGAACGGCTTTTCGACACGCGATGCACGGCCGCGACCACGAGCGTGGAAGCGCTTCATGACAATCGACTTGCCAACGTAAGCTTCTGCAACGACGAGCGAATCGACGTCGAGATCGTGGTTGTTCTCCGCGTTTGCGATGGCAGATTCAAGGGTCTTCTTGACCGTCTCTGCAATGCGCTTGCGGGAGAATTCCAGTTCGGCCAGAGCGCGATCGACCTTCTTGCCGCGGATCATCGCGGCAACCAGGTTGAGCTTCTGGGGGCTGACGCGGATCGTGCGCGCAACTGCCTGCGCCTCATTATCCTTCAGCCGGCGTTCGGCTTTTGCCTTGCCCATTGTTACTTCCTCTTTGCCTTCTTGTCCGCACCGTGACCGTAGTAGGTCCGGGTCGGAGAGAATTCACCAAACTTGTGGCCGACCATGTCTTCGTTGACGCTGACCGGGACGTGCTTGCTGCCGTTGTAGACGCCGAAGGTGAGACCGACAAACTGCGGAAGGATCGTGGAGCGACGGCTCCAGATCTTGATCACTTCGTTGCGACCGCCTTCGCGGACCTTCTCAGCCTTCTTGAGAAGATAACCGTCAACGAACGGACCTTTCCATACTGAACGAGTCATTCGAGACTTCCTCTCTTACTTCTTCTTCTGGTGGCGCGAGCGCATGATGAACTTGTCGGTCGACTTGTTCGAGCGCGTACGCTTACCCTTCGTGGGCTTGCCCCACGGGGTAACCGGGTGACGACCACCCGAGGTACGGCCTTCACCACCGCCGTGCGGGTGGTCAACCGGGTTCATGACGACACCGCGAACGTGCGGCTTCTTGCCACGCCAACGCGAACGACCAGCCTTACCGTCATTGATGTTGCCGTGGTCGGGGTTCGACACGGCGCCGATCGAGGCGAGGCAGGAACCATGCACCAGGCGCTGTTCACCAGAGTTCAGGCGAAGGATCGCCATGCCCTGGTCGCGGCCAACGAGCTGTGCGTAGGTACCGGCGGAGCGGGCCATCTGGCCGCCCTTGCCCGGCTTCATTTCCACGTTGTGGATGATGGAGCCGACCGGGATGTACTGCAGCGGCATCGTGTTGCCGGGCTTCACGTCAACGGCCTTTTCCGAAGCGATGACCTTGTCGCCAGCAGCAAGGCGCTGCGGAGCGAGGATGTAGGCCTTTTCGCCGTCGGCGTAGTTGACGAGCGCGATGAACGCGGTGCGGTTCGGGTCGTATTCCAGACGCTCGACCGTGCCTTCAACGTCGAACTTGCGACGCTTGAAGTCCACCAGACGATAGGTGCGCTTGTGACCGCCGCCCTGGAAGCGAACGGTGATGCGACCGAGGTTGTTGCGACCGCCCTTGGAGGACAGGCCCTCGGTCAGCGCCTTTACCGGCTTGCCCTTGTAGAGGCCGGACCGGTCAACGATGACCAGCTGGCGCTGGCTCGGGGTCGTCGGATTGAAACTTTTCAATGCCATTTTCTTGTTCCCTTTTGGGTTTTTACCCTAATGGGCCTATCCGTTAGAGACCGGTGGAGACGTCGATGGACTGACCGTCGGCGAGCGTAATGACCGCCTTCTTCACGTCCTTCTGCTTTCCGGCAAAGCCGCGGAAACGCTTCGTCTTGCCCTTGCGGACCAGCGTGTTCACGGCCGTAACCTTGACGCCGAACAGAGCTTCGACTGCAGCCTTGATTTCAGGCTTCGAAGCGTCCTTGGCGACGTTGAAGACGACCTGGTTCTGTTCGGAAACCAGCGTCGACTTTTCAGTGATCGAGGGGGACACGATCACGTCGTAGTGGCGAAGATCCGTCATTTGAACCGCTCCTCCAGAGCTTCCACGGCAGCCTTGGAAAGCACGAGCTTGCCACGGCGCAGAATGTCGTAAACGTTGATGCCCTGAACCGGCAGAACGTCCACGTTCGGGATGTTCTGGGCTGCGAGCTTGAAGTTGTTCTCGATCTCGGCGCCGCCGATGATGAGAGCGTTGGTGAGACCGAGCGACGCGAATACGCCGGCGAGAGCCTTCGTCTTGGCTTCCTTGGCAACGAGATCGTCGATGACGATGATCTCTTCAGCCTTCAGCTTGGCCGAGAGTGCATGGCGCAGGCCGAGGGCGCGAACCTTCTTCGGCAGGTCATGGGCGTGGCTGCGAACAACCGGGCCATGAGCCTTGCCACCGCCCCGGAACTGCGGAGCACGAGCGGAGTGGTGGCGGGCGCGGCCCGTACCCTTCTGCTTGTACATCTTGGCGCCGGTGCGGGACACTTCAGCGCGGCCCTTGGCCTTGTGCGTGCCCTGCTGCTTCTTGGCGAGCTGCCAGCGAACGACGCGGGCAATGATGTCTTCACGGGGTTCGAGGCCGAAAATGGCGTCAGAAAGAGAAACCTTTCCTGCGTCCTTGCCCTCGAGGGTTTTGACGTTGAGATCCATTATTCGGCTCCCTTACTTCGATGCTTCGGCGCGCACAGCGGCCGGACGCGGAGCGCCTTCCGGGGTGCCCGACTTGATGGCGTCACGAACGACGATCCAGGCACCCTTGGAGCCGGGGACAGCGCCCTTGACCAGGATCAGACCGCGGTCTTCATCGGTCGATACGACTTCGAGGTTCTGAGTGGTGACGCGCGTCTGGCCCATGTGACCAGCCATGCGCTTGCCCTTCCAAACGCGGCCCGGGTCCTGGTTGGAACCGGTAGAACCATGCGAACGGTGCGATACGGAAACGCCGTGCGTTGCACGCAGACCGCCGAAGTTGTGGCGCTTGATGGCGCCGGCAAAGCCCTTACCGATCGTGGTACCGGTGACGTCGACGAGCTGACCGGCGACGAAATGGTTCGCCGTCAGTTCTGCACCGATGTCGATCAGGTTGTCCGCGGAAACGCGGAACTCGACGAGCTTCGCCTTCGGCTCGACGTTGGCAGCAGCAAAGTGGCCGCGCATCGCCTTCGGCGTGTTCTTGACCTTAGAGCGGCCAGCACCGAGCTGGACAGCAACGTAGCCGTTCTTTTCTTCCGTACGCTGGGCTACCACCTGGCAGCTTTCCAGCTTCAAAACTGTAACCGGGATATGCTCACCGGCGTCGTTATAGACGCGGGTCATTCCCACTTTCTGTGCAATCACACCTGAACGCATTGGTTCATTCCTCTTGAGAGTTAGTGACGGAGCGAGCCCCTTCACATCTCTGGTTTAAGGTTTCCTTGAGATCATCCGATCTTGAGGTCGCCCGTTTTTGGAAGCCGTTGGACCGAGGTCCACGTACCTTCCTTGTTTATTAAAGCTTGATTTCCACGTCGACGCCGGCAGCCAGGTCGAGCTTCATCAGCGCGTCAACGGTCTGCGGGGTCGGGTCTACGATATCGAGAAGGCGCTTGTGGGTGCGCATTTCGAACTGTTCACGGCTCTTCTTGTCGACGTGCGGCGAGCGGTTGACCGTAAACTTTTCAATGCGCGTCGGCAGCGGTACGGGACCGCGCACGCTTGCACCGGTACGCTTTGCAGTCGACACGATTTCGCGCGTCGAGGCGTCGAGGATCCGGTGATCAAACGCCTTGAGGCGGATGCGGATGTTCTGGCCGTTCATACGACTTATCCTTGTTCAGGTTACTTGCGGTTTCCGTGGAAAAACACGCAGTGAACTTCGTTTAATTTCGGCCAGTCCGCTAACTTTTCAAAGATCGGAGGGACAGGGTTTCCCCTGCCCCTTCCTATTTGAGCGGCCGTGGCCGGCCTGTCTTTCTGTGAGCGCACAACGTCGAAGCACCGTGCAAATCACGCGTGGGCGCCATTTGCACTATTTCGTCGTCTTCGGCAAGCCGTGCGACCAACTAAATCTTTCGGGGCGGGTATGTCCAAGGCGCATAGCACATGCGCCTTGTGTCTTCCCGCCCTCAGTCTCGTCGATTACTCGACGATCGAGGCAACGATGCCTGCGCCGACGGTACGGCCGCCTTCGCGGATTGCGAAGCGCAGCTTTTCTTCCATCGCGATCGGAACG
>NZ_LMEG01000028.1:0-29102 GCF_001426275.1 Ensifer sp. Root423 | reverse complement strand
CCCCTCAATCAGCACCAAGCCAATCAGGAAACTCTAGAGCGAAGGTCGTCGTCGCCAGCAGCGCCGCCGCCCTCGTCAGTGATCGGGCTTATAGACCCCACACATCCGACACGTCAACAGGGATTTTCATGGGCCCGACATAAATCTCACAACACATTGAAATTAAACAGTATTTCTATCCACAGGCAGCAGCAGCCACTTTCCGCCCGCGTAAACGGGCGGAAATCGATCGTTCCAGGAGGTTCGGCAAGCGGCGGCGATTATTCAGCAACCGGGCCCACGCCCCCGGCAAGCAGCTCCGCTCAAATACGGGGTACTGATCCTGGTGATGAGCCGCCTCCCATTTGCCTGCCTCTCCAACAGGCGGCCGATGTGGATGTTGCCGACAGCATGGGTCTCGAACATCTCTGAGAAAATGGGCTCGCTACAGGCCGAGGTTCTGGCATGAGAAGGTCATGATCTTCTGCGAGCGAAGTTGCTCGATCTCGCCTCGAAGGGCTGATGGCACGTCGAAGAAGGTCGATTTCGCTAAGGAGTCGCGCAAAAGAAGCGGTCACCGCGTCAGAGACGATAAACTGCATCAAACGATGCGAGCATCCCAACCGCAAGCCGCCCGCGTCACCATGACGTTATATACACGCGGGCGAAAGTGTGGGCGGCGCTGACGATGTGGGAGCCGTGCTCCCCCACCCAATGGTGGCTCCCGAAAAGAGCCCCTTCCCTTTCTAAACGTGCCCTCTCGTCAGCGTCGATTGCTCGCCTGATCTGATCGAGAATATGCGACTAGTCGATGCCTGGGTATGTGGCGGCGTCAGCGAGACGCCTAGGCCCGCTCGGTGCGCGACGCAGCTGAGGTCGCGGCCGCAGAGGGCGGGGCCGCCTTCAAGCTCGCGGATCGCATGATCATCGAACGGCCACGAAAGATCCTTCAAAAGGTCTACGAGCCAGCGGTCGACGTCAGCCGAGCATGGCCATCTTCAACTCCGCCTCGCGACCGAGGGAGGTCATCCATTCGGTGAACTCGGGGCGGCTTTTGATCTGTCGTCCGTAATGGCGGCGCAGCGCCGTGGTGAGGTCGCTTCCGCGGCCGAGCTGTTCATCGGCAAAGCCGATCATCTGCGAGTTCGGCCAGGCCTGCGGACGGATGGCGACAAGACGGGCAAACAGGCTCTCGCCCGGCTCGTCCGGGTTTGCCTGCGCCATCAGGGCCAGCATCGCGGCGGTCGATCGCGACACGCCCATATGGCAATGCACCAGAACGTGGCTCGACGCCTGCTTATCTGCGCGCTCCAGGAAGTCGTTGCCGAAGCGAAGGATCGCCTCGACATGGTCGGGGCGCGGCATCACCCGGTTAGGTACGGCTGCAATGATGTCGTGGAAGCGCAAGGTCGTGCGGTGATGGGCGCCGTAACCGCCAAACGCCTCAAGTTCCGGCAGCTCCGGATCGACGATCGACAGGACGTGGGTCACCTTCCTGTCGCTCTGGCCCGGTAGTTCGTCGATCCCGCAAACGGTCAGCACTGGCGAAAAGGTCGTTTCCATGTCGATTGTCCTTGCATCCGGTTCATAGCGTGTCTGCCTCGCACTTGCGCGCGAGCAGGGCAAAAAGCACGTCGAGCATCACATACATCGGGGCGCGGCCGGTCGGCACGATGAGCGGATGGGTCGAGGCGCGGTAGGCGTTGAGATTGATGCTTCCATCGGCGAGGGAGGCGACGACGGAGCCGCCCGGAGAGATGGAAACTATACGTGCGCCGGCCTTCTTGGCAATCTCGATGTTCGAAATAAGATAGCTCGTTCGGCCCGAGAAGGAGAGCACGAAAAGCACGTCTTCTCCCGTCGGGCGCGGTGCGGAAACCATCTGCAACGTTGGATCGGAATTCATGCCAGTGAAGATGGGTAGGACGGCGAAGCTGTGACAGCATTGCAAACGAGCCGGGGATGAAGCGTATCAGAGCTTTCAGCATAGCGCCGCGCTGTGGGGGAAAAGAGGAATTCGCGTCACGGGAAGCGCGGAAAAAGGGCCGTGGCAGGACCTTCAACATCCGAAAGGGGATGGGCCGGATGCCCCGTACTGCGTTCCGCTTGAGCATCAATTTAATCCGGCGAATGTGAAGGTTGTGAACGTGGGTGAGCCTCACTTTGATTTAGACGAGATTTCACTTTTAATCGGACGGAATTCAAACCGTGTATTCCGAGGATAGCAGACTAGGGTCCGGCTCTGGCTTCGCCACGAAGCCAACGACCAAGCCCCCCGGCCGACTTTCTCCAGTGTCTCCAACCTTGGGTTCGCACCGCCAACTTCTATTTCCGCGATCTGCCGACGAGTGAGGCCGACGATCTCGGCAAACTCCTGCTGGCTGAGACCTATGCCTCTGCGGAGGTCACGTACTGCGTCCGGGAAATGCAAGCCGCCGCACCGCAATCCTGCAGAGTTCGACACCGTCTGCGGTGAGATGCTGGGAGCGCTGTGCTTCCCGTCTCCTAGCGCCGCTTCGCAATCAAGGACCGCGACACAACCACAACGAGCCCGATCAAAACCGTCCCCGCGATGAAGAGGAAGGCCGCCGCAGCGATCGCAGGGCTGATGTTTTCACGGATGCTGGAAAACATCTGCCGCGCCAACGTCCGCTGGTTCGGGCCTGCGACGAAGAGCGTGAGGACGACTTCGTCCAACGACGTCGCAAAGGCGAGCACCGCGCCAGAGAGTACGCCCGGCATGGCGAGCGGCAGGGTGACCCGGCGGAACACCGTCGTTGGCGAAGCACCGAGGCTCTGGGCCGCAAGCTCGACGCGCTGGTCGATGCCGGCAAGCGCGCCGGTGACGCTCACGACCACAAAGGGCACCGCAACGACCGTGTGGGCGATGATCACGCCCATGTAACTGTTGGTAAGGCCAAAACCCGCCAGCAGCACTTGCATGCCGACCCCCAGCACGACGGCCGGCACCACCATGGGCAGCAGGAAAAGTGTGCGCATCGAACCGCGAAAGAGAAGAAGGCGGTTGCGCAGGCCGAGCGACGCGGCCGTACCAAGCGCGGTTGCGAGCAAGGTCGTGCCCGTGCCGATGATCAGGCTGTTGACGATTGCCCGCCGCCAGGCGTCCGCGAAGAAGAGTTCCTCAAACCAGCGTAGGGACCACGACGGGATCGGATAGGTGAGGATCACGCTCGAGGTGAAGGCGAGCGGCAGGATGGCAATGAGTGGCGCGACGAGGAAGAGGATCGTCAGCGTGGCGAAGGTGGCCTTGGCGATTTTCATCGGCATGGTCACCGCCCCCCAACTTCGTCGCTGGAGAGCCGTGAGTAGACGCTGTAGAGCAGTAGAGTTGCGACCAGGAGTACGACCCCGAGCGCACCGGCCATGCCCCAATTCGCCGATCCCGTGGCGTAAAAGGCGATGATCGAGGAGATCATCTGGTCGCCCGGTCCGCCAATCAGCGCCGGCGTTATGTAATAGCCAATCGCAGAGATGAACACTAGCAGAGCGCCGGACGCCACACCCCTGAGGCTTAGCGGCAGCAGCACTCGCAGGAAAGCGCGCAGCGGGCGCGCGCCGAGCGAGGCGGCGGCCGGCATCAAGTTCTTCGGGATGGTGATGAGCACGGAATAGATCGGCAGCACCATGAACGGCAACAACACATGGGTCATTGCGATGATGACGCCGGTGCGGTTGAAGATCAGTGTCAGCGGCGCATCTATGAGGCCGATGGCGCGCAGGAGATCATTGATGAGACCCTGCTCCTGCAACAGGATGAACCAGGCCGCGGTGCGCACCAGAAGCGACGTCCACAGCGGCAACAACACGGCGCCAAGCATCAGATCACGCTTCCAACCCTCGAGCGAAGCGGCGATGATTGCGTACGGAAAGCCGATACAGGCGCATGCGAAGGTGACGAGCGCGGCTATCCAGAAGGTGCGCATGAGGATCACGGCGTTGACGGACTGGTCTGGCGGCAGATGCTCGATATCACCAGCCGCATTGCGACCAAGATCGACGGCGGCAAGCAGGTTGCGGTCGGTATAGGGCGAGAGCGCATCTGCGATCGCCAGCCAGAACTCCGGCTTCTCCCAGCGTTTGTCGATGGAAACGAGGTCGGCGGGTGGGTTCGCCGTATCTTTCAATGCACTCGTCGTCTTCCCCATCAGCGTGCGAAAACCGGAGCGGGCGCTGTTGAGACGCCGCACCATGTCACCAAGCGCCTGATCGTCGTCGACGGACTTCAGGTCCTCCATCAGCGCCATCTGCATGGGTGTGGTGGGTGGAGACTTACGGTCCCAATCGGCCAGAACTTCCGCGCTGCGTGGCAGCAGCCGCAACACGGCCGGATCCGACACGGACTGCGCCATCATGCTGAAGAGCGGCCAAAGGAAGAAGCCGATGAGGAAAAAGAGCAGCGGCGCCAGAAGAAGCAGCGATCGTCCAGTGCGGGAGGAGACTCCACTCATGGCGCAATGACCCGACAATCGCCGGCCGAAAACGCCGCAAAGACTTTGGTGCCTGGCGGAAACTCGCGCGACCTTCTGCCGAGTTTGGCGATCAGCGGGTGAGTGGCGTTCTGCAACTGCACGCGCAAATGATCGCCCTGATAAACGGAATCCGTAACTTCCGTTTCCAAGACGTTTCGACCCTCACTGCGCGTCTCGCTGAGATCGACCCGTTCCGGACGGATGGAGAGAAAGACGGATTGGCCGGAAGCGACGCTGCCGGAAACCGCCGACACAATTTGTGCCCCCGAACGAAGACGCACAGTCGCTTCCGCGCCTTGCACGGTTTCCACGACACCTTCGACGAGATTGGTCTCGCCGATGAATTCGGCGACGAAGCGCGTCGCCGGCTCGTCGTAGACCTGGCGGGGTGTCCCGATCTGCTCGATCTTGCCCTTGTTGAAGACGGCGACGCGATCCGACATCGTAAGCGCTTCGGACTGGTCATGTGTAACGAAAACGATTGTTAGGCCGAGGCGGCGGTGCAGATCGCGGATGTCGAGTTGCATCTGCTCGCGCAACTGCTTGTCAAGCGCGCCGAGTGGCTCGTCCATCAGCACGACACGCGGTTCGAAGACAAGCGCCCGGGCCAGCGCCACGCGCTGCTGCTGGCCACCCGAGAGCTGCGAGGGCCGTCGGTCGGAAAGGGTTGAAAGCTGCACCATGTCGAGTGCACGTTTGACGCGCTCATCGATCCCCGCCTTGCCAATACCCCGCATCTGGAGCGGAAAAGCGATGTTTTCGCCGACTGACATGTGCGGGAAGAGCGCGTAGCTCTGGAAGACAACACCCATGTCCCGCTTGTAGGTGGGCACCTTATTGATGGCAGTTCCGTCGAGAAGGATCTCGCCCGCGGTCGGCTGCTCGAAGCCAGCGAGCATCATAAGAAGCGTCGTTTTGCCCGAGCCGGACGGGCCGAGCAGGCTGACGAACTCCCCCTTCCCGATGCCGAGATCGAGATGTTCAACCACGCAAAGCGGGCCGTAGAATTTCGTAATGCGGTCAAATCGAATGTATTCGGCCACGGAAGACTCCATCGCTAAAGGCGAAGGATGCGTCCTCAAGAAACGCACCCAGCCATCCAGGAACGGGCGCTCCCGGTGGAGCGCCCTTCACCACGGATGTTCTTACTGGGCGAGCCAGGCGTTGAAGCGCTGCGTCAGCGTCTCGGCATTGTCGATCCAGAAATCGACATTGAGCGAGATGGCATCTGTCATGTTGGCAGGATCGGTTGGCAGGTCCTTGGAGAATTCCGCCGGTACTTTGGACGCAGCCTCCTTGTTCGGCAGACCGTATGCCACGAATTCCGGCAGTTTCGCCTGGTTTTCCGGCAGGCTCGCAAAAGCGATGAAGTCCTGCGCAGCCTCCTTGTTCTCCGCATCCTTCAACACGACCCAGCTATCGACGGCATAAATGCTGCCGGGAAAGACGACCTTGAAGTTCTTGCCTTCCGACCGATTGATGCCGGTGATGCGGCCGTTGTATGCCGAAGTCATAGCGACTTCGCCCGATGCGAGGAACTGCAACGGCTGTGCGCCCGATTCCCACCAGACGATGTTAGGCTTCAATTCGTCGAGTTTCTTGAAGGCGCGGGCGACCCCCTCCTCTGTACCGAGAACGTCATAGATCTGATCCTTGGAGACACCATCGGCGAGCAGCGCGAATTCCAGCGTGTATTTTGGGCCCTTGCGCAGCGAGCGCTTGCCGGGGAACTTTTCGACGTTCCAGAAGTCCGCCCAGGAAGTCGGGCCTTCCTTCAGCTTGTCGCCGTCATAGGCGATGGCCGTCGACCAGACGATGGCGCCGACACCACAGTCATTGACCGCAGATTCGAGGAATTTGTCCTTACCGCCCATCTTGTCCCAGTCGATCTTTTCATAAAGACCGTCGGCACAACCGAGCGCCAGTTCTTCGGCTTCCACCTGCACCGCATCCCAGTTCGGTGCGCCGGCCTTGACCTTCGACTGGATGACGCCGATGCCGCCGTCCCAGGCTTCGTCGAGCACTGGCTTGCCGGACTTTTCGGAGAACGGTTTGAAGTAGATGTTGCGCTGGGCATCCTGATAGTTTCCACCCCATGAAACGACTGTTAGATCTCGCGCGAAAACCGGCACAGCAAGGCCCGCCGACAGAACGACGGCAGCCGCCGCCAGGACACCCGATTGAAAGATTGTCTTCATGGCATTCCCCTTTTCTTCGTTTGTGAAAGAGCCGCTTGCGGCTCCGATGACGATCCCATGCAGACCGTTGTCCCCGTCCCGTTTGCGGCGGTGGCTGCGGCCTCACCGGTCTTTGCGCCCATTCTCCCTTGGACGTTTCAACCGATGGATGCATTCTAGTCATTGCAGGCCAACGGGTTTTTCCCGATTTGACCGTTGTCAGACGTGCTGCCCTCCGTTGATGTGGATTTCCGCGCCGTTGATGTAGGACGATGGCTCGGTGCAAAGGAAGTAGATGGTCTCCGCTACTTCGCGCGGTTCGCCCAGTCTTCGCATCGGCACTTCCGCCGCCACCAGTTCATCGGTTCCGGGCGACAGGATAGACGTTTCGATCTCGCCCGGCGCGATGGCGTTCGCCCTGACGCCGCGTTGGCCGAATTCGTGCGCCATTTCGCGGGTCAGTGAGGCCAGCGCCGCTTTGGACGCCGCATAGGCAACGCCTGCAAAAGGGTGGACGCGAGAGCCTGCGATGGACGTAACATTGACAATCGAGCCCTTCGCCGCTTCCAGTTCCGGCATGAGCGCGCGGGCGATCAAAGCGGTCGACACAAGATTTACGTTGAGTACCTGCGTCCAGACATCGGCATCGGTATCCAGCACACCGAGGCGACTCTTGCCCGGTCCCTTCGGCGAAATGCCCGCATTGTTCACGAGGGCATGCAGGCGGCCGTTCGGTAGGCGCTCGCGCACGGTCGCAGCCAGGCGGTCAATCTGCGTGAGATCGGCAAGGTCCGCCTGGATATGGCTCTCGCGTGCGGACGGCCAGGCACATTCCTCGGAAAAAGACTGGCGAGAAACGGTGAGAATGCGCCAGCCCTTCGACTGAAAGAGCTTGACCGTTGCGTGCCCGATCCCGCGGCTCGCCCCCGTCAGCAACATGTACCGGCAATCATCGGTCATCGGAGCGCTTCCTTTTGATGTTTGATGCATCGTAATAGGCTGCCCATGAATTGCAAGTCTCCTATTCCAAGCGACGTTAAGCCCGGCGCGCCTCCGGCTCGCTGCCCCGTTCGATGCGCTCGAGGATCGGCTTGCCGCCGAGCAGGATGTCGTCGACGATTGCCATCGAAGCGGCGGCGGGATCGTGCCGCTTCAGGGCTTCGACGACCGGGTAGTGGTGGTCAATCATAGCCCGTCCGCCCTCTATGTAAGCATCGGAAATGTGTGGCCCCATCCGCAGCCAGAGCCGCCGCAGGATGCTGTTCAGCACCGGCAGTCCGGCGATCTGCGGCAGCAGGAAGTGGAAGGCTTGGTTGAGTTGCGTACCCTTCAGTCGGTCGCCGGCCTCGATTGCTTGTTCGTTTTCGCGCAAGATTCGCTCCAACGCTTCGATATCCGCGCTCGTCGCCACCTGAGCCGCAGTCTCCGCGGCCAGTCCCTCCAGGCGCACCCGTATTGCGCGGATCTCGCGGTAGCGGTTTTCGCTCAAGCCCGGGATGCGGATGTCACGCGGCGAGCGGAAGATAATCGCCTCGTCATTGGCAAGCCGAAGGATCGCGTCGCGGATCGGCGTAACGCTTGTGCCGAATTGCTCTGCCAGATCCCGGATCTTCAGCCGATCGCCGGGTTGGAACCGGCCCTGGATAAGCGCATCGCACAACGCACCATAAACGACGCTGTTGAGGTTCTCATGATCCAGTGACGTGAATTGAGGCATGGAATTCGTCCAAAAATGGAATAACAAGATACTTGATGCATCTTTTTCGCTGTGTTTCAAGTATGGCGTGTCGCAGACATCATTCACCGAAAGGCTCGGCGCGACAATGTCGTCGTTGTCGTGGTCAGCTGACGGGCAGAGATTGACGGAAATGCGGGCGACCGCGCCAACGGAGCAAGCATGACGGAGCCATCGCCCACCGCCAAGAACGCCGATTCCATGTCGGCAACATGGAGCGCGACATCGCTTTCCGATGCGGAGGCGGCGGTGAGGAAGGTCTATGGCGCGAGCGGCTCGATCAGGCGGCTCTCAAGCGAAAGGGACGAGACTTTTCTTTTTACCCGCTCGGACGGAGAGGACTTCATCCTCAAGATTGCCAATCCCGCCGAAGACCCGGCCTCGCTTGAGTTCCAGGATGGTGCGCTAATGCATCTGGAGGCTGCGGCCCCCAATGTACCGGTGCCAAGGCTCATGCTCACGAAAACCGGAGCGCCGAGCCATACGCTTTCCACCTCCGATGGCCCCCGCGTCATGCGCCTGTTGACCTTCCTCGGCGGCGAACTGCAGTACCGCACCTCGGCCTCAGAGACGCAGAGCCGCAACGTCGGCCGAGCGCTCGCACAACTTGGGCTGGGTCTCGAAGACTACAAAGGCCGCCCGCCCGCCGGAAAGTTGATGTGGGACATTTCTCATACACTAGACCTTGTCGCCCTGCTCGACCATGTCGGCATCGAGCGCCGAGCGCAGGTGGAGGCCATACTCGCCGAGTTCGAACGCTCGATGCCGGCGATCGCCGCGATCAAGCGCCGGCAGATCATCCATAACGATTTCAATCCGCACAACATCCTGCTTGATCCGGCAGAGCCGACCAAAGTTGTTGGTATCATCGACTTCGGCGACATGGTGCATGCGCCCTTGATCAATGACCTTGCCGTCGCCCTCTCCTATCACCTTGCGACCGACAACTGGGCCGCCCGCACCGGCGCCTTCCTCGAAGGCTTCCTGTCGGCGCGCGCGCTGGAGCCGGCCGAAATCGAGCTGCTACCGCTTCTCGCCCGTTCCCGCCTCGCCATGTCCATCATCATCGCGGAGTGGCGTTCCGCACGTTTTCCTGAGAACCGGGCCTATATCATGCGTAACCACGCGACCGCATGCCGCGGCCTGCAGAACATAGTCGATCTCACTCCGGCCGGGCTGAAACGGCTCGCGCCCAACCTTTCCGAGGCTTGATCATGTCGATGGTGAATGCTTTTTCGCGTGCAGATTTCGACCGACTAGACGAGAGCGAGAGGGCGCTTATCGCGCGCCGAGAAAAAGTGCTCGGTCCCGCCTACCGCCTGTTTTACGAAAAACCGCTGCATCTTGTCCGCGGCGAAGGCGTTTTTCTGTACGACACGGCCGGCGAGCGGTATCTCGACGCTTACAACAACGTCGCCTCGCTCGGCCATTGCCATCCGCGCGTGGTGGAGGCAATCACGAAGCAGACGGCCGTGCTCAACACTCACACACGCTACCTGCACGAAGGGATCGTCGCCTATGCCGAGGCACTGACGGCCACCTTCCCCGAGGCGCTCAGCCAGGCCATGTTCACCTGCACCGGCAGTGAAGCGAACGATCTCGCCGTTCGCATCGCCCGCTTCGTCACTGGGGGCACCGGCATCATCGCGACGGACCTCGCCTATCACGGCCTGACGAGCGCGGTTGCCGAATTCTCGCCCTCGCTCGGCGAATCCGTGACGCTCGGCCCGCATGTGCGCACGGTGCCCGCGCCGGACAGCTACCGTCACTCGCCCGAACAGATGGCGGTAAAATTCGGCAACGACGTGCGCGCCGCAATCGCCGATCTCAAGCGTCACGGCATCAAGCCGGCCATGCTGATCACGGATACGATCTTTTCCAGCGACGGCATCTTCGAAGGGCCGAAAGGTTTTCTCAAGCCTGCGGTGGACGCGATCCACGAGGCTGGCGGCCTCTTCATCGCCGACGAGGTGCAGCCCGGCTTCGGCCGAACGGGCGAAACGATGTGGGGTTTCGAACGCCACGGCGTTGCACCCGACATGGTGACGATCGGCAAACCAATGGGTAACGGCTATCCGATGGCGGGCATAGTGCTGCGCCCCGAGGTTATCGCTGAGTTCGGCCCGAAGGCGCGCTATTTCAACACCTTCGGCGGCAATCCGGTCGCCGCCGCGGCCGGCAAGGCAGTGCTCGACACTATCCGCATTGAGGGGCTGCAGCAAAATGCGCTGGAAGTCGGTTCCTACCTGATGGGTGGCCTCAAGAGCCTTTCGGATCGATACCACGCTCTCGGGGACGTGCGCGGTTCCGGTCTCTTCATCGGCGTCGAGATCGTAGCCGACCCTGCCGCCAAGAACCCCGATGCCGCGCTAACGACTCGGATCGTAAATGGTCTGCGAGATCGCCGCATCCTCATCAGCGCCTCCGGTCCCAATGCCAATGTTCTGAAAATACGGCCGCCTCTCGTCTTTTCTCGCGAGAATGCGGACATGCTGTTGGATGCATTTGGCGACGTGTTGCGGTCTCTCTAAATAGGAGGCTTCGCGCCGCAGTCGGGTTTTACTACCGATTGACGCTTAGGCGAAGACACAGGTAGAACGATCTCTCGAGTTTGCTCGCTAGCTTTGATTGTTGCGCGATTGGCATCGCGCTCTAACAAACCTTCCTTTCAAAATCGCGGTCAGAACCCATGCCTAGGGCCGGGGCCTTACTTTTGCTTTGGAAGGACCCGTCACGGCCACGGCGCCTCTAAGTGCTTCTAACAAAGGCATGGTTTCATCAAACCTGACAAGCAGGTGTCGATGGAGCGATCTCGTCGAAGAAAAGCGCCTTACCAACGCCTGCGCGATAAGCGCGGCTAACCATTACGCAGCCAAGGAACCGCAGCACGCGGGTGACCGCAGGTGAGTCCAATGCCGTCCACCAGTGGTCGCCATTGCCGCCTCCATCACAAGATAGATTGAAGGTAAACTATGAAGAGCTTGGACGAAAAACTTCTTATTATTCTGGGCGCCTTCCACAGTGTGCGGTATGGCGTGTCGCCATCCGTCTCACGCGGCGCCGCTGAAAATCATGCCAAGAAACAAGGGCTCGCGGGAAGTGAATACAGCCAGACCCTCGAAGTGGCCATTGGCTCTGGACTTATCGGACTCTCGTCTGACTCATCTCTCTCAATTCGGGCTGCGGGGCGGACGAGGCTAGGCAAACGTTAGCCAGAGCTTGGTGCGGCATGGGGGAACCGCCCCGAGTGGGGCGATACCTCATCCCACGCCTCGCCGAGCGTCGGCACTTCGGGCCGCACGAAGCAGTGAACCGGCTTTCGAGGATTCCAAGAAAACACTTCTCACCGGAAATCGCGCGTCTTCACCTTGATCTGATCGAGATGCAGATAGGGATCGACGATATCGCGCGGACGCGGCCCCTTCGGCAGGCCGCGCGGATCGGGCGCCGGCGCCCCATGATGAAATTCATCCCCCCGCCCATGCGGAAGCGGAAAGCTGGCATCCCGCTCGCCGACGCTGGCAAGTTCGCCTGACAAATCGGTCAGCCGATGGGCGACCAGATGCACGACCTCGCCTTCTCGCTGAATACGACCATAGACGCCGAGCATGCCGGCCCCGAGGACCACGCGGCGATAGCTTTCGAAGGTCTTGGCCCAGACAACCAGATTGGCAATGCCCGTCTCGTCCTCGATCGTGATGAACATCACGCCTTTGGCGGAGCCCGGCCGCTGGCGGACAAGCACCAGGCCGGCCGCCTCAAGCCACCTGCCGTCACGCGTCTGCATCGCCTCCCGGCAGGTGACGATGCGGCGCTTCGTCAGATCCGCGCGCAGGAACGAGAGCGGATGGTCGCGCAGCGTCAGCCCGACATGCCCATAGTCCTCCACCACTTCGCCGCCCGCAGTCATCGGCCTTAGCGCCACTGATGGCTCATCGAGTTCGGCAACGGTCCGACTTTCACGGGCAGATGCCGCGGCAAAGAGCGGCAGCGGCTCGTCGCGCAATGCCTTGATCGCCCAAAGTGCCTCGCGCCGGGCAAGCCTCAGTGAAGGCTGGAAGGCATCGGCCTCGGCAAGCTGCACGAGCGAGCCGGCCGGCACCCCTGCCCGACGCCAAAGATCGTCGACGCTCTCGAAAGCTCGCTCCTCGCGCACCGCAATGATCGCTGCTGCATCGATATTCGCCAGTCCCTTGACCATGCGAAGACCAAGACGGACGGCAAAGCGAGTTTCATCCGCTGTTGCCTCAAGCGTGCAATCCCAGCGGCTGGCGTTCACACACACAGGCCGGACCTCGACGCCATGGTCGCGCGCGTCCCGCACGATCTGGGCCGGGGCGTAAAAGCCCATCGGTTGGGCATTCAGGAGAGCCGCACAGAAGACATCCGGGTGCCAGCATTTGAGCCAGGAGGAGGCATAGGCAATCAGCGCGAAGGACGCGGCATGGCTTTCCGGAAAGCCGTAGCTGCCGAAACCTTCGAGCTGCTTGAAGGTCTTAATCGCAAAGTCCGGCTCATAGCCGTTAGCGACCATTCCCCGAACCAGCTTCTCGCCGAACTTCGAAACGCCGCCGGTATGCTTAAACGTTGCCATGGCGCGGCGCAATTGATCGGCTTCGCCCGGCGTGAACCCGGCGCATTCGATGGCGACCCGCATTGCCTGTTCCTGGAAGAGCGGCACACCGAGCGTCTTTCCAAGCACCTGCTCCAGTTCCGGCTTCGGGTATACCACCGCCTCCTTGCCCTCGCGCCGGCGAAGATAGGGATGCACCATGTCGCCCTGGATCGGGCCGGGGCGCACGATCGCCACCTCGATGACGAGGTCATAGAAGGTGCGCGGCTTGATCCTCGGCAGCATCGACATCTGCGCGCGGCTCTCGATCTGGAAGGTGCCGAGCGTGTCGGCACGCCGGATCATGGCGTAAGTGCGGGGATCTTCGGCCGGGATGCTCGCGAGATCGAGATTGATGCCCTTGTGTTCGGCGAGCAGGTCAAAGCCGCGCTTCATGCACGAGAGCATGCCGAGCGCCAGGCAATCGACCTTCATGAACTTCAGGATATCGATATCGTCCTTGTCCCATTCGATCACCTGCCGGTCAGCCATGGCCGCCGGCTCGATCGGGACGAGCTCGTCGAGGCGATCGTTCGTCAGGACGAAGCCGCCCGGATGCTGCGACAGGTGACGCGGCGCCCCCATCAGCTGCCGGGCCAGATCGAGCGTGAGGCGCAGGCGCCGATCGGACAGGTTGAGATTGAGTTCCTCGGCATGTTTTTCGCCGATGTCCTCGCCCCAGCCCCAGACCTGCGACGACAGCATCTTCGTCATGTCCTCGGGCAGCCCCAGCGCCTTGCCGACATCGCGGATGGCGCCTTTCGACCGATAGCGGATGACCGTGGAGCAAAGGGCCGCATGATCACGGCCATAGGTCTCGAAGACCCATTGCATGACGATCTCGCGGCGCTCGTGCTCGAAGTCGACGTCAATGTCAGGCGGCTCGCGCCGTTCCTCGGAGACGAAGCGCTCGAACAGGAGGTCGTTGATTTCAGGGTCGATCGAGGTGATGCCGAGCACATAACAGACAGACGAATTGGCGGCCGATCCTCTGCCCTGGCATAGAATGTCCCTTGAACGGGCAAAACGCACGATCGAATTCACTGTCAGGAAGTAGGACGCATATTGAAGCTTCTCGATCAGCCGCAGTTCGTGCTCGAGGTTCTTGCGGACTTTTTCCGGCAACCCTTCTGGGTAACGCCAGGCTGCACCTTCCCAGGTCAGTTGCGCCAGTGTCTCTTGGGCTGTCAGTGCAGGATTGGATCGCTCCTCCGGATATTGATAGGCGAGCTCGTCGAGCGAAAACCGGCATCGCTCCAGGATCTCGATGGTGCGGGTAAGCGCTTCGGGGTAGCGCGCAAAGAGCCGCGCCATTTCCTCGGGCGGCTTCAGGTAGCGGTCGGCGTGGCGCTCGCGGCGGAAACCGGCCTCGTCGATCATGATGTTGTGGCGAATGCAGGTGACGACATCCTGCAGGATGCGCCGGTCCGGCACATGAAACAGCACGTCGTTGGTGACGACCGTTGGCACGCCGACTGAAGCTGCCAGGTTGGAGAGCTGATGAAGGCGCAGCTGGTCGTTCGGCCGGCGGCGGAGTGTCAGCGACAGGTAGGCGCGGTCGCCGAATTCTTGCCTCAGACGGCGCAGCTCCCGCGCGCAGTCCTCGTCAGCGGCATCGGGAAGGAGAACCGCGATCAGTCCCTCGCCATAGGCAACGAGATCGGACCAGGCAAGCCGGAATTTCGCCTTGCCGCCGCGCTTCTTGCCGAGCGACAGCAGCCGGCAAAGCCGCGCATAGGCCGGCCGGTCGGTCGGAAAGACGAGGACCGATAGATCGCCTTCAAGATCGAGGCGGCAGCCGACGACCAGCCGCACGCCGACATCCTTGGCCGCCTGGTGCGCTCGCACGATGCCGGCGAGGCTGTTGCGATCGGCAATGGCCAGCGCCTCGAGCCTAAGTTCGGCGGCACGTTGGAATAGCTCTTCGCAGGAGGATGCGCCGCGCAGGAAGGAGAAATGCGAGGTCACCTGCAGCTCGGCATAAAGCGGCGTCGTCATCCGAAAATCCCGTGCAGGAACCATTGGTGGCTGCCGGTCTCGCTGTGTTCGCCGTCGCCGGCGCGATAAATCCAGTAGCGCTCGCCGGCGTCATCCTCGACCTGGAAATAGTCGCGTACGGCGACGAGCTCGGCATCCCGCTTCCACCATTCGCCGAAGACGCGTTCGGGGCCGTCGGCACGTTTCACCCGTCGGCGCACACCACGCCATGTGAAACTGACTGGCGGATGATCGGGCAGAAGCGCCATCGTCTCGATCGCTTCAGGATGGAGAAGCAAGCGCACCGGCCTTGGCCAATGGCCGGGCCAGGCGAGACCTTCGTCCGGCGCCATCGGCGCGATGCGGTTGATGGAGCGTTCGGGCACGTCGCTGGCGACCGGTTGAAAACGATAGAGCCGGCGTGCGCCGATGCGGTTTCCCAGGATGTCGATCAGGCCGGAAACATCGGCCTCCGGTTCCTCGACCAGCGAGGAAACGACCTGTCTTGCCACCAGCGGCTCGGCGTGGGTCGCCGTCAGCGACATGATTTCGATCCCGAAGCCCGGATCGATCGTCTCGATCCTATCAGTGATGAGCCGGATCAGGCGCTTGGCGTCGCGAACGGGCGTCGCGGTGCCTGCGCGGATCGCCTGGCAGGTGTTATCAACGCGATGGAAGAGAAGGTCGACGCGCCGCGCGCCGAGGCCTCTTTCTTCCAGTACCAGACAGAGCGCGCCCACAAGCTTCGCGGCATAGCGCGCAATCGTCTCGGCGGCCGCAATCGGTTCACCGAAGGAACGGCGAACTTCGATAAGCTCAGGCGTGCGGACCGGATCGATCGGCTCGGCAACCTCTCCCATGGCCTGGTCGATGCGACGGCCAAGTTCGGGTCCAAATCGAAGGGCAAGCGGCGCCCGCGGCACGCCGGCCACCTCACCGATCGTGTTGAAGCCCAGCACGCGAAGGCCATGGACGATTGCAGGATCGAGGCGAAGCGCTGCGACGGGCAGGTTACGGATGGTTTCCTGCTGCGCCCCCGGAGCGACGACCAGCGTCGGATGAGCGAGAAACCGGGCGCCGGCATGGGCCGCCCCCCAGGTATCGGCAACCGCAGCCCGCGCCTCGATGCCGGATCCGAAGAACCGGTTGACCATGCCTGACAGCATCAGGTCCTCGCCGCCATGCAGGTGATCGGCACCGGTCGTATCGATCACCAGGCCATCGGGCGGATCGGCGGCTACGATCGGCGCATAGCGCTGCAGCGCCCAGAGCGCCAGGCGTTCGAGCGCTTCTTGATCGGCGGCCGGATCGGCGTCCATGACGACAAGACCTGCGACGAGCGCCTGGGCTTTCGTGGCGGCCATGCGGGGTCTCAGGCCTGCGGCAATCGCCGCGGCATTTACCGAGAGCACCACACGCCTTCGCTGTTCGCGACCGACGAGGACGAGAGGCGTTTCAGCCGGCGGCGCTGCGTCGCCGAGCTTGCGCCTCAGGCGATCCGTGGGCCAGCTCGGAAGGAAGAGCGATACGACCCTTGGCATCTGGGGCCTCCACTTCGAAATCTGCACTTTCGCCGGCACGGCAGCGGATGAGTTCGACGAGCCAGCGCGCGCGGCCGACGCCTGGAACCGGCAAGGGGACGGATGGCAGGACGGACACGCGCCAGCGCGTGACCGATGCCGTCGGCTGCCCGAAATCCGAGGCTTCGGCCTGTCGTCGCCAGCGGCGGATCGCAATGCCCAACGTGCCGGAACTCTCGGCTGCAAGCTGCAAGCGGCGCGAGGCGGTCATCGAAAGGCGCGCGAGCTCGCCGACGACGGCACCGAGGCCGCCGTGGCGAAGCCCCTCTTCCATGCAGGAAAGAAGCGCCTTTTCGTCGCCGGCCTCCACATAGATGACGCGGCTCGGCGAAAGACCGACTTGAGCCAGCGCCGGCGCGAAGAGATCGGGCCGCGTCACACACCAGAGCACCTTGCCTTTCGAGCGGGCGGCAATGCCCGCGCAAAAGAGAGCCGCCGCCGCACCGTCGATCGCACCGTTGCCGCCGCCGGCGACCTCATGCAACGAGCCGAGTACAAGCCCCCCACCCGGCAATCGCCGATCAATCTCGGTGACACCAAACGGCAGCACCTGTCGTCCACGGCCGCTTGCGCCTTCAAGGCGCTGGATGCGCTCGCGAAGTTCTGAGACGACGGTATTGTCGACTGGACGGGGCATTTTGGAAGGAACAACTCCTTAGGGCTATGCATTAGCGCTTCCTGTTGATATGTTCTCTATTTGTTCCTATTTGAGTTGCGAGTCAACGAAGTTCAGAAAAGAGACTGTTGATTGCGATCGAGACGCCAGCACGGACACGCTGCTTGGTGCAATGAACAGATCGAATGCCGGGGAACGGGGACAGAAGCGAGCAGTCGTTGATATGAAGCTAGGTGAGAAAGGGAGACTGAACTTTGTGCAATCTCTACAACATCACGACGACACGTGATGCCGTGATCGCATTCACCAAGGCATTCCGCGACAAGGCAGGCTGGAACCAGCCATCCTATGACGTCTACCCCGGCTATCAGGCGCCCGTAGTCCGCGTCGGCGAAGACGGAGAGCGAGAGATCGCGCGTGTCACCTGGGGCATGCCCTCGCCGCCCGCTTTCGTGAAGAACTACGATCCCGGCGTCACCAACATCCGAAACGTCGCCTCTCCGCACTGGAGACGCTGGCTCGGGGCGACCAGTCGCTGCGTCGTCCCCTTCAACTCCTTCGCCGAGCCGGATCCGGCGGCCAAGGTTCCCGGCGGTAAAATCCCCAATGCCTGGTTTGCCGGAACTAAGGAGCGGCCGCTGATGTTCTTCGCCGGCTTCTGGACGCCATGGAAGGGTGTCAGGCGCGTGCGCGATGGTGAGCGCGAATACGAGCTCTTCGGCTTCCTCACCACATCCCCGAACGAGATCGTCTCGCCAATCCATCAAAAGGCCATGCCGGTGATTCTGACCACACCTGACGAGGTCGATCTGTGGCTCACCGGATCCTGGGACGAGGTGAAGCACCTGCAGCGGCCGCTTCCGGGCAACTTGCTTGTTGTCGTCGAGCCTCCTGCTGCCCTGCCCGAAGAAGACCTGCTGCTATGACCAGTCGTTGGGTCGCGTGATCGGTGATGGAACGCTCTGAGCGCACGCGAAAGATCATCCATGTCGACATGGATGCCTTCTACGCCTCGGTGGAGCAGCGGGACAATCCCGTACTTCGCGGGCTTCCGATTGCCGTTGGCTTTGGCGAGGCGCGCGGCGTCGTGGCTGCCGCAAGCTACGAGGCGCGCAAATACGGCGTCCATTCGGCCATGCCGTCGGTCACCGCCAAGCGGAAATGCCCGGAGCTGAACCGCGCAGTCTCACAGCAGATCCACGCGATCTTTGCCGAATACACGCCGCTCATCGAACCGCTCTCGCTCGACGAGGCCTATCTTGATGTCACCGAGAACCTCAAGGGAATGGAACTTGCGACGGAGATCGCCGAGGAGATCCGCGCCAAGATCAAGGCAAGGACAGGCCTGACCGCTTCGGCCGGCGTTTCCTATAACAAGTTCCTCGCCAAGATGGCGTCCGACCAGAGAAAACCGGATGGCCTCTTCGTCATCACGCCAAAGAACGGTCCGGCCTTCGTCGAGGCGCTGCCCGTCAAGAAATTCCATGGCGTCGGTCCGGCAACCGCCGAGCGCATGCACAAGCTCGGGATTGAAACGGGCGCCGATCTGAAGGATCACGATATCGCCTTCTTGCAGCAACACTTCGGAAAATCGGGACCTTACTTCTACTGGATCGCCCGCGGCGTCGACGAACGTCAGGTGAAGGCCGACCGGGTGCGCAAGTCCATCGGCGCGGAAGACACGTTCTCCGTGGACGTCCATGATTTCGAGACCGCCAGGGCTGGCCTCGAACCGCTGATCGAAAAGGTCTGGCGCTACTGCGAAGGGAACGGTATTCGCGCCAAGACCGCGACGCTCAAGGTGAAATGGGCGGATTTCACGCAGATCACTAGGAGCAAGACAACAGCGGCACCGATCGCAAGTACTGCAGAGCTTGCCGCGGTCATGACGATGCTGTTGTCTCCACTCTTCCCTGCCCCAAAAGGCATTCGGTTGCTGGGCGTGACACTGTCGTCACTCGATGAAGCAACGATCGAAAGCAAGCCACAGCTTGCCTTCGCGCTCTAAAACACCTTGCTCGTCCGCCAGGACACCGAACGACCGAATGAGGGTTGGCGATCAACTATCGGAAATCGTGATCACCGAACGGGCGGCCTTTGCAGGGAACCTTATTCAGTAAACTCTTAATTAACCATAACCTTGCAAACTGTGTTCAGTCGCCAATCACATTGCAGCGTACAGCGACAACTCAGAACCGTAACCCCGCCCACGGGTTACGGTTTTGCCCATAAAGCCAGGCACCTCTCAACCACAAGCGCAAGGTTAAGCGATGAGTTATGACTGGAGCGGCGCGCGGCATCGCCGGATGAAGGTTGCACGTCTTGGCGCCGCGCTCACTGTCGCGGCCACCGTCGTTGCCGTTGTAGTCCAGGTCATGGGAAGTGCGCTCTAGAGCGACGCAATCGCCGTGAACGGATGAGTTCGGCTCATCGATACGATGACCAACTCTGCGTCCTTGTTTCCCGAAGAGGAAAGGTTCGAATATGATCGACTGGAATACGGACGGTCACGGCAACATAAGGGCATCAACGGTCGTCGGCTGGAACACTGCAATCGACGAGACGGGCGAGCTTTTCCTGAGGATCGAATTCAGCGCCGATCCGGATCTCGAAAACGTGTCGGCGCTGCAGTTCAGATTGACCGCGCAGCAAGCAATGCAACTTGCGGAAAGGCTGACGAACACTTATCGGCAGTCCTCGACGGCGCGCGAGTGCCCAGACCAATCTTTGCTACTGACGTCGCAGGGGCGCCCCGCGCCATAATGAATGGACAGACCAGAAAGGGGAAAGGACGTGGCCACCCGCAAAGAAATCGCCGATCGTGTGATTGCCAAGTGGCAAGCAAGGGGCATTGCAATTGACCACACCGCCGAGTTCCAGGCTCTGCTCAGACTCTGGATTGCGGGTGACATTTCCATCGATGACATCCGGCGGAGGCACCTGAAAATGCTGCGCGAACGTGCCCGAACGGCAAAGCGCAATTAAACGACGAGACAGGTCTTGTGGCATCGCCGGCTAATGTTGAGCCCAACGACGCATCGCCACGGCAAACCCGCTTCCGGTTTATTTCACGGATAGGACGACCAGGCCTGCAATTGGGTCGGTTACGCCGAGCCCTCCTCCGAGGTCCTCGAGCGTCTCACGAAAGCTGTCAAGCGTGGCGACCATCTGCGGCCGGCTCGCCACCAATGCTTCCATGCTCTCCCATTCCGCGATAATGCAGTATCGTCCCTCGCCAGCCTCGATGATGTTGGCATGACGCAGACCCGACCAGCTTTGAGCTATGTCCCGGTGAGCGCCGAGAAAAGCCTCAGCCATCCCCGGCTTGACCTTGAAGCGGACGACATTGAATGCGGTCATGAGCGCCTCCCTGAGCCTTGTTCTGCCTTTGATAATCTGCCGTCCAAATTGCGCTTTTGGCTAGAGCCTGCACCCGTGCGGCAAGGTCGTCGGTAACTGGTTCAGCAGCAACGAACGCCGTGTTGCTGGCGAGGCCGCGACCGCTGCGTTTTTGTCCTTGGCGACGACCCAGCCGTCAGGTTTGCCTCTTGGCCAAATCCAATCAGCTGCCGGACACCATAAGCGGTATCGGCAATGCCGTCTCGGCCTCGTCGAGGATTTCGAAAGTGAATTTGCCAGATGCATCGACCTCAACCGAGTAGCTGAGGCGATCCTGCACGCGGTTGTTCTCGTCGAAGGTCAGTACCTTCGGCTTCAAGGAAGTAAGCCGGCTTTCGTCGAGGTAAACGGAGTTGCATATAAGGATCTGGTCGCCGGGCTGGCATGTGCGTGCGGCCGCACCATTGAAATGCAGCACCTAGAACCGCGTTCACCGAGGATGACGTAGGTGGAGATGCGCGCCCCGGAATTCTTGTTCCAGATCTCGACGAACTCCATCGGCAAGATGCCGGCCTCCTCACAGTGGTCCGGGTCAAGAGTGATCGACCCATGATAGTTGAGGTTCGCCTCGGTGACATAAATGCCATGGAGCTTCCCTGCGACCAGGTTTCTCATGCTTTTTCACACCTCGCGGTTGATCAGGTTTCGTCGCGCCCTGGCGCTGCCGACGAGGCAGAAATCTTCGCGCACGGACAATCGCCAAGCGGAGAGAAGGCCCCGCCGGGGAAGGCGGGGCAAGGTTCGCACCCAGATGGCTCTCTGAACGCGGGGAAGAAAAACTCCATCGGCCAAGCCGATGCGCTCAGATACGAACAAAGCCGCCCGCAAGGAAGGTCGCTTTCGACAATTCCGGTACGGCTTTGCTAATATATCAACCGGCTCGAATGACGATCCTAATCGTGTCGGCACCAGCTTTTCCCCTCCCGCGTTGTCGCAATCCGTACGGCGTATGTACTAGCCCGCCCCCCGACACGACTAATTCAGTTTATTTTTCAGCCCGTTAGCTGCCGAAGGAGGATATTTAGCGCTTCTTGAGATACCTTCGACGGTTCCGCTATCGGTTCGCCTGCAGCCAGGAACAAACCGCATTTTCGCATCGTTTTACGACCGCGCCGGATTTTCTCGAACATGAATGGCCGATACGGCACGCAGCTATGAGCGAGCAATCATGACGTGTCGAGGTCCCTAGGAGCGTGGGGCTATCCGGCCCAGCGTAGAGCGTTTGCGCGGTGTCGACACACCGACTTCGGGAACTATTCCGGGATTCCGCGACGCGAGTTTGCATCCGCATCAATGCTAAAGAGTGGATGCTGCGCGCCGCAATTTTCCGAAAATTTGACAGCCAAGAGCGGAAAAACGAGAATTCCGCTCCACATGTCAAAGTTAATTTCCAATGCGCCTCCAACGGCGCATTATGAGACTATCGCTGGACTTTAAGAAGGGCTCCGGCGGCTGGGAGATCATATGCGCTTTCGCCCTAAGGGAGGGATTGCGCTATGCTTTCTCCACGCCAATCTGGATACATTCTTCCTCAAGATTTTACGGTCGTCTCATCGGTCTTTGATAAGGTCGCAATTGCGCGAGCAATAAGCCGCGAGAGCGAGGAGGCTGAACGCTTGGCCCGATATGCGCTGGAACTGTACATGACCGGCACGCGTAATGAGTTGGACCTCGAAGCGCGCTTAAAGGAATTCTGCGACCCGATCGACTATGGGATGGCGGCCGGTGGAGGTGGAACCGTCGGAGATTTGTTGCCCGACTTGTCGGCATGGGCACGAGCACTGACTGCCTCACCAAGCACGGCGACCAAAAGATCAGACGTTTAATCGAGATGGTAAACTTCGACCTTCTCCGCCCGCTCGCCGACGCTCTTAAATGAGGGATGGCGCAGTTTCGCGTCCTGCGTCCACGCCCGATACTCGACCTCGGCGACTAGCAGCGGTTCGGAGAAGATCGCGCCCCTGCGCTTGAGTGCCACCGGTGGCCGCTTAGCCGGGATCGCGTCGAGCAGTTCGCGAAGCTGCACCGACTCGTTGTTGCTCCATCCCGTTCCGCACCCGCCGACGTAGACGAGCTCGTCCCCCTTCCTCGCCGCCAGAAGCAGGCGGCCGATCGCGCCCGGCATCGTCGAGGGCTCATATCCTATGATCACGAACCAATCGCGCCAAGCACATTTAACCTTAAGCCATTCCGGCCGGCGCCCGGATCGATAGGGCGCGTCCCGCCGCTTCGCGATGATGCCCTCAAGGCCGAGTTCGCAAGCTGCGCGGAAGAACTCGGCGCCGTCAGCCTGGACTTCCTCGGAGAAACGTATCGCGCCAGCCCTACCGGCGACGATCGGCTCGAGCAGTTGCCGGCGCTCGCTCAGGGGCATCATCCGAAGGTCCTGGCCGTCTAGATAGAGAAGATCGAAGGCAAAGAAGATGATCTCTCCGGCATCGCGCAGGCTCGGCCTTCTCCCGACCACGCGTTGCACCAACCCGAAATCCGAGCGTCCCCGGTCGTCGAGAACAACCGCCTCGCCGTCTATGATCATGGTCGCATGGCCGAGCTCGCGCGCATCGGCGACGACGGAACCGAACTTCTTAGCCCAGTCATATCCGCCGCGAGTGATCGCCCTCACCTCGCCTGGCTCGACATGGATCGCCAGCCGATACCCGTCCCACTTCACCTCAAAGGTCCACTCCGGACCTTTCGGCGGCTGATCGACGAGGGTAGCGACGCATGGCTCGACGCGCCGCGGCATCGGTTCGGGCAGCGGCGTGGAGGTTGGTTTCTTTCTAAGGGTTCTAGCCATTCAACGTTGACGATTTGCTCGTCTCTGGATCATCGCGGCTAACGCAGCGAGCCGACTTTGGGGCAGCTTTATAATGAAAGTATCGATGTCCCGTCCGAAGTTGGACCACGCTCTATCGCCGTCAATCCCCTTGTCGATTACCCCGGCCTCTTCGAGTTCAGAGCGCTCCATGTTGATGCGTGCCAAGGAAATCTGCAGCAGATCCGAGCCAGTGATCATCGCCCCACTCCCTGCTGTCGAAGGTTCATAGTTCCATGAGTAGGTTGCCGCGCTTCGTTGTCCGGTTCCGCGGCCTCTTCCTCCTCTACCAGCTTTTGGTAGCAATCCTCGATATCCTGCGCGATGCCGTCGGCGTCGTAGAGGTAACCATCTGTGCCGCCGTCAGTTTCAATGATCTCGGCCAATGAGTTCATTACCACGCGACCGAGGTATTGTAGGGCGTCGCGATGATGATCGGCGCCTCCGCTCGCGAACGCCTGGCGCGCATCGTCAATCGCCTGACGCATGGCCTGAAATGACCCGTCGATATGGAGCTTCGTGTTCACAGCACCGCCTCCTCAACGCACCGCTTGGCCCTAACGCAATACTCGTGGATAGGTTCACTTTACTATCGACAGACAGTTAAACGCCACAATTGATTCGATTCGATTGGCGTACCAAGCGATCTCATTCGCAATCGGTCAGCGCAGAGGAACATTCCGCATCCGCGGCCGTTGTTTGCATTGCTGATGATCCACTGCCCAACGGATCAAGGCGGGCCTTCATCGAAATTTTTAAGAATGGAGACCCCTTTTGTGTAGCACGGTTGGTATAGCACGCGCGCTCTAGGCCCCGTCGAGAATGACGGGGCCATTTTGCTTGCCGAATGGCGACACTAGCGATCTCGCCTGTTTTCCAAGTGCGCTCGCGGGCGGTGTCGCAGTAACCCTGTTTCGACGTGGGTGGGGGAACCCTTGTCGGATGCAAGCTTTTCGTAAGGAATGCCGACGTTGATAAACCGGGCATGTGCCGCCTTATGAACAATCGTCGCTGCAATAGTTTCAGTCGGTAAGGACAGGAAAGACCCTGGCTCGAGTTGGCATCTCCTCAGTTCGGGGACGTATTGTCCAACGGCCCCAAACAGATAGCTCACCCAAATTCGGTCGAATGATGCAATTGCGCGTTTGTTTCGGTTAAGATCATGGGCTTTGCCAACGCACTTTGTACGCTCACCCTGATTTCCCCCACAGAAAGCCCGGATCCAAAGACCGTCAACACTGATCGGCTTCGAAAAGCCTAAGAAGCGCAAAAGCGACAAGACGATGGACAACTTTGCGTACCTTGCCCGTCAAGCGGGAAGACTCCGTGCTCACGCAGCGGATCGTAGATCAATTAAGTTCCAAGTCCTTTAAACGTGATGGGCACCCCAACGGTGTCGGCAGACACCTGAAGAGTTCGTCCTAGATGTCTCGTCACGACGGAACCGTTTCCAAAGACAGCAGTTTGTAGTCTGCTCCCAGGTTTTCCCATTGCCCTGCGGAGAGAGGAATTGGCCCCCGATAGCTCCAGGGGGCCAATTCTTGCTGTTCTGCGCAGCCCGCACGTGCATGTGGGGCACCTATGAAGGTGCGCCCCGGCCTCTTTTCTGAAAACCCAGCGCCACCTATTGTGAGTTTCGTGACCATGCCTGTATCAGATCAGGCTTCCCCAGTGCGCAATTTGTAGGATTCGACATGGTGGCGCGGAACAAGTCCCCTGGATTGCGGTTTCGACAACGAGCCCAAGCTATCCACTTCCCCTGCGAGGGCTCATTGGACACTGAACCTCTTGGCCCCGTTGGTTGCACTTTTGGGGCCATTTTTTTTGGCGTCAGGAACGTTCGGCGCCTCCGGGCGTTTCCTGTTGCCTATGATCCATTACCCCCGCGGATCTAGGCCGAGCTCCATCGATAGTCCCCGGAATGGAGCCTATTGGCACTACGCCGACCTCAGGCCCCGCTCTCCCGGACGGGGCCTTCTCTTTTTACGAAGGGGAACCCTAAGGACGGCGACCGTATCCACTGAGGCTGCAGATAATCAGCTACGTCGGGTCAATCGGCAGCGACCTGAGGAGCGCCTCCGAGGAGTCGGTGGGTTACTAAACCGTTTCCAGACGCAGCGGTTGGTACCTGGCTCCCAGGTTTTCCTTCCTCTGCTGCGCGAGAGGAATTGGTCCCAATGGCGCACCGGACTTTAGTCTGATACTTTTCCCGCAAAGGTCCTAATCCGTTGTCAGACCCAAGATCCTCCGCCTTTACTGGTTGAGTGGTAAAATGCATGCAACGATCTCAGATGACCTCGAATGAAATCCCGGATTTCGTGAATGAGTTGATCGCGGCTGGGTGCGATATCACGGCCATTGGACATGAGATGTACGTGATCGGCGAGGTGAAGGGTTCTGCAACCGAAGAGGTACGTCGGATAACGGAGAAATACCGGGACCGAGATCCTCTTAGGCTGGAGATCGTCGCCTACCTCTGGTCGATCGGCCGATACATAGAGCTTGCGGCCGAGACGACGCGGCACTAGCGCTCACATTGACGCCAATCATCAGCCCTGTATTGCCGGGCGATTTCTTCTCGCCGGAGCCCTCGCACTGGAACGTCTGCGCTCTATATTAGATAACGCGCATATCGCTCCCGGCCCTCCGGGGATTGAAAGCGCGCCCGTGCTTCATGATTATGAAGCCAACTGGCCTCGTCGCGCCCATACGACGAGGCCTTTTTGTTTACCCAGATCGCAAATGATCACGGACACGATCCGTCTGATAGCCCAGAAGCTCACGCCGGGGGCCATCGCCGCGACAGCGTCGAGTTCGGCGACGACCCAAGGCTTCCCCCCCACCACGCCATCGGGGCCATTTCTCTTAGTCGGATCCCTAAACCGATGAGCCCAATTAGAACCCGCGACGCCGTTTCTTGTTTTCAAATCCGAGCTTACCTACGGCGCGCCTGAGAGGGTGAGCCTCCGCTGGGACACCGAGCGGAGGCTCATGCGCGCATAATTATATATGTTATATCAAGCATCTACACGCCAATATAAACCGCGAACGCAGGTGGATAGCGTCGAAATCGGTAGCGGTTTGTGTAAATGCAGGCGCAGTTTGCCAATCTGAGAAATGCAAGGCAATTCACCCAAACGGGCGTCCTGCGTACTACATTCGAGTTATGTTCCAACGTGGAGGGTCCGGACAGTTCTTCCGCAAGCGCTAAGCCATCTATTGCTGCACACCGAGTAGTGGTGGCTCGGTCATGCACTCAATGTGTCAAGCGGTCCAGGGCCCCTATCCTATCTGTTACGTACCGGGTCTGGATTGGCAATCCCCTCCGGACCCGTCGATGACCTCGAAACTTATGGCCCCGTCAGGCGCGCTTCGAGGCAATCCTTTGGCACCGAACTTGTCGGTCTGATTGGCGCAGTTGCCGGGGGCGTCGGTGGCCTGGTCGGCCTGCCTCCACGGCGCGCATCGAGGCCGCCGCTTCAGCGACCTGCCTAAAAACCGGGATAAGTGTGTATATGCTCGCTATCAACGATTGCATTTGCAGGCATCGGGCCCGAACAATGCTTGCAAGTTTGAGCAACAGTCCACAACAGGCGAGCGCGCCATTTGACGCTCTTTTCCTCACGCTTTGGGCGAGCGGATCTTTGAACCACGACCGTTCTCTTCCAGGCACTGGAGGATCTCCCGCACAAGCCGGATATCGTAACTGAGATTGTTGAGCGTGTTTTCTCAACTGCCCGTCCTGGTTCGCCGCCAGTCGCTCCTGTCATGCCCACACGACCAGACCGACTGGTGCTCGAACGCTGGTTATCTCATCGTTGCCGGTGCTCACTCTTTGCGAACTCGTGCCGGCCGCTCCACCGCTCGGAGACACTTGACGGCTGCCCCTTGCCTACGGTCGGGATTTGTGGCGCCATCAAAATCTAGGCGGCAACAATTCGGGGGAATCCAATGATAGACACGCAGTCCAGTATTTTGGACCAGGACCTATCCGATTTGATCAGGGGCCAAATTGAGCAGCGCCACACAAACGAATTTCGGGCAATACTCTCAACCGGCAATGAGATTACGATGCACGGACCCTTTACTATTGGGCGCGACTTCATCATCTACAAAACTGCGAAGGATAACAGCGGCAAGTGGGCAATGACGCCCTTTGCTCATATCGTGCAGTTGGTAATTTGACGAAGACTTCGGCGCTTATCTAATTGCGACCACACGGCGATAACTGTGCTATTGTTCTGGGGTTGCCATGCGGCGACCGGACACAACCGACCCCTCCCTAACCGCACGGACCGCGAGGCTCAAACGGCGCTTGCGCGTCTCTTTGCCAGAAATGACGAGCTGACAATGGCGACGAATGCATCAGCATTCACAGCGCTCCAACTAGGAGGAAAGCACCATGTCAAGTCGTCTCGTTTTCTCGCTACTCATCGCTTCCGTGGGCATCCTTATGGTTTGGGCCTTCAGACCCGCGCCGACGATCTTCACTGGTTATGAAACACCGCCTAGCGCAGCCAAAACCGACCGCATAGACGCCGTACCTCGTTGAGGGAATCGGACGGCCAATAGACCGCGAAAGAAGGCGGCCACCCTCCCGCATAGGCGGCGGTCATTGCATGGTCGCGCATTCCAGGGGCACAACTTGCATTTGTTGCGCCGTTGAGTGAACGTTATACTTGGGGAAATTTCGAGAGGCAATTGTGAAACCCACGCTGACTGCTACATTGCTAATAGCCGGGGTGCTCTCGTTTTGTAGCGAGAACGCGATCGCCGCGAAGAACGGCATTTTCGTCTACGGTTGCACGTCCGACGGGAAACCGGCGCGTATGCGCGTGGTTGCCCCACTTAAGTACAAGGGCGCCGTAGAGGCAGGATTTTGCAATATGATACGGCAAAAAACGTCAGATTGGTTTCTTGCGCAGAAGAAGACCGTTGATCTGACAGAATTCGAGCAAGCCCTCGAAGTCATGATGCAATCAAGCGGCGGCAAGCTCCCAACGCAAAGCCCTTCCGCCGTTGCGAGATCTGTTGAGATTGGCAAGCGCGCAGCCTCACTGAAACTCTATTGCGGCGGTTAACATAGTGCTGGAAGCGACCACCGGCGTTCTTCGCGGGCTCGCCCGCCTACTTCTGCCCACATTCGAAGCCTGAAGTTGGTTGTGAACAAAGCCGGCGTCGCCTTCCTCGTGCTCATCTGCATTCTCCTTGCCCTGGTATTAAGGACCCTAATGTTCGACCCGGGGGTCGAGACGGCACAACCAGATCTGCCGGCGATGGTCCTCGCCAATTAGGGCCCCCCGCTTGGTCTGCGACGGAACAACGGGGCGTCCGGGGTGTTGCTGTAGATCGCAACGAACCGGGAGCGCCTCATGAAGATAGTCGTCATCGCAATTGTCGCCTCGATCATGAGCATACTTGTTTTCAAGTATGTCGACGGGACGTTCGGGACTTCCGAGGTCGTCGCGACTGCGGAGCAACTATCTAAAGACTAACAGGCGCCGTCCTCCATAAATCATCTGCTGTCTTGCCTTTGTCGGCGAGTGCCTGCGCGAACTTCTCGTGGCGCGCGTTTTAGGACTGGCATTGATCCAACCTCGGAGAGTGGGGATGGCATGCAAGATGAATAGCACCGAGATTTGTAGACGCCTTCTTTCCTAATTTTGAGGCAAGAAGAGCATCATGAGCAAATCGAATTTCAGCGAAGAGTTTAAGCGTGACG
>NZ_LMEG01000027.1:0-30544 GCF_001426275.1 Ensifer sp. Root423 | reverse complement strand
CTTGCCAGCGACAATCAGCATGATACTTTCATCCCGACCGCGACATAAGAGTCTCATCCAGATTGTCGCCGCCGTCTCATCCTGATCGCCGCGCTATAGCAAGGCGTCGGCGGCACGTGACCATCGTGGCGAACCCGTGTCTCTCAACTACCAAAGCGATGGTTGGAACAATGCTTCCCGCTAGACGTTCTGTGCCGAACCGGAGTCAACGCAAATGCAAACCATCATTTGGGATAATCCTGTCAGGATTGGCGTGAATGGCGAGCGGTGTATCCACGGACCACACGATGCCCTGCAATATCTGAATGAGTTGCCCCAGGGCGGATGGTTCTAAGAACGCGCAAGGAATCGCTGCCATGGCGCATTAGAGCGCGGCGAAGCGCTGGATCTGTCACGGAAAGCCTTCATTGGCGCAGCGATTGAAGGTTCATTCCCGATCCTCGAGGACGACGTTCCTGCTATTCGAGAACCCTAATCACGGGTGACGGCGATTTTGCCCCTCGCCATCGACGCTAGCTCTTCCCATCCCTCGCGCGCAATTGACCTGAGGTCATTGACCACCTGAACATCGCGAACTGACCGATGAGTGCTTTGCCTGGCGGCAAACAACGGTCGCGCGAAGATGCCGAGCCAGTATACGGTTGGTGGCAGTTGACGATTTCCGGAGGTTTTCCCGTCAATAATTGACGGTTCCCTCCTCACCCCGGCTGCAACGCGCTCGTGCGGAATGTAACCGTTACGTTCTTCAGTAGTACGATATATTCGACATAATGCTGACGAAGAGCGAACCTGGGGAAATACTGTGTGGTTTAAGCGGCTCTTGAAATGGGCCAATCGAGAATGTGACGAAAGGAGTCAAACATGAGCAAGCGGCAGCCCAAACAAAGCGGCTGGCAAACTACGCGGGACCTGGAGTGTTGAGGAATCCAGGTTGGAACAAGCAAAGGAGTGGCTGGAGTCGCTGGGCTCTGGTTGTTCTGACTGTTCCGCCGGCGATTCTGCTAGCCGTGGCAGCCGCATGGGCCTCGCTTGCATTGTGGTATCGTCTTCCCGTTTCCGAATTCACAAGAGGTTTTATCGCCGGGCTCTTTGCACTTGTCGGGCTTTTGACGGTCGCCGCGCTGTTTGGCCGCTGGCGTCTCAAAGCTCTCCTGGTATTTGCAGTTGCGTTCGCAGTTGTCTTGATTTGGTGGAGGACGATCAAACCCGTCGAAGACGGTTCGTGGGCACCTGATGTTGCACGACAGGTTACAGGCGAATTTCACGGCGACCTGCTGACACTAACCAATGTTCGCAACTTCGAATGGCACAGCAGCACGGAATTCGTCGAAGGGTGGACCACGCGGACCTACGATATGAGGAAGCTCCGAACAGTCGACCTGTTCATGTCCTATTGGGCGGGGCCAGAGATTGCCCATGTAATATTCAGCTTTGGATTTGAAGGCGGCGAGCAGCTCCCGTGGTCGGTCGAAGTCCGTCGGCGGGTTGGCGGCGCGTTCTCCCCGCTCGCAGATTTGTTCAAGAGCAATCCTTTGGTGATCATCGCAGCCGACGAACGGGACGTGGTGGGCGTCCGGTCAAATTTCCGCAGCGAGGATGTTCAAATCTATCGCCTGAAGGCGTCACCTGACCAGGCGCGTGCGCTTCTGCGCGAGTATGTTACAGACGCCAACGCTCTTGCCACAACGCCGCTCTTCTACAACTCGCTTACGACCAACTGCACGACGACGGTTGTCAAGATGATGCGCGTTGTAGGAGACTCGATCCCGTTCGACTGGCGTCTCATCGTCAACGGGTATCTTCCCGACTACGCTTATGATCGGGGGGCGGTCGATACGTCAGTGTCGCTCGCAGAACTCAGAAATGCCAGTCATATCGGTCAACGTGCTCGGGACGACGGGTTGTCGCCAAATTTCTCAAAGGCAATAAGACTCGGCGTGCCTTCGCCAGTGCCGCAGGGCTCGCCTTGAAGACGACGAACGGTCATCAGGGAGCTCATCAGCAATCCGCAACAGCCTGTTTCATTCTTCGCTACGTGCGCATGTCAGTCTTCTAATGGAGTTTCTTCCCCGAGCCAACTGGGCGTGAGCCTTGCCCCGCCTTCCCCGGCGGGGTTTTCTTGTGGACGATTTTGCGGGGCGCGCCAGCCTGGAACATATGGTGTTCCCTACGCCCCAACTAACTCCATGACCTCAAAAGCAAAAGCGCCCACAGGAGATGCAGGCGCTTGGCAATACTTCAGTCTTTAAGATCGCCTTAGCGGGCGAAGGCCGTACGTGCGACGCGGTCGATGTCGGCGCGTTCGATGCCGAGGTCGCTGGAGCGTGCGATGTTCATTTGATCCCCCTTTCAATGGGCTTTCGAAGCCTGGCTGCCAGTCCGTGGCGCCTCGTTTCGCTTCGATGAACACCTTATAACTCAGGCTTTCCCTAAGTTGCAGCGCTCAAAACTCAGCGCTCCCATGTGGGAAATGCATAGGCGGTCGCCAGCCGACGGTTCAGCTGCGATGGCCATGAACCATCATGAGAGCTGTGCGTTACATGTCAGATCGTGAGGTAAAGAACATGGCGCGAACTTTTAGAAGCCAAAGCCACCGGGCGAACCTACTCCATCTTGCACTCGCGGTGCTCGCAATGCTGTTCATCGCAGCGATAGTGGCACTGCTTTAGGCTCGTGCAGGACGCCATTTGCCGCCACGGATCGGCGCCACACATTGGCCCGGCATGTGTCGCTGAGGCCGATTACGACAATACCAGTTTAAAACCTATGAAAAATTTTGCATAAGGGGTCATCCGGAAAGGTGATCCCCATGAACGATCAGACAACGCTCGAGTTTCTTGCCAGCCAAATGTCGGGCGACAGCGGCGAGCCGCTCTATCGCCGCCTTGAAGAGGCGATCAAACAGGCCATCAGCGCCTCGACACTCCGCCGCGGTTCGGTCATCCCCAGCGAGCGGGACTTGAGCGAGGGCCTTTCGATTTCGCGCGTGACGGTGCGCAAGGCGATCGAAGGGCTCGTCGCTGATGGCCTGCTTGACCGCCGCCAGGGGGCAAAGACCGTTGTTTCATCACGTGTCGAGAAATCCCTGGCCACGATGACGAGCTTCTCCGAAGATATGCGCTCGCGCGGGCTGGAACCCGGTTGCACCTGGATCTCACGTGAAATCAGCCGCCCGTCACCCGCTGAAATGATGGCGCTTGGCATTCCGGCGGGAGAAAAAATCGTACGCCTTAGACGATTGAGGACGGCCAACGACACGCCGATCGCGATCGAAACGGCATCGCTTCCCGCCCGCTTTGTGCCGGATCCGGACGCCATCGGCGCGTCCTTGTACGAATATCTCGCAGCCCACGGCGCTTTGCCTGTCCGGGCACTGCAGCGCATGCAGGCAAAGCCTGCAAGCGATGAAGAGCGACGCCTGCTCGCAACGCCCGAAGACACGAGCCTGCTCGTCATGGAGCGGCGCTGTTTCCTGGCCGATGGGCAAATTGTCGAATTCACCCAGACCAAGTACCGGGGTGACGTCTACGACTTCGTAATCGAGCTGATGAGGTAATACCAGTATAATTCCTGTTGCAATCTGGTCTTACACTGTTACCGTGAGGCCTCCATTGGGAGAGCCTGCGTGACCTTCGACATCCATAGCCTCAAGCACGGTCTGATCGTTTCTTGCCAACCGGTGAAAGGCGGCGTCATGGACAATGCCGCCATGGTTGTCGGTTTCGCCTTGGCCGCGCTCGACGGCGGCGCAACCGCCCTTCGCATCGAATCTGCAGACTATGTTCGCGCCGTGCGCCAGGCGACCGATCGGCCAATTATCGGCCTCGTCAAACGCGACCTGGAGACGTCGCCGATCCGCATCACCCCCTTTGTCGAGGACGTCGATGCTCTGGCGGCAGCCGGCGCCGATATCATCGCCTATGATGCCACTGCTCGCGAACGGCCGGTTGCGACCAGGACGCTGATCGAGCGCATTCACGCCGGCGGCAAGATCGCCATGGCGGATTGCTCTGTTTTCGCCGACGCCGAGCGCGCGCTTGCCGAAGGTGCCGAGATCGTCGGCTCAACCCTTGCTGGCTACACCGGACCGGTCGAGCCGAGCGAGCCGGACTTCGCGCTCATCGCCGCCATGCGTGGCCTCACCCCTCACGTGGTTGCCGAAGGCTGTGTGCGCACGCCCGAACAGGCTGCTCAGGCGCTGCAGGCGGGGGCCTTCACTGTCGTCGTCGGTTCCGCGATCACGCGTCCCGAACATGTGACGGCGTGGTTCCGGCAGGCGCTCGATCAAACGCTTGCCGGAAGCGAGGCTTGATCATGACTGAGCCCCGGACCGTTCTTTCGATCGATGTCGGCGGCACGAAGATGCTGGCTGCCCTTATCCGGGGAACAGAGATCGTCGACACGCACCGGATGCCGACGCCCCGCGAAGGCGACCCGACCCAGTGGCTCGCCGCACTCTTCGGTGCGATCGCGTCCTGGCGCGGTGCGTACGGCTCGGTCGGCGCCGCGGTCACTGGCATTGTCGATAACGGCCAATGGTCAGCGCTCAACCGCAACACACTCGCCATACCTGACCGGTTTCCGCTGACAGCGACGATCGAACGACTTGCTGACGTACCGGTACTGGCCGCAAACGACGCCCATGCGGCCGCCTGGGGTGAATACGCCTTTGGCGCAGGCAACCGCGAAGACATGGTCTTCCTGACGATCTCCACCGGCATCGGCGGCGGCATCGTCCTGAACGGGCGTCTGCTCGAGGGCCTCGCCGGACACTTCGGCCAATCGCGTAGTGCCGAATGGGCTGATGATGTGCTCGAAGATCGCGTGTCCGGCCACTGGATCGCCAGGGAGGCATCCCCCCACCAATCCGGCGCCACCGCGCGCGACGTCTTTGCCGCGGCCCGAAATGCCGATGACTGGGCCAGGCGCATCATCGAAACATCCGCGGGGCGAACCGCGCTGCTCTGCCGCAACATCCAGCTCACGTTGGACCCGAAACGCATCGTCATCGGCGGCAGCATCGGCCTGGCCGAAGGCTATCTCGCCGCCGTCGAACGCGCACTGGAACCGGTGCCGCCACGCCTTCGACCAGCGCTACACGCCGCCGCCCTTGGGGAGAATGCAGGGGTGATCGGCGTTGCTAATCTTGCAGAGTGTCAACAAAACTTGAGGGAGAACCAAAAATGACATTTGCGACAACGAAAAGACGTGCGCTGCTCGCCGCAGCGGGTATTGCGAGCCTGCTGGCGGCCACGCCGGCCCTTGCGGAAGTAACGGTGCTCGGCTGGCCGGGCGGCCCGGAAGAAACGGCACTGCGGGCTGCCGCCGACGCCTACAACGCCAAGTCAGACGTTGCCGAGAACGACAAGGTCGAACTTCTGTTCTTCAACCGAGACGGCTTCTGGGACAAGCTGCAGGCCGATCTCGCCGCTGGCTCGAAGGCCTTCGACCTCAACCTGCTCGCTACCTATTCGATCGGCCGTTACGCGCCGTTCATGGAGCCGGTCGAACTTTCGGGCGAAGCCAAGGCGGTCTATGGCGATTCCGTACTGTCGACCATGCAGTACCAGGGCAAGCAATATGGCGTGCCAACCGATCTCTCGCTTCACTTCATGTATTTCCGCAAGGACCTGATCGAGGCCCTGCTGAAAGATGACGCCGGCAAGGCGAAATATGCCGAGATCTCGGAGAAGTATCTCGGCAAGAAGCTGGAGCCCAAGATCCCGGACGAGTGGACCTGGGACGATTACGCCGCCACCGCGCTCTACTTCACTCAGGCGGTCAACCCGGACAGCCCGACCCGCTACGGCACGGTGCTGCAGCTCAAGAACCTTCTCTTCAACATCATGGTCTGGCAGTCGGTACCACGCGCCTATGGTGCGAACTGGAGGGACGACAGCGGCAAGATCACCGTGAACTCCGATGCCTATCGAAAGGGCCTCGAGATCTACAAGCTGCTCTACGACAATGGCGCATCACCGAAGGACTCACTGTCTTACGAATTTGCCGAGGCGAATGCCGCCTTTGCGTCTGGCCAAGTGGCCGCAATGCTGCAATGGAATGCGGCAGCCGGCGACCTGACGAGCAAGGAGAAATCCCCTGCTGTGGCAGACGTGACCGAAACGGTCGCACCACCTGCAGGTCCTCAAGGGCGCTTCACCCATATCCACGGCCTCGGTTTCGGCCTCAACAAGAATGCCGAAAACAAGGAGGGTGCGGCCAAGTTCGTGAAGTGGCTGTCTTCCAAGGAAGCGGCGCTGATCTACGCCAAAAACAACGGCGCACCAGCCCTGACGCCGGAAGTGGTCGTTGAGGTCGCCGATTCCCGGCCTGATCTCGTCAAGCTCGGCGAATTCGCCGGCAAGTACGGTTACGTCATGAACGGTGCTACGTCAGCCAAGGCGCTGTCGGTCTACGAACTGCAGGCCAAGGAGTTCACCGGTTACTGGTCCGGCCAGCAATCGATCGAGGATGCGCTCGCTAACACCGAAAAGGGCATGGCAGACCTGCTGAAGTAAGTGAAAGGGTTGCGGCGTCCACCAGGAGGCCGCAGCCCTCAACGACAAGCGGGTACCGGGGAATCTTTCTCCACCCCACTTGCCAGTGCTCCACACGGGATCCAGGTGCGCCGCGTCCGCGGTGCCAAAGAGCCATCCAGCTCAAGGATTTGGGCTGGCTAGATCTCCTGTAACAGGCACTGGGAAGTGGACCGAGGAAACACCTTGCGTCCCCTTGCCCGACCGACAACAGACACAGATCGGTGCCATGACGATAGCCAGACCGCAATCCAATGCCCCTGAGTTCCGGCTGCTCGCCACGCCGCTCGTTCTCTTCCTGCTCGTTTTCCTGGGCTTCCCGGCCCTCGTCAATCTGATCTATTCGGTCTCCGAGGTCTCCTTCGAGACGCTACGCCAGCCGACGTTTACCGGGCTCAAGAACTTTGTCTCGGTCTGGAGCGATGCGGCTTTCTGGCAGGCGAGCTGGTTCTCACTGCGCTTCGGCCTCTTGACCGCTATTCTCGAATGCCTGCTCGGGCTGTCGCTGGCGATCTTCCTGTCGCCGCTCATCGAAAAACGGAGCTGGCTGATGGCGATCCTGATGCTGCCGCTCATGGTCGCACCGGCACTGGTCGGCCTGATGTACCGCCTTGTCCTGCACGAATTCGTCGGGCCGATACCTTATTATCTCTGGACCTATTTCGGCGCCAGCATCTCGTTCCTTGGGCCCGGCTCCGCCTTCTGGACCCTGGTCGTCGTTGAGACGTTGCAGTGGACACCATTCACGCTGCTGCTTTTCTACATGGCCTATCAGGCGATCCCTTCCGAGATTGCCGAAGCATCCGCAATGGACGGGGCGCGAAGCCTGCAGCGCCTGTGGTTCATCGAACTGCCGATGATGGGCCCTACGATCGCGGCCGCGTTGCTTATCCGCTTCATCGACGGCTTCCGGGTCTTTGACAACGTCTATGTGTTGACCGGGAGCGGTCCCGGCGGATCGACGGCATCGCTGTCGATCTACATCTATGAGGCCTTCTTCAAGCAGGGCGCCATCGGCAAGGCGGTTGCCGCCTCAGTCGTCCTGTTCGTCGCCTCCTTCGCCGTGCTTTATGGCCTCAATGCTCTCGCCAGCCGGCGGAAAGGAGCCAAGCGATGATGTCAGCACTCCGTTGGTTCGTTTTCGCTGTTGCCGCCATCGGCTTGAACTTTCCGGTGTTGGTGACGCTTTCCACCTCGTTCAAGAGTGCGCGCGAGCTTTCCGGCAACCCCGGTCTCTGGGTCCAGGCCCCGACATTTGAGAACTACCGCGCCGTGTTCGAGGTCTCCGATCGGCTGAACATCTTCCTCTATCTGTTCAACAGCCTTGCTGTGGCGCTGATGGGAACGGTACTTGCCGTGGCGCTGGCGCTCCCCGCAGCCTACGCGATTGCCCGCGGCAAGATTGGCGAACGCACACTCCTGCCCTTTATTGTCAACCTGCGCGCCGTGCCGCTGATCATCTTCGCGATCCCGCTCTACATGATGTTCCAGTGGCTTGCGCTGCTTGATACGCGCCTGGGGCTGGGGCTGATCCTGACGATCGTCAACCTGCCGCTTGCGCTCGTCATCCTCGTCAACGCCATCCGTGACCTGCCCGCGGAACTCGACGAGGCTGCCCTCATGGATGGTGCAAACCGCACGCAGATCCTCATCAAGGTCGTGATGCCGCTCTGCCGGCCGGCGATCGTCACCAGCCTGATCTTCGGCTTCATCACCGCGTGGAACGAATTCCTCTTCGGCCTGATGCTGACGACCTCCAAGGCAGTTCCGGTCACGGTCGGCGCATCCTTCTTTTTTGCCGCAAGCGGCGGCGGTGTGCAGTGGGGCGTAGCATCGGCAGTGATGGTCGTCGGCGCTTTGCCGCCAATGCTGCTCGGCCTCGTGATGTACCGCCAGATCAGTGGATCGATGACCGCCGGCGCGGTCAAGGGTTGATATTCCAGGAGACACGCATGGGAACGATTTCGCTCAGGAAAGCCGGAAAGCGCTACGGCGCAGTTGAGATCATCCGGGAGCTCGACCTTGAGATCGCCGACGGTGAATTCGTCGTCATCGTCGGGCCCTCCGGCTGCGGCAAGTCAACGCTGTTGCGCATGATCGCGGGTCTCGAGGCAACGACCGACGGCCAGATTTTGATCAATGGGCGGGATGCGACGTCCGCTTCGCCGGTCGATCGTCAGCTCGCCATGGTCTTCCAGTCCTATGCGCTCTATCCGCACATGACGGTGCGGCAGAACATGGGCTTCGGCCTGAGGCTCGCCAAGGTGCCGTCGGAGACCGCAAGGGCCAAGATCGAGGCAGCGGCGGAAACGCTGAAGATCACGCCCCTTCTGGACCGCTATCCGAAGGAGCTCTCGGGCGGCCAGCGCCAGCGAGTCGCAATCGGGCGGGCAATTGTGCGCGAGCCGGTCGGCTTTCTCTTTGACGAGCCGCTTTCAAACCTCGATGCGGCGCTGCGCGTCGATATGCGACTTGAGATCGCCAAGCTGCATCGCACGCTTGGCGCCACCATGATCTATGTGACCCATGACCAGGTGGAGGCGATGACGCTGGCCGACCGGATCGTCGTGATGAAGGACGGGCGGATCATGCAGCAGGGTAGCCCGAGAGACCTCTACGAAAAGCCGGCGAACCTTTTCGTCGCGCAGTTCATCGGCAGCCCAAAGATGAACCTCCTGCCATGCCGGCGCGACCAGGGCGGCCGCCTCGACCTGAGCGGCGAAGGCGATCTAGCGCTTCCCATGCCAGGGACGGTCGAACCCGAGAAACTGGGCGCAAGGCCCGAGCACTTGGCGCTGGTTGCTCCGGAAACTGGGCATTGCCGCGGCGTCATCGAGGCGAGCGAGTATCTCGGCGGCAATATGAGCGTCTTCGTTCGCGCCGGCCGGCTCGGCCTGATCAATGTCAGCGCACCGGCCGACACACCTTTTCGCGTTGGCGAAGCCGTCGGGATCCGGATCGACGAGAGCCGGTCCTCGCTGTTCGATGGTACGGGCGCAGCAATTGGTGCCTGACACTGGGGGATCCCTCGAAGGCCTTTGAGCTAGGCAGGCGCTCAAGCGATCGGCAGCGTTCAGATGGCAAAAATCGGTTCATTGGCCGATTTCACATCAAACGCTGCGGACCCTGGCAGACGAAAGAAAAGCCTTCGATTGACCCAACAGCAAGCATGCACAATGGGGAACAGTTGAAATTTGTCGGTCGGACAGCCGACAGTGCGATTTCACATAGATACCCAGCAATCATGAGCGATAATGGTACCGAATGCCGACGAGCAACAGGGTCGTCCTGGCCGGGATGGCCCAGCGAAGTGCTCGTCGCTGTAGCGCTGAATGAAAGCCGATGAAATGTCGCGAAAGTATCTAGCACTCCAGGCCGACGGCGCCGTTGGAAAGATGGAGTTGAACCAAGAGATCGCGGCCGCGCTCGAAAGGTTGCCGGAGGATCCTTCGCTCTACTTCGATCTTGGAGAAGCACATCTGCTTATTCCGCTCGAGCAGCTTGTTAACGCGCGAATGCGCGAACGAGGCATCATCAGCGCGAACCGCTATATGCTTGCGTCGGCGCGCGGCAAGCAGGAGAAGCGAAAACCCCTCACTGTACACGCCCTTGGCAACGGGCTGTGGCTCGTGGTGGACGGGAATTCAACGCTGCTCAATGCTCGTCATTCCAATTGGCGGGCTGTACCTTGCACCACGGTTGACAAACCGACGTGGGATCCGAGCTCAGCCTGACGATCACAAGTGCAGACGTAGATCCGGGTCGCGGGGTTGGCGCCTACGGAGCCAGCGCAGGTGCCTGGTGCGCCACCCCATCCTGAATAGCGCGCTCTTCCGCTGGCAGCGCCAGCAGATGAATGAAAATTGGACACTCCAATCCTGTCAGCATGCCGGGCAAAGTGGCCGTGTGGCCGAGGCGAGCGGGGTTTGCATGGCACCCCCGCTTCATTCAAAAACGCCCTCGGCGATCACCCCCTACGACTGTGAGAGAGCCCCGTAACCCGGCCGTTTATAGAGCGTGCTTTCGTTCGCCACTATTTCCGGGTCGTAGACACTCGCATCCCACTCCGCCGGATCCACTTCTAAGATGGAAACGGAAAGCGAAGCGTCGCTTGAGCCTAGGATGGTTTTCGCAGCTTCGACCACTTTCGCGGCGAATTCCTGTTTCTGCTCCTCGGTGCGGCCAGGGAACATCTTTACGACTATGTGCGGCATTTCCATTCCATTCGTTGATACCAAGTGCCATGACGGGAAGACGACAGGGCCCAAGGGCAAGCCGCAAATCCTGCCGACCTCGACGAGCCCACAAGGTGATTGCGGACGATCAATGCCAACTCATTGCCATTGCTTGCGTCTGCACTGACCCTATCATCCCGATACCAGGTGCTTTCGCGAACATCAAAGCTTGATGACGGTCTTCTTTGCAAGCAACCCCTGCGGAGCAAAGAGCAGAACCCCGATGACGAGCAGGATGGTGAAGGCGTCGCGGTAGCTGAGCAGGCTTTCCGGCAGATAGGCTTGCAAGAACACTTCGATGAAGCCGAGCAGAAAGCCGCCGGCGACAGCGCCGGAGAGGCTGCCGAGCCCACCGATAATTGCGGCGATAAAGGCTTTGAGCACTGGCAGGAAGCCCATCAACGGATCGACACTGCCGCGCTGGGCCACCCAGAGGATGCCGGCGACGCCGGCAAGCAGGCCGGAGATCGCAAAGGCGGTAGCGACCACCGCATTGGCGCGGATACCCATCAGCCGAACGATAGCGAAATCTTCGGATGCAGCACGCATAGCACGACCGAGCACGGTCGTGCGAAGGAAGAGGTTCAGGCCGACCAGCATGATGATCGTGACGAGGATCGAGGTTCCCTGAATGAGGCCCAGATGCAGGCCGCCGATCTCGATCGTGCCAGAAAAGCTCTCGGGCATCGGCACCGGCTTCGGACGGGCGGAAATGAAGTTCTGGAAGATCACGCGCAGGATCGCGCTAACGGCAAAGCTCGTTAGAAGCAGCGTCGTGCCACTGGCGCCGCGCACCGGCCGAAAGGCGATGCGCTCCATCAGCATGGCAAGCACGATGGCGATCAAAAGAGCCGCACAGACAGCGAGCGGAAACGGCAGGCCCAGCAACAGGGCAAAGCAGAGGCCGTAGCCGGCAGCCGTCATCAGTTCGCCATGGGCGAAATTGATGAGCCCCATGATCGAAAAGACGACCGCAAGGCCAAGCGCCAGAAGCGCATAAGTGCCGCCGAGGCTGAGCGCATTGACGAGTTGCTGCAGGAACATATCCATGAATTGACCCTCCACGCGCTCGGCTCAGGCGCCGAGATAGGCGCCCTGGATTTCGGTTGAATTGCGCAGTTCGGCGGCCGTGCCCGAAAGCACGACCCGGCCGTTGGCCATGACGTAGCCCGCGTCAGCAATCTCGAGCGACAGAGAGACGTTCTGCTCGACCAGGAGGATCGTCAGGCCTTTTTGTCTCAGCCCGGCGATCAGGTCGAAGATCAGATCCACCACCTGCGGCGCCAGGCCGAGCGAGGGCTCGTCGAGCAGCAACAAGTCAGGCGACGACATCATCGAGCGGGCGATCGCGAGCATCTGCTGTTCGCCCCCTGAGAGCGAGCCGGCCTTCTGGGTGAGGCGTTCTTTCAGGATCGGGAATCGCGAGAGCATGTCTTCGCGCACCTCTGATATCGCGCCACGCGCCTTGTGCATGGCGCCGCCGAGCAGCAGGTGTTCGTCGACGGTGAGGCTCGGGAAGATGCGCCGTCCCTCAGGCGTCAAGGTCATTCCGAGCCGGACAATCTGTTCCGGCGCGAGGCCGGAAACATCCCGGCCGTTGAAAGACACACGTCCGGCCTTCTTTCCCGCCAGACCGACAAGCGCGTTCAGCGTCGAGCTCTTGCCAGCGCCGTTGGCGCCGAGCAACGTCACGATCTGCCCTTTGCCGACGGCGAGATCAACACCCTTCAGGGCTTCGACCGCACCATAGGCGACCTTAAGGCCGCTCACTTCCAGAAGCGGCTTCAGAACGGGAATTTCACTCATCATCATCGGGCAAAGTCCTTGCCGTGGATTGCAAAGCGCCGCCGGCGCAGACAGGCACGATCCCCGGGGAAATCCGGGGACCACCACAGGTGATCGATCAGGGGGCTGGAACGTCGGCGGCCGCCGGAACGCCCTGACTGATCAGCTGGCGATTGCCGCTTTCGATCTGCACCAGCGATACCGAGCGCATCGGCATCCCTTGCGTGCCGGCATAGCTGATCGGGCCGGTCACACCCTGGACGTTTTCGAGCGAGGCGATCGCGTTGCGTATGGCAACCGGATCGATACTGTTTGCCTCCGTCACCGCCGCGTCGATCACCTTGCCAAGGTCGTAGCCGTTGGCGATGTAGACCGTATCCGGCACCTGACCGTATTTTTCCTTGTACTTCACATTGAAGTCAGCAAGCGGGCTGCCTTCGCTGGCAAAGCCTGCGGTTGTAAAGACAACCCCGTCGACGGTGGCACCAAGGCCGAAGGTCGTGGGCGAATCGATGCCGTCGCTGCCGAGGATCGGCGTGGCCACCCCTGCACCGCGCAGCTGACGGATGAAGGCTGGGAAATCCGGCTCGTAGGCCGCCGTCATGATGACGTCGGGCGCCGGGTTCATCGCCTTGATCTTGGTGACCTCGGCGCCGAAGTCCTGCTGGCCCATGCTGTAGGTGCCCTCACCGAGCAGTTCGCCGCCCTTGGCTTTGAACGCAACGGCGAAATACTCCGGCAGCTTCAGAGTATAGGCGCTATCCGGCGACTTCAGGATGTAGGCCTTCTTGTAACCCTTCGCGAACGCGTAGGTCGCAAGAACAGAGGCCTGGACGTTGTCGGCCGGATAATTGCCAAACATGTAGTCGCCCACCGCAAGCGGCATGGTCGGCGTCGTGGCGCAGAAGGAGAAGGCGGGGATCTGGGCTGCCTGCGTCACCTGGCCGGCAGCAATCGACGGATCGGCATCGCAAGGCGTGATCACGATCTTGACGCCTTCGTCAACCAGCTCCTGCGCCACCAGCGCCGTCTGCGCCGCATCCGAGCGCGTATCCTTGGCGACGAGCTTGATCGGGAATTTGCCGGCAGCACCACCGGCCGCATTGATCTCCTCGACCGCCATTTCCAGACCCTTCAGCGACGGCTGGTCATAGGGTGCAAGACCGCCGGTCTGTGCGGTCGCAAGACCGATAACCAGATCGTCTGCAAATGCGGGTAGCGGCGACAACGCGATACCGCCAAGCATGGTTGTGAGGCACAGGGCCGTGACGTTCTTCTTCATCCGAAAAGCTCCCTCTTTTGATTTATGCTGGTTTATGCAGGCCCGGCGCGCCGGACGGCAGAACGGGGGTCCCGACGGGCGCGTTGCGCGCCTGCGCCGTTGAGCGGCGGCGGCCGATGTAGGCCTCGATGACATCAGGGTTAGCCTGGATTTCCGCCGGTGTGCCGATGGCGATCTGCTGGCCCTTGTTGAGCACGACGACAACATCGCAGAGCCGCATGATCAGCTTCAGGTCATGCTCGACGACGAGCAGGCCGAGGCGGTATTTCGTGCGGATGCGGTCGAGCACATGCATCAATTCCTCGGTCTCGGCCGGGTTCATGCCGGCAGCCGGCTCGTCGAGCAGCAGGTAACGCGGTTTCAGCGCCAGCGCGCGGGCGATTTCTAGCCGCCTCTGCGCACCGTAGGAAAGCGTGCCGGCCAGCCGGTCGGCAAATTCCGCGAGGCCCACTTCCGAAAGCACCGTCAAGGCACGGGCAGCGGGATCCTCACCGCCCGCCTTCAAGGCGCTCGCCGCGACCGTGACGTTCTCGATGACCGTTAGGTTCTTGAAGAGACGGATGTTCTGGAAGGTGCGGGCAAGGCCCGCGACGGGAACCGCGTGAACGGCAAGCGACGCCACATCCTGGCCATCGATCAGCACGCGGCCCGTCGACGGCGGCACGACGCCGGACACACTGTTGATCAGCGTGGACTTGCCCGCACCGTTCGGGCCGATAAGGCCAGTGACGATACCGGGCTTGATCTCGAAATTGGCGTTCTCGAGCGCCACGAGGCCGGCAAATTTCTTGCCGAGATTTTCGACCCGGAGAGAGCCGTGACCGGCTGAAGCGGCCTCGGACGCTGGCACGCTTTTCACCGACACAACGTCCTTCTCTGTGGAGAGCTTGAACCAGCCGAAGCGCTCGTCAAGTTCGCGCACACCGAAGAGGCCATCCTGCAGGCGGTACATCACGACGAGGATTGCCACGCCGATCCCGATGTCGGTGAGGCCGAAGACGGTCGGCAGCTTGAGGAAGCCGAGATCGACGCCACCCTCGAGCTTGCGCAGGAGTTCGACAATCAGCATGATTACGGCAGCGCCGCCGACGGCACCCGAGACGGTGGTGATACCGCCGAGGATCAGCATCGCCAAAAGCATGAAGGTGAGGTTGAAGTAGAAGTCTTTCGGCGAAAACGCGCCGAGGAAATGGGCCAGCAAGGCGCCAGCAGCGCCTGCAAGCACCGCACCGAGAACCCAGGCGAAGAAGCGCTGCAGTTTGACATTGACGCCGACGGCGCTCGAGGCGATCTCGTCTTCGCGCGACGCCCGAAGCTTCAAGCCAGCACTCGAATCCCGATAGAGACGCGCAACCACCACGGCAGCGATAGCAAAGGGCACCGCCACCCAGAGATTGACCGCGCGGGGAATACCAAAAAAGGTCTGGCTGCCGCGGGTGAAATCGGTCGAGGCGACGAGCACAACATGCACGATGACGAGGAAACCAAGGGTCGCGATCGAAGCCGATGAGCCGCCAAGGCGCGCCACGGGAATGCCGATCAGCACCGCGACGAGCGCAACCACGACAAGCGCAATCGCAAGTGCCGGAAGGAAGGGCATGCCCATCCCGGCCAGCCATTCCGGCAGATGTGGCAACGCTGTCTTTTGGATGATCGGATTTAGCGTCAACAGACCCGACGCATAGGCACCGATCGCCATGAAGCCGACATGGCCGAAGGAAACGATACCGGAATTGCCGGCATAGATGCCGATGCCGAGCACGGCGATGACGTTGATCATGTAAAGCGTCACCAGGCGCTCGCCGCTGCCCGGAAAGAACAACGAGGCGATGGCGGCAGCGGCCAAAAGCGGCAGCGACGCTACAAGGATACCAACGACGGTTTCTCGCCTGACGCGCACCATCCGCATTCCCCCAGATTTTGGCCCGGCCGCGTATTTTTTGGCTCGGGCCCGTTCCCGACATGAACGTTATCGCAGATCGACCAAATGTCAATCTTGTTTCAAAAAACATTATCTGCTAGCAATTATGTAACAAAAATTAGAAATCGGAATTCACGCCATCGTTTTTGGGAGGCAGAAATCGTGGCAATCCGGGACCGACTGACAGACGGCGCAATTACCTTCACGCGCTCGGAACTGAAGATCGTCAGGCAGCTTCTGTCGAATTATCCGGCAGCAGGGCTGAACACGGTCGCGCATCTCGCGGCCGCTGCCGGCGTCAGCAATCCGACCGTCGTGCGCTTTGCCAACACACTGGGCTTTGAGGGTTATCCGGAGTTCCAGAAGGCGCTGCTCAGTGAAGTCCAAGAGCGCATGAGCTCGCCGCTCTCCATGCTCGACGCGCGCCGCCCGTCGCTGGAACAAGAGAACTTCTACCAGTACTTCCTTCGCGCCAGCATCCATGCGCTGGAGTCTTCGATGCAAATGCTGCCTTCGGAAGACTTCGAGGCAGCCGTGGATGCGGCGGCCGACATGAGCGCTCGCATCCATTGCCTCGGCGGCCGCTTCAGCGGCTTTCTCGCGGGCCTCCTCTGGTCGCACATGAAGCAGCTCAGGGGCGACACGCGCTGGATCAACGGCAGTCAGGCCGACCAGGTCGATCAGCTTGTCGACCTCGGCAAGCGCGACGTGCTTTTCGTCTATGACTATCGCCGCTACCAGAACGACACGATCCGCTTTGCTCGTCAGGCGGCCGAGCAAGGATCGCGCATCGTGCTCTTTACTGACCGCTGGCTCTCGCCGATCGCCGATTTCGCGACAGTGACGCTGACGGCACCCGTCGACACGGTCTCGCCCTACGACACGATGGTGCCGGCGATTGCCCAGACGGAGGCGGTGATTGCGGCACTTACCGCCCGCCTTGCCACGCAGTCACGTGGTCGCATCGAGCGCATGGAGGACCTGCGCCGCGGATACGCCATCACGGAGGACGCCTTCAATCCAGCCGTTGAAGACGACCGCTGACCCTTTCCGCCGTCCCGGCGAACCAAAATAAACCGAGGAGAATTCGAATGAGTGCAGTCACTGTCAAGGTTGGCGACGATCGCTTGAGGCGCGACAGCGCCTATGAGGCTGGCCGCACCTCGCTGCTGTTCGTCGACATGCAGCGCATCTGGTGCGAGCCGAACCTCGACCCGACCCACCCGCAGGACGCCGAGAGCTATTATCACAGGCGCCTGCGCCAGACCGTCATCCCCAACCAGGTACGCATTCTGGAGGCGGCGCGAAAGGCCGGTTGCGATGTGCTGCACACGATCATCGAAAGCCTGACGCTCGACGGCCGCGACCGCTCGCTCGACCACAAGCTCTCCGACATGCACGTGCCGAAAGGTTCTCCGGAGGGGCAGGTCATTCCGGAACTTTCGCCCATCGACAACGAGATCGTGCTGCCGAAGACGTCGTCGGGCGTCTTCAACTCGACCAACATCGACTACGTCCTGCGCAACCTCAACACCCGCTACCTGATCATCGCCGGCGTCATCACCGACCAGTGCGTCGACATGGCGGTGCGCGACGCCGCCGACCGCGGTTACCTTGTCACCGTCGTCAACGACGCCTGCGCCACCTATAGCGAGCAGCGCCATGACGCGGCCCTTCGCGCCTACTCCGGCTATTGCTGGACGACCGACACTGAGACGGTGGTCAGCCGCCTCGGCACTTTGCGCCAAGCCTGAGTCGCCGCCTAAAAAATGAACGAATAGAGGGGAACCCCATGACGGAAACCAACAACGGCAAGGCGGCCGCCGCACTGACGGAACTTGCCACCTTCGTCACGACCGACATCGCCGGCATCACGCGCGGCCGCAGTTTTGCGGCTTCCGAGATCGACAGCTACCTGCGCAAGGGTGTCGGCTGGGTGCCGGCCAACCTGGCGCTCACGCCCTTCGACCTGATTGCCGAGAACAATCCCTGGGGCTCGGCCGGCGACCTCCGGCTGATGGCCGACCCCGACAGCAAGGCGCGCGTCACCTGCCTGCCAGACGAGACGCCGCTGCATTTCTATCACGCCGACATCACCGACCTCCAAGGCAATGCCTGGGACTGCTGCGTACGCAGCTTCCTGAAACAGACGCTGAAGGAATACGAACAAGTCGGCCTCAAAGTCATTTCAGCCGTCGAGCAGGAGTTCCAGTTGCTCGGCGTCGACTGGCCGGATGCGCCGTCCTTCGGCCTGCGCGCCCAGCGCCGTGCCGAACCCTTCGGGTCTCTGCTGATGACCGCTTTGCAGGAAGCCGGCGCCGAGCCGGAAATGTTCCTGCCGGAATACGGAAAGGACCAGTTCGAAATCACCTGCCGTCCCGCCGACGCGCTGACCGCCGCCGATCGCGGCGCTACCATCCGTGCAATCACCAAGGAAGTCGCCGCCCTCTTCGGCTGGAACGCGAGTTTTGCCCCGAAGACGGTCTCGAATGGCGTCGGCAACGGCGTGCACCTGCATGTGAGCTTCACCGATCTCGACGGCAATCCGGTGACCTTTGACGCCTCGCGTCCCGGCAGGCTCTCCAAGATCGCCGGCGCCTTTGCCGCCGGCGTCATCAAGCATCTGCCGGCGCTGACCGCCTTTACCGCTCCGTCGGTGCTTTCCTACATGCGGCTCGTGCCGCACCATTGGAGCGCCGCTTACACCTGCCTTGGCGAAAAGAACCGCGAAGCGACGCTCAGGATCTGCCCGACACTGGACCTTCCCGGCAGCAATCCGGCCAGGCAGTTCAACATGGAATACCGCGCCGCCGACGCATGCGCCAGCCCGCACCTGTCGCTGGCCGTCTTGTTGAAGGCCGGCCTCGAAGGCATCAAGGCCGGGCTCGAACAGCCGCCCTTGATCAATTCCGACCCCTCCGATTTCTCGGCGGCAGAGCAGGAGAAGCTCGGTATTCGTCGCCTGCCCGCGAGCCTGCCGGAAGCTCTGGATACGCTCACCGCCGATCCGGTCGTCACGGGCTGGTTCTCTCGAGATTTCCTTGACTGCTACATGGCGATGAAGCGCAAGGAGATCGAGATCGTCGATGGGCTCTCGCCGGACGAACTTTGTGCCCGCTATGCGGCGGTCTACTGATTGACGGATGGGCAACCCATGACCTCGACAACGGCCATCAAGAGCCTGGAACCCGGCGCGCGACACGACCCGGGCGCGCCGCTGCTTTCGATCGACGAACTGCCGCCCTATGCGGTCTTCAACCCGGACGGCACCTCCCCGATCCTGCTCTTATGCGAGCACGCCTCCAACCGGATGCCACGCGCGCTCGGCGATATGGGGCTTCCGCTGCACGAGCGCCAGCGCCACATCGCCTGGGATATCGGCGCCATGGCGCTGGCTCAGCACCTAAGCCTCAGCCTCGATGCACCACTGTTCTTCACCAACTATTCAAGGTTGGTGATTGACTGCAACCGGCCGCTTCCCGCCCCCTCGATGATCCCCGAGATCAGCGAGACGACGGAGATCCCCGCCAACCGAAACCTGAGCGACGAAGAGCGGCAGCAGCGGATCGATACGCTGTTCACGCCCTTCGCTGAAGCGGTCAGCCGCCGTCTCGACCGGCTCGAAGGCGAAGGCAAGCGGCCATTTGTCGTCGGCATCCACAGCTTCACGCCGGTCTATTTCGGCAAGCCGCGCCCCTGGCAGGCCGGCATCCTCTATCGCGACGCCGTCGATTTTGCCGGTTCGCTGATCCGAGAACTGGCCAGCGAAAGCCAGCTGACGATCGGCGACAACGAGCCCTACAACATCCATCCCGACGAGGATTACACCGTGCCGGTTCATGCCGACGCGCGTGGGCTTCCGGGCGTTCTGGTCGAGGTGCGCCACGATCTGATCGATACGGATGCGGGCGTCACTGCCTGGGGCGAGCGTCTCACCCGGTGTCTTAAAGCTAGCGTAGGGGAAGCCCCGTGACCGCACTCTACGAGAGAGACCAAGCGGCAATCGCCAACCTGCAGAAGCTGCGCTTCTTCCCGCTTGCAGTGACCGGTGGCCGCGGCGCGAGGCTGACGGAGGAAAACGGCCGCGAACTGATCGACCTCTCCGGGGCATGGGGGGCGGCGAGCCTTGGCTATGGCCACCCGGCGCTGGTTGAGGCAATCTCCGGTGCTGCGGCAAATCCCGCCGGCGCCAGTGTTCTTTCTGCCGCCAATGGACCGGCGGCGGCCCTTGCCGAAAAACTCCTCACGGCCTTTCCCGGATCGGGCGACAACAAGGTCTGGTTCGGTCATTCCGGATCCGATGCCAACGAGGCGGTCTTTCGCGCTGTCACCAAGGCGACGGGACGGTCGGGCGTCATCGCCTTCGTCGGCGCCTACCACGGCTGTACCGTGGGCTCGATGGCTTTTTCCGGCCACAGCGTCCAGGCGGGCGCGACCAAGGCAGACGGACTGCTCCTGCTACCGTACCCCGATCCCTACCGGCCCTACCACGACGACCCGACAGGTGGTGCGATACTCGCAGAATTACGGGAGCGACTTGAGGCGGCGCCGGAGCGTTTCGCGGTCGCCTTCATCGAGCCGATCCAGTCCGACGGCGGCCTGATCGTTCCGCCAACCGGTTTTTTTAAAGCCTTTTCCGCGATCTGCCGGGAATTCAATGTGCTCGTCGTCTGCGACGAAGTGAAGGTCGGGCTTGGCCGCAGCGGCCGCCTGCATTGCTTCGAACATGAGGATTTCGTCCCCGACATCCTGACCATCGGCAAGGGTCTTGGCGGCGGGCTGCCGCTTTCTGCCGCGATCGGCCCGGCACGCATCCTCGATTGTGCCAGCGCCTTTGCCATGCAGACGCTCCACGGCAATCCGATCTCTACTGCCGCCGGCCTTGCCGTTCTTGAAACCATTGAGCGCGACGAGCTTGCGCAGGAAGCGGAGCGCAAAGGCAAACTGCTGCGCGACGGCCTGGCAAGGCTTGCCGAACGATATCAACTGATCGGCGATATCCGCGGTCGAGGTCTTGCCTGCGGCGTCGACCTCGTTCTCGATCGGCAGACACGGGCTCCAGCGCGAGCGGAAGCAGCAAAACTTATCTATCGGGCCTATGAACTCGGCCTCGTCGTCTACTGTGTCGGGATGAACGCAAATGTTCTGGAGATGACTCCGCCGCTGACCGTCCCGGACACCGACATCGTTCAGGCATTAAACGTTCTGGATCGAGCTTTCGCCGAAGTCTCCGACGTTCCCGATACAGTTGTTTCGCAGTTCGCGGGCTGGTAAAGGCAGTCTCAAGACCTAAGCTCGCGCCCGCCACGGTTGGGATTTTTAGGTCCCACCTGTCGTGACGCGCGCACTGATGATGGCGGCGTATTTCCTTTGGCTGGAACCAGCGTCTTTGCCGTACGTTGAGAACCCGCCACAGTGCTCTAAGTCATTAAGGGTTTGAGCGTCTTAAAAAATGCCCCGCAATCCTCACGTCTCTACACGAAGTGGCACTGGGTCGGACGACCATCAAAAGGCGAAAATGCTCGCCCAGAGAGCCCCCGCGGGAACAAAAGAGTGGGATCACAGCGCAGACGCTGACCCGTTCATCCGAGCTGGAACGAGCGAACGTCCACCTCTGCCGTTTGAGCAGACCCGACAGGCAGCGCACGCTCTGCTTCGTGCGCTTCACTACGATTCGCGGGCTATCTCAACAGCGGTCAAGGTCAAGGTCCGGGCGGCTGCTTCGTCCGTAAAGACCAAGGTCCAGGCTACGGATAAGCAAACTCTTTCATTTCTGCTGAAAAATCTCGGCGGGGCACTTGCGAACGCTCCCAAAAAGGCAGGACGAGCGCTTCGCCGGTCTAGCCAGCCTGTCTTGCAAAGGAAAGCCAGGTGGAAATCGGCGGTGCGGCTGACCGCCGTTTTCTGTATTCTGGTTGGTGTAACGGGCTTGGTGTGGGCGCTAAAAGATGTCCCTTGGGCCGAGATCCGGGACGGTACACTAAAGCCTATCGTGGTGTTGGAAACCGCAGACGGTCAGCCGCTGGTCAGACAAGGACCTTATCAAGGATCTTACGCACAGTTCGACCAATTCACGCCACAACTGATCGATGCGGTACTGTCTGTTGAAGACCGGCGGTTCATGGACCACTTCGGCATCGATATCAGAGGCATCGGACGAGCGCTTCTTCGAAACCTCAAGGCAGGGTCGGTTGTGGAGGGTGGTAGCACGATCACCCAGCAGCTCATCAAGTTGCAGTATCTCGACAGCGATCGTACGGTAAAACGAAAGATACAGGAGTTTGTGATTGCCCTGTGGCTGGAGTGGAAACTCGGAAAGCAGGAAATCCTGACGCGTTACCTCAACAGCGCCTATCTTGGCGCTGGCGCAACGGGTATGCCGGCCGCCGCACGCATTTATTTCAACAAGGATATCGGAGCGCTAAACCTTTCGGAATCGGCGCTTCTGGCGGGATTGTTGCGGGCTCCTAGCCTATGGAACCCGATCGACAATCTTGAAGGTTCCCGAAAGCGCACATCGGTCGTCCTCGACGCGATGGTTGCGAACGGCAAGGTTGACGCGTCAAAGGCTGCGCAGATCAAGGCGAGCTTTGCTACCCTCCACCCGACAACGCCAACGCCCCGATCCGGCAGTTGGTTTGCGGACTGGGTCTCACCGCAGGCGAGCGAAATCGCCGGGACTTCGCCGGGCTCGACCACAGTTCGAACGACGCTTGTTCCCCGGCTTCAGGGGATTGCCGAAAGGGTCATCAAGAGGGCCTTGGATACTGAGGGAAGAACTGTTGGTGCATCTCAGGCCGCATTGGTGGCAATGACCCCGGATGGAGCGGTTGTGGCCATGGTCGGCGGCCGCGATTACAAAGAGAGCCAGTTCAACCGTGCCGTCACGGCAAAACGGCAGCCGGGCTCCACCTTCAAGTTGTTCGTTTACTATGCCGCTCTGAAGGCCGGACTTTCCTTATCCGACCGGGTACTGGACGCACCGATCGAAATCAACGGCTGGTCACCAGAGAATTCCGGCGGCCGCTATCGCGGCTGGGTCACGATCGCTGAGGCCTTCGCCCGGTCTTTAAACGCGCCAACAGTGGCGCTCGCCCAACATGTCGGCCTTGACAAGGTGATCAGTGCCGCGCGTGAACTCGGGATCGACGCGCCACTTGTCGATACGCCTTCGCTGGCGTTAGGCACGTCCGAGGTCAGCTTGCTTGACCTGACAAGTGCCTATGCGTCCGTGCAATTCGGCAAGGCCCCCGTTGAACCCAGGGGAATTATCGAATTTCAGGCTTCGAACCAAGCAACGGCTTTTCGAGTCGGGGCAAAAGATACGCCAAGCGTGGATCTGGCCCCCTATCGGCGCGATCTCCTTTCCCTTCTACAGCTTGTCGTGGAACGCGGTACCGGGCGCGCAGCCGACCCCGGCGCGTTTGCTGCTGGCAAGACCGGCACCAGCCAGAACAATCGTGACGCTTGGTTTGTCGGGTTCACCGAGCCACTTGTCGCAGGGGTCTGGGTCGGCAACGACGATGACACGCCGATGAAAGGCGTAACGGGCGGGGATATGCCAGCGCAGATTTGGCGGGATTTCATGCGGGAAGCGTTGGCGACCCCCGCAGCGGGCGTTCTGGTTGACGACAGCGCTCCGCCTCAGAGCTGCAACATCACCGCTTGCTCTCGCAGCTATCGCTCCTTCCGGCCATCGGACTGCAGCTACCAACCCTATTTCGGGGAGCGAAGGCTCTGCGAAAAATGACGAATACGTCGGATCAAATGCGAACCGCCCACAAAGGCGGCAAGCCTCGATGCCTTCCCCTCTCGGAACCGGCCAAGGCGGCCCAGCAAGCGGGAACCTTTTCCGTACATTCGTGTTTTTGCTTTGCTGATGATCTCGGATCCCTCCGGATCAAGGTAGGAGCCCCATCATCGCTCCGGCGAAGGTGGGGCTTTTTCACAACGCCGTCAACGCTTCGTGACAACACCGCGTAGCCGAGGGCCGCCGCCAGGCCGTGCGCAGGTCGTGCAACTGGAAGAGCTCGATCCGCTGGAACAGCTCGATCCGCGGACCATGGTCATAGCGATGACGGCAGACGTGCAATGGCCATGAGACAATTCTGCCCGAAGAGCGTTATGTAGTTGGTATGAGCAGATTCACGGAAACCGAAATCGCATTGATCGAGCGCCTACGCGCATTGAAGGCTATGCCGGACATGTCCATCAACGTGTTTGAAGTCGGCGATCCTTTGACCTCGGCAGGATTCTCGCAGGATGAAATCCTGGAGGTGCTCTACGCTCTTGAACAGGACAAAATCATCGCTCTGTTGCCTGGAAACCGACTGACAATGCTCAAAGAACTGCCGAATGGCTAGTGTGGCGCTGCGGGTTTGGCCGTAAATTGCCTCACCAAGTGCAACACCGTCGAGCTTGCCCTCGACCAAATCTCGACCTCTTTGCCCTCGGTCATAAGTATCCCCGTCTCCTGGCCCTGATGGCCATAGGCGCTGGCTCGTATGCCTATGGGTAGCGAGCACCCCGAGCCACAGCATGCTGGATCCGTCATGCCTCTCCTCTCCAGTGAGACGCATAGGTCCGAGCAGCCTTCACGACCGCAAGCGGCCTTCGAAGAATGGTAGGCGGGTGATGAACGCGTTCTCCACCGGGAATAGAACACAAACTCGCACTACCGCGCGCACTGGCGTGCGCGACCAACGCGTGAGAAAATCGCGTGCTGCAGGGCGTGTGCGCTACTCGCTTTGGCGGAAATTGCGGATGCGATCGAAAAGGACTGCAAGGATTATCGCGCCGCCGATGAATGTCCCCTGCCAGAACGCATTGATGCCGAGAAGTCCGAGGCTATTGCGGATCACCTCGATGAGTGCCGCACCGACAAGTGCGCCGAAGGCAGTACCTGCGCCGCCAGCGAGATTAGCGCCCCCAATCACTGCCGCAGCGATGACCTGCAACTCCATGCCCGCTCCAATATTGGTCGTCACAGCACCCAGCCAGCCGGTCTGAATGATGCCGGCGATGCCAGCCGACAGCGCCGAGATCATATAGACGCAGACCTTGATGGGTCGTACGGGAAGGCCCGTGGCAACGGCCGCCTTTTCGTTGCCACCAATGGCGTAAATGTAGCGGCCGATCCGCGTCCACCGCAGCACGAAGCCGGTCAGGAGCGCCAGCACGATCATGTAGATCACTGGATTGGCGATACCGAAGACCGCCCCACCGCCCAACGCCAGCAGCTTGGCATGATCGGGGCCAAATTCGAAGACGACAGTATTGTTGGACGCGACCATGGCCAGGCTCCGGGCAACCGAGAGCATGCCGAGCGTTACGACAAAGGGCGGAAAGCCGAGATAGGCAATCAAGATGCCATTGAACGCGCCGATCACTAATGCCGTGGCGACCGAGACGGCAATGCCCGTCCCTATGCCGTATCCCGCATGCATCGTGACTGCAAGTACCATACTGCACAGGCAGAGCACCGACCCTACCGATAAATCAATCCCACCGGTGATGATGACAAGCGTCATCCCGAGCGCGATGATTGCGATGAAAGTGACGTTGCGGGTGATGTTGTAGAGGTTCTTTGCCGTTGCGAAACTGTCGGTGGCGAATGACAGGAAGATGCAGGCGAGAACGACGGCGACCAGTACCCAGAAGGTCTGGCTGCCCAGGACTGTTGCTGCGAGCGTGCGCTGCCTATGGGCTATCGTCTCGTGCAGCGTCGTTGCCATGTTAACCTCGCGTTCCTCCGGCGCAAAAGACCCAGATCGTTTTCCGCTATCCACCCTCAATGGCGCCAGTAATAAGTCCTGTCACCTCTTCCGGAGAGGTCTCGATGATTGGCTTGTCCGCCACCTTTCGGCCTCGGCGCATGACAACGACGCGATCGGCGACATCGAATACGTCGGGCATGCGATGGCTGATAAGCACAACCAGAATGCCACGATCGCGCAGTTGTCGGATGAGATGGAGCACTTCAGCGACCTGGCGCACGGAAATGGCCGCGGTCGGCTCGTCCATCAGAACGATTTTCGCCTCCGAAATCATCGTACGCGCAATCGCCACCGCCTGGCGTTGACCGCCCGACATCTGTTTCACGAGGTCGCGTGCTCTGGTCTCGGAACGGAGTTCCTTAAAGATCTCCGCGGCCTTCCGGTACATTGCCTTGTAGTCGAGCACGCCCAATGGGCCGATGCCCCGCCTCAGTTCGCGTCCGAGAAAAACGTTCGCCGCCGCGGTGAGATTGTCACAAAGGGCAAGATCCTGGTGCACGATCTCAATTCCGAAGTGCCGCGCCTCGACCGGGCGATGCAGCACGATTTCGCTGCCATTGAGGCGCATCGTGCCTTCGCTCGGTCGAAAGTTTCCCGCAATCATTTTGACGAGAGTCGACTTGCCGGCGCCGTTGTCGCCCATCAATCCGACAACCTGGCCCGCCTCTAACGACAGCGAAATGTCATTGACGGCCTGTATGGCCCCGAAGTGCTTGGAAATATTGCTGAGTTCTAGCAGCACGACCAGCCTTCCAAACTCCCAAGACGCGCGGCCTTCACCAAGGCGCGTCACAATATGCCCGCCCCTTGAGTGAGAGATTGCTTATTTACGCAAATCATCACAACCGCGTCAATGATCTCTCGTCTGATAAACCTTATTTGTATGACAATTAGACATTGACGAAAGTCGCAATCATATATTAGCTACTACTGGGAGATAAGCATGCTTATCCTTGTCACCGGGGCAACGGGCAAGGTCGGGCAGCACCTCATATCCACGCTGCTTGACCGACCACGTTTTTCGAAAGCGCGCATTCGCGCGCTCTGCCACAACCGCGTGCTCAATCCAAGCGAGCGCCTCGAGATTATCCGCGGCTCCATCGCCGATCGCGCGGTCGCTGACGCCGCGATTGCCGGCGCGACCCATATCGTGCATCTGGCGACCTGCAAGGAAACGCCCGCCGACGTCATGGATGTGACCGTCAAAGGTCTCTTTTGGCTGCTCGAAGCGTTCAGAATGAGCCCAACAGCCCGGCAGTTCATTCTGATCGGCGGCGACGCCGCGGTCGGCCATTTCTTCTACCGCCATGAAGGACCGATAACCGAGGTGACACCGCATCGCGCCTATCCCGGCAGCTACGCGCTCTCCAAAGTCCTCGAGGAGGTGATGGTCGAGCAGTACTCAGTCCAATATGGGATGAACGTCTGCTGCCTGCGTGCGCCGTGGATCATGGAAAAGGACGACTTCAGGCACTCGCTTTCCTTCGGCGACGACGTTTTCGGTGGACCGGACTGGAAGACGTATTTTCCGCCCCATGAAGCCAGGCGCCACGCAAAGGCCGGAACCGTACCATTACTGCGCGATGCCGACGGAAGACCGCTCAAGCGCAACTTCGTCCACGTCAGCGACCTTGTGTCAGCGATCCTCAGCACGATCGACAATCCGCACGCAGAGCGTCAACGTTTCAACATCGCCATGGATCGTCCGGTCGATTACGGCGAGGTCGCAAGCTATCTCGAACGCACGCGCGGCCTGCCGTCGGTCGATGTTCCAAGCCATTTCCACTCAAACTGGTTGGACAACAGCAAGGCAAAATTCCTGCTGGACTGGCAACCGGAATACGATCTCGAAAAGCTTATCGACCAGGCCTTTCAATACGAGCGTCCACCAAGTGACCCTCGTATCGTCTGGTATCCGGGTTGATTTGTGCCGCGGACAGAGGGTGTCCGCTTGTTTCAACGGGAGGATAAAATGAGGAAAGCATTGGTGCTTGCAGTCGCAGCGCTGGCGCTGGCCGCCGGCCCCGCCGGCGCCCAGACGAAAAAGCAGCTCGTCATCGTCGTCAAGGGTCTCGACAATCCCTTCTTCGAGGCGATCAATCAGGGTTGCCAGAAGTGGAACAAGGAAAACACAAGCTCGGAATATGAATGCTTCTATACCGGCCCGGCGTCGACTTCCGACGAAGCAGGAGAAGCGCAGATCGTCCAGGACATGCTCGGCAAGCCCAGCACGGCTGCGATCGCCATTTCGCCTTCCAACGCCAAGCTGATCGCCCAGACGTTGAAGTCGGCAAACCCGACAGTCCCGGTCATGACGCTTGACGCCGACCTTGCCAAGGAAGATGCGGGCCTGCGAAAGACCTATCTTGGTACCGACAACTATACGATGGGCGCGCGGATCGCGGACTACATCAAGAAGGCAAAACCGAACGGCGGCAAGATCTGCACGATCGAAGGGAACCCTGGCGCTGATAACATCCTGCGCCGTGCTCAAGGGATGCGTGACGTGCTGACCGGCAAGGACGGGCTGGCCGAGCTAAAGGGTGAAGGTGGCTGGACCGAGGTTGCTGGCTGCCCGGTCTTTACCAATGACGACGGCGCCAAAGGCGTGCAGGCGATGACGGACATTCTTGCGGCCAATCCCGATCTCGACGCCTTCGGCATCATGGGTGGTTGGCCACTGTTCGGTGCGCCGCAACCCTATCGCGATCTGTTCAAGCCGATGGCAGACAAGATTGCGAAGAATGAATTCGTCATCGGCGCGGCCGATACGATCGGAGAGGAAGTGGCGATCGCCAAGGAGGGTCTCGTGACCGCACTTGTCGGCCAACGACCCTTCGAAATGGGCTACAAGGCGCCATCGGTCATGCTCGACCTGATCGCCGGCAAGCCGGTAGACGATCCGGTATTTACCGGTCTCGATGAATGCACCAAGGATACGGCCGATACCTGCATCCAGAAATAGGAACGGTGGCCGGAGCGCCCTTTGACGGCCTCCGGCGCCTCCGCCCCATGAGCAGCGAGCGCGGTCAGCACGCTTGACGGCCGGCCGCGACTCCTTGCAACGACCCCGCTTGGAAGTTCCCTTCGGCGAACTATCATCGACAAGACCATTCCCCAATTTTGCAAAGCACGGAGAGCGCAATGACCAAGCGGATCATCTTCACCGGAGGTAGCGGCAAGGCTGGCCGCCATGTCGTGCAATACCTCCTCGGGCAGGGCCATCAGGTGCTCAACCTCGACACGAAGCCCCTCGATAACCCGAAAGTACGCACGCTGATCACCGACATTGCCGACAGCGGCCAAGTGTTCAATGCACTGTCGAGCTACACCGGCCTGCACGAATTCGACCCGTCGCTTGCGCCGCAACCGATCGATGCCGTTGTTCATTTCGCGGCGATCCCGCGCATCCTGATCGCGCCTGACAATGAACTCTTTCGCATCAATGTGATGGGCACCTACAATGTCATTGAGGCGGCGGCGAAACTTGGCATCCGCAAGATCGTCATCGCATCCAGCGAAACGACCTACGGTCTCGTCTTCGCCAATGAGCCACGAAACCCGCACTATTTTCCGCTCGATGAGGACTATGACGTCGATCCGATGGACAGCTACGCGCTCTCCAAGGTGGTGAACGAAAGGACCGCGCGCGCCTTTGCGCTCAGAAGCGGAGCCGACATCTATGCATTGCGCATTGGAAATGTGATCGAGCCCAACGAATACCACCTTTTCCCAGGCTGGTTTGCCGACCCTGGATTTCGAAAGCGCATCGCCTGGAGCTACATCGACGCGCGGGACCTCGGCCAGATCACCCTCAGGGCCATCGACACGGATGGTCTCGGGTTCCAGATCTTCAATGCAGCGAACGACGAGACGTCTTCAGACCTTCCGACGCAAGAGCTGATCGACCGGTTCTATCGGGGCGTACCGGTCAAAGGACAGCTTGGCGAATACGAGACACTTCTGTCGAACCGGAAGGCGCGCGCGATGCTCGGTTTTCAGCCGCAACACAGCTGGCGGACCTATGTTGGCGGCAGGTGACGCAATGCGTGGCTAGAGGGTTCGAGATACGAGAAAAGATGAATGGCTGAACAGCGACCAGAAAAACTCTCCGCAGGCTCGGGTACCGCGGAGGCGGCGCGTGCGACCCGACGGCTCGACGCGCCGCGCATGTCAGGGCCGAGCGTTCATATGTCGCTCGCCGAAGATATCGGGCTCAGGATCGTGCGTGGCGACTATCCTCCGGGAACGATCCTGCCGAACGAGGCCCAGTGGACGGAAATCTTCAATGTAAGCCGAACCGCTGTCAGGGAGGCGATCAAGATATTGATGGCCAAGGGGCTACTCGCATCGCGTCCAAAAATCGGCAGTTGGGTGGAGCCGAAGGAGCGTTGGAACCTGCTCGACCGCGACGTCCTGAGTTGGTACGCACACTCGCCGGATCGGATCCAGTTCCTCAAGACCGTACAGGAATTTCGTCACATCATCGAACCGGAAGCCACCGCCCTTGCAGCGATCCGCCGCAGCGAAGAACAGATGGCCGAAATCACCGAGGCACTGAGAGACATGGGGCAAGCGACAACGCTGCAGGCTCGCACCCAAGCTGACACGCGCTTCCACCTCGCGATCCTGCGCGCTTCCGGAAATGACCTCCTCATTCCGCTCGGGACGTTGATTGAATCCGCACTCAACCACCTTTTCCTGCTGGTAACCCGGAACGACAGCACCCTCGTCCATGCCCTTAGGCTCCATGAGAACATCGAGAAAAGCATTCGGCTTCAACGCCCGAACGCGGCCCGTAACGCCGTAAGGCGACTTTTAGCGAACACCGATGCACTCATTGCGCATTCAGAGCGCAACATGTGAGCTCAGGGCGCGCCGCACGTCGTCGTGAACAAACTGCTGCTGAGTGAATAGCACCGAGATTTGTAGACGCCTTCTTTCCTAATTTTGAGGCAAGAAGAGCATCATGAGCAAATCGAATTTCAGCGAAGAGTTTAAGCGTGACG